>JBDZUM010000086.1:0-18351 GCA_040255215.1 Rhodospirillaceae bacterium
GGATCCTTCCACTCGCGCCAGTACTTGGCGATGGTGATCAGGCCGTTCAGCCCCAGCATCTGCATGGCGCCGTCGCCGACGAAAGCGATCGACACGCGGTCCGGATGGCAGAATTTCGCTGCAGTGGCATAGGGCACGCCGCAGCACATCGTCGCCAGCGTGCCGGATACCGATGCCATCATGCCCTCGCGCAGGCGCAAAGCGCGCGCGAACCAGTTGGCCGAGGTGCCGGAATCGGCGCTGATGATGGCATCGTCTGGCAATTGCTCCGACAGTTTCCAGAACAACAGCTCCGGATTGACCGGATCGGCGTCGAGATGGGCGCGTTCCTTTTCGTCCTCCCACCATTCGGCGACCGATTTCTCTATCGTCTGGCGCCACGACCGATCTTCGTTGCGTTTCAGATGCGGCAGCAGTGCTCGCAGCGTCTCTGCCGCGTCGCCGACCAGGTTGACTTCCATCGGATAGCGGATCGACAGCATTTTGGGATTGATGTCGATTTGCACCGCGCGAGCGCTTCCTTCCTTGGGCAGAAACTCCGAATAGGGAAAGCTCGAACCGACCATCAACAGCGTATCGCAGTCGCGCATCAGCTCGTAGGACGGCCGCGTGCCGAGCAGCCCGATCTGCCCGGTGACGAACGGCACCTCGTCCGGCACCGCCGCGCGACCCAGCAGCGCCTTGGCGACGCCGGCGCCCAGCGTGTCGGCGACCTCCAGCACTTCGGCGCTGGCGCCGAGCGCTCCGGCGCCCACCAGCATCGCAACCTTCTTGCCGTCGTTGAGCACGGCCGCAGCCTGGGCCAGCTGGTCTTCGCTCGGCACGATGTGCGGCTGGGCGTAGCCGATGCCGGAATGCACCGTTCCGTGCTCGTGCGGCGGTTCGGCGGCGTCCATCTCCTGAACGTCGTTGGGCACCACGATGCAGGTGACGCAGCGTTCGGCCTTGGCGATGCGCAGCGCCCGATCGATCAGATGGCGCATTTGCGCCGGAGCGGTGCACATGTGGACGTAATCGCCGGCCACGTCCTTGAACAGCGACGTCAGATCGACTTCCTGCTGGTAATGCCCGCCCAGCGCCAGCCGCGACTGCTGTCCGACGATGGCCAGCACCGGCTGGTGATCGAGCTTGGCGTCGTAGAGGCCGTTCAGCAGATGGATCGCGCCGGGACCGGACGTCGCCAGGCAGACCCCGACCTCGCCGCTATACTTGGCATGGGCGCAGGCCATGAAGGCGGCTTCCTCCTCGTGCCGCGTCTGCACGAACTCGAACCTGTCCAGCGCCTTGTCGAGGGCACCGAGGATGCCGTTGATTCCATCACCCGGGAATCCGTAGAGACGCTTGATGCCCCAGTCGGAAAGACGCTGAAGCGTGAAATCGGCGACGGTGCTGGCCATGGGAAGAATTCTCCTTCAACAGGGAAAGGCTACGGTGCTGATCAGGGCGTTCTCGGCCTGTCGGCTGTCGAGCCGGGTATGCTGTACGACGATGGCCACCGAGGAACGGATGACGCAGGCGTAGTCGGTGCCGCGCGGCACCGGCTGCGGATCGTCGAGATCGTTCAGGCGCAAATGTCGCGTGCGCCGGGCGCCGACGGTCACCCGGTACGGTCCGGCCGGCTCGCGGTCGGCGAAATAGAGGGTGATCTCGATCTCGGCATCGCTGCCGCTGGTATTCAGCAGGCAAAGCGTTTCATGGCTCAGCATCTCCGGCTGCGGCCCGTGGCTGCGGTTCGGAATGTAGCCTTCGGCAATGGCCCAGCAGGTCCGACCGATGGCCGTTGCGCTCTCCAAGCACGCCTCCTTCTCTTAAGACGTTCAAAGCTTCAGCAGTGGCAGGCCGGTGTCGGCATCCGTATGCCGTCGCATATGCGACGGCTCGTCCTCGACGACGATTTCAAGGATTGGCCTGACACGGCCTTCGAGTAGATGGCCGCCAAACGCACGCCCGTCCCGACGCGCCACCACGACATGCGCGTGCATGCGGATGTCGTCGTCCTTGCGCGCGAAATTTCCCACCAGGGAAACGATCTCAACCTGCTCGTCGAGCGGGATACGTTCGTAGTCCTTGGCTTCCATGTCGAAATAGCCGAGGACCACGTGCTCGAACGCGCCAAGGCCGGTGAAATGGCCCGCGTCGACCTCGTGCTCGGCAGCGAACTGCAGCAGACATTTCATCGCCTCGTCGCCCCTGTCGAGCACGACCGCGAAGCTGCGCCGCCCGTCGGCGGCAAGACGTTTGACCTGCATGTTCTCTCCCTGAGGCACCGATCAGATGGGCTCACTCTTGCGAAAGCTCCGATCGGCGCAGGGAGTTCCCGGCGCGGCCAACTATCGCGGTATCCGACGAAACCTGCCGCCGCCACCGGCCGTTGCACAGGAGGAACGCCTTCGCGAAACAGCAGGGAGCGGCGCAAATTGCAGCAACAAACGGTCGTGATTACCGGCGCATCGGCCGGAATTGGCCGTGCGACGGCCAGGCGTTTCGCCGCCGCTGGCGCGCGGATCGGGCTGATCGCACGCGGTCACGACCGCTTGGAGCAAACGGCGGCGGAGGTGCGCGACAGGGGCGGTGACGCCGCAATCTGCCCCCTCGACGTCACAGACGCCGACGCGCTGGAGGCTGCGGCGCAGGACGTCGAAAGCCGGTTCGGGCCTATCGATGTCTGGATCAACGGCGCCATGGCCACGATCTTCGCGCCTGTCGCAGACATCACCCCGCTGGAGTTCGCCCGTGCGACGGCGGTGACGTATCTCGGTACCGTAAACGGCACGCTAACGGCGTTGCGGCGCATGAAGTCACGCGACCGCGGCGTCATCGTTCAAGTCGGCTCTGCACTGGCCTACCGGTCGATTCCTCTCCAGGCCCCGTATTGCGCCGCCAAGCACGCAATGCTCGGCTTCACCGATTCGTTGCGCTCCGAATTGCTGCACGATCGCAGCCGCATTCGCCTGGCGGTGGTTCACCTTCCGGGAATGAACACCCCGCAGTTCCAGTGGGCACGCAATCGCATGGGCCACAGGCCGCAGCCGGTGCCGCCGATTTTCGAACCGGAATTCGCGGCCGAGGCGATCTTCCAGGCCGCGCGCCATCCGCGACGCGAAGTCTGGGTAGGCTGGCCGACTGTAAAGACGATCCTGGGGCAGCGCGTCATGCCAGGCATTCTGGACCGCATCCTGGCGCGGAAAGGCTATGACGGGCAGCTGACCGACGCGGCGATGGCGTCGAGCGAGGGCAATCTCTTCGTTCCCGTCGCCGGCGATTTCGCAGCGCGCGGGCCGTTTGCCGGCCGTGCCCGCGAGCATCCCGTGCCGGTGCGGCGGACGCTGCAACAAGCGTTGACAACCATTGCCGCCCTGCCGCAGCGCCTCGGCTGGCGCCGTGCGAGCGCGCGCAACGGGCAAGCCCGGCAATGACAGACAAGCATTGGCCGGCAATTGGCGACTATGCGCTGATCGGCGATTGCCGGACTGCCGCTCTGGTCGCCAGGAATGGCGCCGTCGAATGGCTGTGCCTTCCCGATTTCGACAGCCCTTCGCTCTTCGCCGCCATTCTCGATCGAAGGAAAGGAGGCAGGCTGGCAATTGCCCTGCGCGATGCCGCGTATTGCGAGCGGCGTTATCTCGACGGCACCAATGTCCTGGAAACCACCATAAGCGGTCCATCAGGGACGATCAGACTCACCGATTTTCTCGTCATTGGCGGTCAGTTGGTTCAGGAGCCCGAACCGCAGCGTGAATTGCTGCGCATCGTCGACGCGCTCGATGGCGAACCCGAGATCGAAGTGACATTCGAGCCTGCTCCAGACTATGGACGCCGCCGCCCGCGAATCCGCAGTCGCGGCCGGCTCGGCTGGACGCTCGGAGACAGCGGCAGCCTGTTCCTGCTGCGCACCGACATACCCCTAGAGGCAACGACGCCCGCCAGCCTCTGCGGTCGCGTCAGGCTTGCCGTGGGCGACCGCCGCTGCGTGTCGCTGTCCTTTGCCGCGGGCGAACCGGCGACGATTCCGCTCCTGGACGCGGAGGCGCAGCGCAAACTCGATGCCACCACCCATTGGTGGCGGCGCTGGAGCGATCAGTGCACCTATCGTGGACCCTTCCGCAACCAAGTGGTCCGCAGCGCCCTGGTGTTGAAATCGCTGCAATTCTGCCTGTCCGGCGCCGTCGTCGCCGCGCCGACCTGCTCCCTGCCGGAAGCCATCGGGGGCGGCCGCAACTGGGACTATCGCTACTGCTGGCTGCGCGATGCCGCTTTCATGATGGAATCCTTCATCGACACAGGATTTCTCTCGGAGGCGAAGGATTTTTTCGGCTGGCTGATGCATGCGACGAAACTTACGCACCCGAAGCTGAAGCCGCTCTACGATCTCTACGGCCGGACCTGGTTCGGCGAGCGGACGTTGGACCATCTGTCCGGGTACCGCGAAACGGGTCCGGTGCGCATCGGAAATTCCGCCAAGAACCATCTGCAGCTCGACATATTCGGCTCGCTGGTCGCCGCTGCGACGATCTATCTTGATCGCGGGCACGCTCTGCGCCCTTCCGAGAAGAGCCTCCTGATCAAGATCGGCGAAGCCGCCTGCGCCGGTTGGCAGCAGCCGGACAACGGGTTCTGGGAGTACCGCCACGGACGGCGGCACAACACCTGGTCTAAGGTGATGTGCTGGTCGTGCCTCGACAATCTGATCCGATTGCACGACGAAGGCATCCTGTCCGTGCCGCGCGAGCGCTTCGATCGCGAACGCCAACGCATCCGCGACGCCCTCCACGAGAAGGCACTCGCTCCCGAGCGCGGCAGCTGGATCGGGGCGTTCGGCGAGGATTTTCTCGACGCTACTCTGCTGCTTCTGCCGACCGCCGGTTTCGTCGAAGCGCGCGATCCGCGCATGATGTCGACCTGGGAACGGATCGAGAGGGAATTGGGCGGTCCACGCGGTTTGATACGGCGCTATTCGGAAGGAGTGGACGTGCAGCGCGGCCGCGAAGGCACGTTTGTGATCTGCAGCTTCTGGGCCGTCGCCTATCTGGCGCGCGCCGGGCGAGTAGATGAAGCGCGCCGCCGGATGGAAAATCTTCTCGGCTATGCCAACGAGCTGGGGCTCTATGCCGAGGAGCTTGATGCGGCCAGCGGCGCCATGCTGGGAAATTTTCCCCAGGCTTTCAGCCATTCCGGCCTGATCCATGCGGCACTGGCCATCGCTGACGCCGAACGGAAACGCGCAGCATGACGCTTCTCGCCATCCTGCCGCCGATCAACGTATGGGTGGCGCTGATATGGGGCGGCATAGCGACTGGCGCGATGACCGTCCTTATGCAGTGCGGCCCTCTGTTTGGTCTGTCGCGTCTCAGCCTGCCCTATCTATGTGGCACGGCGCTGTCGCCGACGCGCCGAAATGCGATGGCGCTGGGTTCGATCGTCTATTCGATCATGGGATTGTTGTTGGCATTCCTTTACGCCTACGCCTTCGAGACGATCGGCCAGGCAGGCTGGCTGTTGGGCAGCCTGCTCGGGCTGATGCACGGCCTGTTCGTCGTCACAGTGTTCCTGCCGGTGCTGCCCTACATACATCCGCGCATGGCGAGCGAGCACGACGGGCCCTCGCCGAAGTTCCGGCTCGAACCGCCCGGCCCGTTCGGCCTGCATTACGGCTACAGCACGCCGGCGGTGACGATCGCCGCACATACGCTTTATGGCGCCATTCTCGGCGCCGCGTACGCGGTGCATGCGGCGTAACCACGCTAGAGCAGGCTGGGAAGCCATAGCACGAGCGCGGGAAACGCCACGAACAGCGCCAGCCCGACAAGCTCCAGTCCGACGAATGGCAGAGCAGCGCGGTAGATCGATCCCAGCGAATCGCCCGTCGTGACCACGCCCTTCATGACGAAGAGCAGCAGGCCAAAGGGCGGCGTCAGCAGGCCAAGCTCGATGGCGATCAACATCAGGATACCCAGCCAGACCACGTCGATCTGCAGGGCCGCCGCCAGCGGCATGTAGAACGGCAGCGTCACCAGCATCATGCTGACCTGATCGATGAAGCATCCCAGCACGATCAGAAGCGCCACCATCATCAGCACCGCCGTGAGCGGGGTCAGTTCCAGCTCAAGCAGCGAAGACAGCGCCCCGTCGGTGGCGCCGGAAAAGGCCAGGATCTGCGAGAACGACGTCGAGGCGGCGACGATGAACAGGATCATTACCGAGATCTTGCCGGTCTCCAGCAGCGACTTCTTCAGTGCGGTCCAGCTCAGACGCCGGTAGCAGGCGGCGATCAGCGCCGACATCAGAGCGCCCAGCGCCGCCGAATCGGTCGGCGAGGCGATGCCGGCGAAAATGGAACCCAGCACGGCGACGAAGATCAGCGACAACGGCAGCACGTAGATCACGAACGGCTTCCAGCGTTCGACGAAGGGCAGCCTTTCCATTTCGTAGGATGGCGCCAGCGCCGGATTGATCAGGCAGCGCAACACGACATAGCCGACGAAGAGAGCGCTCATGACGATGCCGGGAATGACGCCGCCGACCAGAAGCTCGGCGACCGGAATGTGCGCCAGGCTCGCCAGCAGCACCGCCAGGGCCGAAGGCGGGATCAGCATGGCGATCCCGCCAACCGCCATGATCGGCCCCATCGACATGCTGGAATGATAGCCGCGCGCCTTCATCTCGGGCAGGAGCACGCTGCCCAGCATGGCGGTGTTGGCGATGGTCGAGCCGGACAGGGTCGCGAAGATCGTGCCGCCGACGATCGACACCAGCGACAGGCGGCCGGGTATGCGGGCGATCAGGCGGTCGATGGCGTTCACGGCGGTGAAGGCGACGCCGGTCTGGAACAGGATCTCGCCCATGAAGATGAACAGCGGAATGGGCGCCAGGCCGAAATTGGCGATGCCGCTCAGCATCGACCGCATGACGGCCGTGACGCCGGCCTCGCCGCCCATGAATACCCATGCGCCGACGATGTTGGCGACGATGAATGAGAAGGCGACCGGCAGGCCTATCGCCATCAGCAGGCAGACGGCGCCCAGCATCAGGGCAAGCGCGAAGTACCACTCCATTTCAGGGCATCGCCACGGGCGCGCGCTTGCCGGCCGGCGGCGGCAGAACGAACCGGCTGGCGAAGTCGATCGCCATCAGGAATCCGGCAACCGGGATCGGCAGCAGCAGCAGCCATTCCTCATAGCTCCAGGTCTTCACGGTCACCATGTTGTCCTGCCACGCGCTGAATGAGGCCGCGGCGCCGTAAACCAGCATGGCCAGCGAGGCGGCGAGGCCGAAACCCCAGGCCAGGGTCTCGACCGACCGTGCCGCGCCGGGCGGCAGCTTGGTGGCGAGGATGTCGAGAGAGACGTGGCCATTGTGCTTCAGCACCCACGGCGCCCCCAGGAAGGCGGCGCCGAACATCAGATATTCGGTCAGCTCGATCACCCAGGGCAGCGCGCCCAGACCGAAATAGCGGACGCCGATGTCGGCGCAGATCAGGGCGGCGGCGAGGCCGAACGCCCAGCCGGCCGCGTGCCCCAGCATGGACACGATGCGTCCATGCCAGAGCAGCACTGCGCCGAAAATCCGGCGCGCGGCCGACTGCCGATCGGTCATCAGGCGCCGACTACTTGCCGGTCAGCAACTTGCGAAGCTTCGGACCATGCTCGGGACTGGCCTTGATGATCGACTCCCAGGCAGCCTCGCGGCCGATTTCGATGTATTTCTTCTCGTCTTCCGGGCTGAAGCGGATCGGCACCATCCCGGCCTCTTCCTGCTTCTTGCGTTCCCGCTCGTTGACGCCACGCTCCTTGACGTCTTCCTTCTCCAGCTCCGCCATCACGTCCTCGAGCAGTTTCTTCTGCTTGGCGTCCAGCTTCTTCCAGACGTCGAGATTGACGAGGTACTCCATCTCGGTGCGGTAGAATCCGGGATCGACCCGGTACTTCGTCACCTTCTGCCAGCTGAAGTCGAAAATGCCCTGCACCGGCCAGCCGAAGCCGTCGACCGTGCCGCGCTCCATCATGGTGTAGATGTCGGCCGGCGCCGACGCCACCGCCGTACCGCCCATCTTCTCGACCATGGCGCGATAGAGCGGGCTGACGCGGATCTTCATGCCAGTAAGGTCGGGCTTGTCGATCTTCTTGTTCAGATAGAGATGGAACTCGCCATAGGCGTTCAGAAGCCCGAGATAGTGCGCGTTCATCTTCTCGTTGTGCAGCTTGTCGAGATAGGCGATGGCGCCGTTCTTGTGCAGTTCGGCCACCGGCAGCTCCACCATCTTCATGGCGTCGATCTCCGGCACCAGATTCTGATAGAAACCGGCGGTGCAACCGGTGATGTCGATCACGCCGTCCTTGAGATTCTTGCCCACGTCGAACGGCGGCATGACTTTCGGAGCGCCGCCGAGATAGCGGATCTGCAGTATGCCCTTGCCGCGTTCGTTGACGCGCTTGACGAGATCCTCGAAGCGCTCGGAGTAATAGGTCTTCTCGGGAAAGCAGCTCACGCCCTTCAGCGTCATCTCCGACGCCTGCGCCGAGGCGCCGCCGATCAGCGCCGCAGCCATCGCCGTCAGCGCCAGAGTCCTGATTGCCGTCATTTGCCTGCTCCTTTCCTGTTGGCCCCTCGCGCCCGTACACGCCCGGCAGCCGCATGCGGCCTTCATCCGGTCGGGGGTCGGGGGTCGGGGTCGCGATTCTGTTTGATTGTGCGATATACGCACTTTTATTCTAACAACGCACAATGCTTGCGCGTCGATCGATGTTTGTCAAGCGATCAACGGCTCAGAAGGCAGCCTCGAGCACCGCGCGATAATCCTGCGGCGTCATGGGCCGCGGATTGCTGGGATGCGAGGAATCTGCCATCGCCTCCTCGGCGATGTCGTCGAGGCGGTCGCGTGGCACCCCCATTTCCCCAAGGCTGGCCGGCATGCCGATGCGCAGATTGAGGGCCGCGAACCAGTCGGCGACGTCCGCCCGGGCCTTCAGTCTCAGGGTATCGCGCAAGGCCTTGAGCTTTTCCTGCAGATGGTCGGCGTTGTAGCGCAGCACGCTGGGGATCAGCACCGCATTGAGCGTCCCATGGTGCAGCTTCAGCGCGCCCAGCGGATGCGACAGGGCATGCACAGCCCCCATGCCCTTCTGGAAGGCAAGCGCGCCCTCCATCGCCGCCATCATCATGTTCCACCGCGCCTCTCGATCCGAGCCGTCGGCAACGGCGCGTTCGAGATGTGTCGCAGCGCGACGCAGACCGTCGAGCGCGATGGCGTCGGCCGGCGGATTGACGCGCGGCGAACAGAACGTCTCCAGGCAATGCGCCATCGCATCCATCCCGGTTGCCGCCGTGATCGACGGCGGCAGGGTGAGCGTCAGCTCCGGATCGAGAATGGCGCAGCGCACGGTTCCGGGCGTTACGAACAGCAGCGACTTGCGGCCGCTGTCGAAGATCAGCACGGCCGAGCGCGCCACTTCGCTGCCCGTTCCGGCCGTGGTCGGCACCACGAAGGTCGGCACCGGCAGCTTCGGCGGGAAGTTCATGCCGACGTTGTAATAGGCATAGCGCTCCAGCGGTCCCTCGTTGCTGGCAAGAATCGCCGCCGCCTTCGCGCCATCCATCGCCGATCCGCCGCCCAGGCCGATGACGCTGTCGCAGCCGGCTGCCACAAAGGCGGCATGGGCGGCGGTCGCCGCCGCCTCGGTCGGGTTGGCGGGCATGGCATCGAACAAGGCCGGCGCGACATCAGCCGGCAGCGCCGCCAGCACCCGATCGAGCAGGCCCGCCGCGACGACCCCCACGTCGGTCACCACCAGGGGACGCCGCGCGCCGGCTGCCTCGAGTTCTCCGGCGAGAGTCGACAAGGCGCCGAAATCGAACTGCACCTTGGTGTTGTAGTTGATCAGCGCCATCGTTCCGCTCCTGCGGTTTTCATCGTTTGTGGTCGAGCCGGTCGAGAAACGCGTCGATCGCGGCAGCGATCTCGTGCGGCGAATCCTCGGCCATGAAATGCATGCCGCGCGCCGAAGATTCGGTCTGGTTGCGCCATGTCCGGCACTCTTCCAGAATCGCGCCTTTCACCATCGAACCCGGTTCCGCCACGATCAGATGCTTGGGCATGTCGCTGTCGCGCATGAAGCGCGCATTGGCGGCGATCAGCGATACCATCGCCTCCGGCTCGCCCTCGACCGGCAGCTCGCGCGGCCACACCAGCGTCGGGCGCCGCCTCGCCGGCGTGCGGAACGGATGGCGATAGACGTCGTGATCGGCCGGCGCCAATCCGCCGAGCACGCCCGACGGCAGGATGCCCTCGATGAAGAGATTGTCCTCGAGGATCAGCCTTTCGCCTTCAGGCGACCGCAGCGCAGAGAACCATTCGGCCGCCTGCGGACGCCAGTCGGCATAGCGGCGCTCGGCGATGATGGCTTCCATGTGGACGATGCCCGCGACCTTTCCGGGATTGCGCCGCGCGTAGTCCATGCCGAGCACGGATCCCCAGTCGTGCACCACCAGCACGACGGGCTCGTCGAAGCCCATGAGGTCGATCCAGGCGTCGAGATAGCGCCGGTGCGCCAGATAGGAGTAGTCGTCGTCGGGCATGGGCTCGGAGCGCCCCATGCCGGCGAGATCCGGCGCCACGCACCGCGCGCGCAAGGCCACCGGCGGCATGACGTTGCGCCACAGGTATGAACTCGTCGGATTACCGTGCAGGAACAGCACCGGCCGCCCCTTGCCCAGCTCCCACCAGGCCAGCCTTGTATCGAGCACTGGCGCCAGGGCCATGCGGCGCGGATCGCCATGGACGGCTGGCGCCGCGGTGACGTTGGCCAGGCGCATGTTCATCTCGGTCTCCTCGTCCTGCCTCTCTCCCGCGGAAAAGGCCCGCGCCACCGCGAAGGCGGCGCGGGCAAGTCAACGCGGGAGGAACGCCCCGTATGGTCGAAACAGTCACTCCGGCCGGGGCAACCGGAATTCCACGGTTGCAGTGTCGTTGGCTTCATGATGTTCTTTATTAGAACATTAATTCTATATACGCACACTATCGGCGGTCGGACCGTCGAGGTCAATAAAAAAGGCCGGGAAAAATCCCGGCCTCCGCATTTCGTGAAACTTTCGAGGTCAGGCCGGCAGACGCTGCTCGCGCATCACCATCGACCGGCTCATCTGATCGGCGGCAAGCCGCAAAGTCGGCAGAAACTTCTTCACGACGGCATCGCGCGATATGCGCGGACGATTGAAGGAGATGTTGAGCGCGGCGATGATCTTGCGTTCGGCGTCGAACACCGGCACCGACAGGCCGCAAATGTGCTCCTCAAGTTCGCCGTCGACCCAGGAATAGCCCCGCTCGATGTCCTGGGCGATGACCTTCTTGAGTTTCGCCGCGTCGGTGATGGTGCTGTGCGTGTACGGCACCATTTCGACCTTCGACAGCAGCGACGCCGCCTCATGCGGCGCCAGGCCGCCAAGCAGGATGCGCCCCATCGACGTGGCGTAGGCCGGCAGCCGCGAACCGACATTGCCGCCGACGCTCAGAATGCGCCGCACGGGAATGCGCAGTATGTAGACGACGTCGGTATCGTCGAGGACCGACAGCGAACATGTCTCGTTCGTCTCCTGCACCAGCCGGCCCAGAATCGGCTGGGCGATGTTCCACAGCGGCATCGAGGAGATGTACGCATAGCCCAGCGACAGCACCTTGGGCGTAAGGAAATACTGCCGGCCGATATGGCTGGCATAGCCCAGTTCCTCCAGCGTCAGCAGCAGGCGCCGCGCCCCGGCGCGGGTCAGTCCCGCCCGGCCCGCAACCTGAGTAAGAGTGAGCCGTTCCGCGCCCTCCCCGAAAGCCCGTATCACCTTGAGGCCGCGCGCGAATCCGTTGACGAACTGCCGCGGCGAGCTCGATGCGGTTTCGGCCTCTTCGTCGCCGGTATCGACCGGCGGCGTCTTCGCCGTTCTTGCCATGTCTGTAAGCCTTGCCAGTTTGGGGCCTGCGGGCACAAGTTTATGCCGCAGGCCCGTTCCGATGGTCAACGCGGGAAAGCTACTGCTCGATCTTGACGTTGGCCTTCTCGACCACGCCTCCCCACTTCTTCTTCTCCGCCCGGATGAAAGCGGCGAATTCCTCTGGCTTGTTGGCCACGATCTTCAGGCCGCTCTTCTCGAGCCGCTCGCGCACGTCCGGCTCGTTGAGCGCCTTCACGATGGCGCCCGACAGCTTGTCCACGATCGGTCGCGGCGTGCCTTTGGGCGCCAGGAAGCCGAACCACGAAGTGGCGTCGAAGCCCTTGACGGTTTCGGCGATGGTCGGGATTTCCGGCGCCAGCGGGCTGCGCTGCAGGCTGGTGACGCCGAGGCCCTTGAGTTTGCCCGCCTTCACGTGCGTCAGCGCCGTCGACAAATTGTCGAACATCGCCTGCACCTGGCCGGCCAGCAGATCGTTCAGCGCCGGTCCGCTGCCCTTGTAGGGAATGTGCTTGATGTCGGTGCCGGTCAGCGTCTTGAACAACTCGCCATTGAGGTGGCCGGTGGAACCCGCGCCCATCGAGGCATAGGCGAGTCCGCCGGGCTTGGACTTGGCCAGGGCGATGAACTCGGCGATCGACGAGGCGGGCACCGAGGGATGGACGATCAGGATGTTGGGCGTGGTGCCTGCCAGCGACAGCGGCTGGAAGTCCTTCTCGACGTTGTATGGCAGATCCTTGTAGAGCCACTCGTTGATCGCCAGCACGCTCGACGGCGCGATTCCGATGGTGTAGCCGTCGGCCTTGGCGCGAGCGACGAAGCCGGTGCCGATGGCGCCGTTGGCGCCGGGCTTGTTTTCGACCACGACCGGCTGGCCGAGATAGGTCTGCATCTTCTGCGCCACTTCGCGGGCGACGATGTCGTTGGTGCCGCCGGCGCCGTAAGGCACGACGATCGTTATTGCCCGGTCGGGAAACTTGCCTTCTGCGCCCGCGGCCGATGCCCACAGGGCGACAGCGGCGCCGGCCGTCAGGAAAATTCTGCGCAACATGAATGCCTCCTTGTTCAGACTCGTTGATAGTTACTCCTTGAACGCCAGCTCGCGCTGCCGGCGCACCGCCGGCATCAAGGTGAACGCGAGCAGGACCACGGCGATCGCCAGCACGACAGCGCTGATCGGCCGAGTGACGAAGACGCTGCCGTCGCCGTCGCTGAGTGCCATGGCGCGACGGAAGTTCTCCTCGAGCAGCGGCCCCAGAACGAAGCCCAGCACCAAGGGACCGGGCTCGAAATCCAGCGCCGCCAGCACGAAGCCCAGCACGCCGAACACGGCGAGCAGATAGAGGTCAAAGACGTTGTTGTTGACGCTGTAGACCCCGATGCAGCAAAGCAGGAGGATGCCGGGAAACAGCACGCGGTAGGGCACCAGCAGCAGACGCGCCCACAGTCCGACCAGCGGCAGATTGATCACCAGCAGCATGAGGTTTCCGAGCCACATGCTGGCGATGACGCCCCAGAACAGCTCCGGCTTCTCGTCGATCAGCGTCGGTCCGGGCGTAACGCCATGCAGCATCAGCGCGCCGACCATCAGCGCCATGACGGCGTTGGCCGGTATGCCGAGCGTCAGCATGGGAATGAAGGAGGTCTGCGCGCCGGCGTTGTTCGCGGCTTCCGGCGCCGCCACGCCCTCGATGACGCCGGTGCCGAAACGCTCGGGATGGCGCGCGATCCGCTTTTCGATCGCGTAAGCGGCGAAGGAACTCAGGATGGCGCCGCCTCCCGGCAACACCCCGAGCAGCGAGCCGACCGCCGTGCCGCGCCCGATGGCCGGGGCGGCATCCCGCAGATCGCGCCGGGTCGGCCATGGCCGGTCGAGCTTGGCCGACACCAATGCGCGGGTGTCGCCGCTGTCGACGTTGCGCAGAATCTCTGCGATGCCGAACAGGCCCATGGCGACGACCACGAATCCCATGCCGTCATAGAGATCGGGCAGCCCCAGCGTCATGCGTCGCGTGCCGACCTCCGGATCGGTGCCGACGAGGCTCAGCAGCAGGCCAAGGACGGTCATGGCGAAGGCCTTCAGCAGCGAGCCTCGCGCCAGAACCATGGCCCCGACCAGGCCGAGTGACATCAGGGAGGTGTACTCCACGGCGCTGAAGCTCTGCGCCACGGCGATCAGCGGCGGGCTGAAGATGGCGATCAGGATCGTCGCGACGCAGCCGGCGAAGAACGACCCGATGGCCGAGATCGCCAATGCCTTGCCAGCCCGGCCCTGACGCGCCATCTGGTAACCGTCGAGGCAGGTGACGACCGACGATGCCTCTCCCGGCAGATTGACCAGGATCGCCGCCGTCGATCCGCCGTACTGAGCGCCGTAATAGATGCCGGCCAGCATGATCAGGGCCGCCGTCGGGTCGAGATAATAGGTGACCGGCAGCAGGATGGAGATCGTCGCGACCGGCCCGAGCCCGGGCAGCACGCCGATCAGCGTGCCGACCAGCGCCCCGCCGAAGCAGGCCAGCAGATTGATCGGCGCGAATGCCGTCGCCAGCCCGTCGAGCAAACTGCCCAGCCCGCTCATGACGGCCACACCGGCAGATTGATCTTGAGAATGCTGATGAACAGCACCGTCGCCGCCGCCGATCCGAGTGCGGCGACGATCAGCGCTTCGAGCCAGCGCACGCCGCGACCGGCCGCTGCGGCCAGCAGCAGCAAAGCGAAGGAGGTCAGCGCGAACCCCGCCGGGCGCAGCGCCAATGCGTAGAGGACGATGCCGCCGATCAGCAGCACGAGCGGACGCAGCACGCGCGCATCCAGCGTCAGTGGACCGGACGAGCGCGAAAACAACGCCACGACGGCGCCAATGCCGATCAGGATCCGCGCCAGCCATACCGGCATGAAACCGGGTCCCATCGCGGCCATCGTGCCCATGCGCGTGTCGGCCAGCAGCAGCAACGCGACGCCGCCCACCGCCATGCACAGAAACCCGGCCCAGAAATCCGTTTCGCGCAGTCGTTCCATTCCTTCAGCGCCCCTGCTGCATCTGGATCCAGACGCTCTTGCCCTTGAGATACTTGTCGAGCGCGGCAACGCCGAAATCCTTGCCGAAGCCCGACTGCTTGTAGCCGCCGAAAGGCGAGCCGATATCGAGCGAGCGGCCGTAGGTGTTGACCCAGATCATCCCGGCTTCGATGCGGCGGGCGGCCATCAGCGCCTTGTTGATGTCGCGCGTGTGGACCGCTCCGGCCAGGCCGTAGATCGGGTGGTCGGCAAGCGCCAGCCCCTCTTCGAGGTCGTCGAAGGTCTGCACCGCCAGGACGGGGCCGAAGACTTCCTCGTTGACCACCGGCGAGCCGGGCCGCGCCCGCACGATCGTCGGGCGCCAATAGGCGCCGCCGCCGTTGGTCTGCTCGCGCTCGCCGCCCAGGACGATCTCGTCGCCGCTGGCGCGGGTGCGATCGACGATGTCGGCGATGCGATCGACCTGACGGCTCGAAATGATCGGAGCCAGCGTCGTCGCCAGGCTCCAGGTCGGCCCGGGCTTGGCATCCCACAGCAGCGCCGCGACCTTCTCCAGAAGCTGGTCCGCGATCGAGCGCTCGACGACCAGCCGGCTGCCGCAATAGCAGAGCTGGCCGGCGTTGCGCGCCACGCCCGACGCGATCGTCGCCGCCACCGCATCGATGTCGGGGATATCGGCGAAGACCAGCTGCGGGCTCTTGCCGCCAAGTTCCAGCGACACGGGCTTCAGGCCATGCCGTGCGGCATCGACCATCACCGCTTCGCCGGTCGCCGTCGAACCGGTGAAACTGACGCAGCCGACGTCGGGATGGCGAACCAGCGGCGAACCGGCCTCGGGGCCATAGCCGACCACGACGTTGAACAGACCCTTGGGAAGCCCGGCCTCGATCGCCAGCTGCGCCAGGCGCAGGGCGGTAAACGGTGTCAGTTCGGAAGGCTTCAGCACGACGGCATTGCCCGCCGCCAGTGCGGGCGCGAATTTGGCGGTCGCCAGCACCATCGGGACGTTCCAGGGCGCGATCGCGCCCACCACGCCATAGGGTTCGCGCAAAGTCAGGCTGAAGACGTCCTCGCGCGTGGCCAGAACCTGACCCTCCAGCTTGTCGGCGCACTCGCCGTAGAAGCGGATCAGTTCGGCCGTGATCGTGACGTCGCGCACGCGCGTTTCAGCGATAACCCGCGACGAGCTGAGCGATTCCAGCTGCGCCAGCTCTTCGGTATGCCGTTCGACCAGCTCGGCCCAGCGCCGCAACACGGCGCCGCGCCGACGCGGTTCGGCGCGCGCCCAGTCGGTCGATCGAAAGGCCTTCTTGGCGACGGAGACCGCCTGGTCGACCAGTTCGGCGTCGGCGCCGGCGAATCGGGCGGCGACCTTGCCGTCGGACGGCCGACGCACCTCGATCTCGCCGCCCTTGCCGACGGCGCGCTGCCCGTCGATGAAGGAATCGACCGGTAACGTCACCAGATCGGGATCGAAAGCATGAATGCCGTCCATTGACTGCCCTCCTGCTAGCTGGTGCGCACGTAAACGGCTTCGCAGATGACGTTGAGCACGGCCTGCCGCTTCTCCACCTGCACCGCATGCAAGGCGCGTTCCAGAGCGGCCGGCAATTCCGCCGGATCGTCGACGCGCTCGCCGTAACCGCCGGACGCCTCGACCAGCTTTTCGTAGTCGGGCGACGGCTCGAGGCAGGAAAAGCTCGGCTGGTTGTCCTTGGCCGCATGCCCGTGCGGGTACATCGACAGCGTTGCGCGATGGACCGCCGCCCAGCGCGCGTTGTTGAACACTACGCAGAGGAACGGCAGATCCATCGCGCGGCTGACGAAATGCGTCGGCGTCGGATTGCCGAACATGTAGGTGCCGTCGCCGACGCAGACGATGATCGTGCTGTCCGGCTTGGCCAGCCTGAAGCCCAGCGCCGCGCCCATGCTCCAGCCCAGCCCGCCGGCCGGGCTGTGCGAAAAGTAGGTGCCGGGCTGCGAGAAGCTGACCTGCTCAAGCAGCAGCGGATACTCGTTGATCACCACCGTATCGGCGCTCTTGGCCTGCTCGATGCAGGTGCTGACCCATTTCGGCGTCATGATCGCCGGCGTCTTGAGATCGTCCGGCTTAGGCTTCCACGTCGGCTTGCTCTGGAACGAACCGACGCGCTCGGCACGCTTGCGCAGCAGGGCCGCGGACGACGATGCAGCCGCCAGGGAGTTCAATGCCGCCTCCAGATCGCCGGTGACGGCGAGGTCGGCCTGGAAACCGCGGATCGGATAGCGCGCGAACAGCGGATCGAGCCCGACATGCACCACCTTGCATCCGGCCGGCAGATCGACCTGCTCGGGCAGCCACGGCACGTCGCTGTCGGCGACCAGCACGAAGTCGGCATCCTTGAGCAGCGCATTGGGGTCGTAGCCGCAATGCATGGGATGATCGCTGGCGAGGCACAGATAGCGCGGCCGGTACTGCACGACCGGCACGTTTTGCCGCCTGGCGAAGGCGTCGAGAGCGGCGAAGCTGCCCTGGTCGCGGCCGACATTCGAGGTGATCAGCAGCGGCCTCTCGGCTTGCGACAGCCACTGCGCCGCCTGCGCCAGCGCCGCGGGATCGCCATGCGGCGACGCCGCCGCGGCGATGCCCTGCACGCCATCGACCTTGTATCCGTTCATGCCGCTGGCCAGCACTTCGCGCGGCAGCGTCAGGTAGACCGGCCCCTTGGGGTCGGTCTGGGCCAGGGCGATGGCGCGGTCCACGACCGTTTGCAGCTGCACCGGCTGGCGCAGTTCGTAGTCCCATTTCACGAACTCGCGCACCATCGCCGCCTGGTCGAACATCTCCTGCGCCCAGTTGATGTAGTTGTTGCGGCCGCCGAGCATGCCTTCCTCGACGATCGGCGTGCGCCCCGCCGTGAACAGCACCGGCACGTTCTGCCGCGCCGCGTTGATGATGCCGTTCATGGCGTTGGCGGTGCCGAGGCCGACATGCACCATCACCGCCTGCATGCGCCCGGTCGCCATGTAGTAGCCATGCGCCATGGCGATGGCGACGTTCTCGTGCGGCGCCAGCACGGGCGTCGGAAAGCACGCATTGCCGGTTTTCGCCTTCGAGTAGGCCTCGATGATCGGCGGAAAATCCGTACCCGCGTTGCCGAAGATGTAGTCGATGCCGCGGCTGGCAAGCAGCGACAGGTAGGCTTCGGCGACGGTTTCGTCGGTTGTGGCATTATCGGACACGGATTGTTTCCTTCTTTATTGACCACGCTCGATCAACGCGTCGGCGATCAGGTAGCTGCCTTGCGTCGTTCCGGCCATGACCGGGTTCAGGTCGACGGATGCGATGGCGCCCCTGGCGCCGGCGACGAGATCGCCCAGCCGCACCGCCAGCAATGCCAATGGCTCCAGTTCGTA
>JBDZUM010000087.1:0-4127 GCA_040255215.1 Rhodospirillaceae bacterium
CATTTCGTGCGTCAGGATTTCGCCGACGTCATCGAGGATCTCAACCGCAACGGATACGAGTTCGATCCCGCCTGGTTCGCGCCGCACATGGAGTTCCGCTTCCCCGAGATCGGCCGCGTCGCCTATCGCGGCGTCGACATCGAGCTGCGCCACGCGCTGGAGCCGTGGCACGTGCTGGGCGAGGAAGGCGCGGCCGGCGGCACGGTGCGGTTCGTCGATTCGTCGGTCGAGCGCATGCAGGTCAAGGTCAGCGGGCTGGTCGATCCCCGCCATGCCGTCGTCTGCAACGGCCGTCGCCTGCCGCTGCGGCCGACCGGCGTCGAGGGCGAGTACGTCGCCGGCGTGCGCTATCGCGCCTGGCAGCCGCCGTCGGCGTTGCATCCGACCATTCCGCCCGACGCGCCGCTGGTGTTCGACCTGTTCGACGCCTGGAACCGCCGCTCGCTCGGCGGCTGTACCTATCATGTGGCGCATCCCGGCGGCCGCAACTTCGAGCAGTTCCCGGTCAACGCCAACGCCGCCGAGGCGCGACGCCGCGCCCGCTTCTTCCCCTTCGGCCACAGCCAGGGCGCCGTGCTGCCCGAACCCGAGGCGACCGCGCTGGAGCACCCGCTCACCCTCGATCTTCGCTGGCAGCGCAAAGGCTGATAAAGTCCGCCCCCCGTAACCGAGGTCGCCGCAGGCGCAGTTCCATCGCCGATGTCCACCGTTCCCGAAGAGAGAGCCGCGCCGGCGCTCGCCGATCTCGCCACGGCCTTCGACGAGATGGTCACCGGCCAGGGCGCCGTGCGACCGCACTGGCAATCATTGCTCAGCGCCGTCAATTCGCTGCCGGGCACCGGGCTGGCGGAGCGCACCGAGAATGCCAGCCGCCTGCTGGCCGAGGACGGCGCGCTCTACAACGCCTATGCCGATCCGCGCGGCCTGGGGCAGCAGTGGCAGTTCGATCTGCTGCCGGTCATCATCCAGGCGCATGAGTGGGCGATCGTCGAAGCCGGGCTGACGCAGCGCGCCCGTCTGCTCGACGCCCTGCTGTCCGACATTTACGGCCGCCAGAGGCTGCTGCGCGACGGGCTGCTGCCGCCGGCCCTGGTGTTCCCCAATCCCGAGTTCCTGCGTCCCTGCCGCGATCCCGACATGCCGCCGGTCGGCATGCTGCAATGCTATGCCGCCGACCTCGTCCGGCTGCCGGATGGCGGCTGGTCGGTGCTGGCCGATCGAACGCAGCTTGCCGCGGGCGTCGGTTATGCGCTGGAGAACCGGCGGGTGCTGGCGCGTACCATGCCGGAGGCGTTCCGCACCCAGCCGGTCAATCCGCTGCGGCCGTTCTTCGATCTGTGGCAGAACGCGCTGCAGAGCCTGGCCGCGCCGACGCGCAACAGCCCGCATATGGCGCTGCTCACCCCGGGGCCCGAGCACGATGCCTATTTCGAGCATGTCTATCTTGCCCGCGCACTGGGCCTGACCTCGGTCGAAGGCGCCGATCTGGCGCTGCGCGACGGGCGGGTGGCGATGAAGACGCTGGACGGCCTGAAGCCGGTCGACGTGCTGCTGCGCCGGGTCGAGAGCGGGCTGTGCGATCCGCTCGAACTCGACTCCGCCTCGACCGATGGCGTGGTCGGCATGCTGCAATCGGTGCGCAGCGGCCAGCTCGCCGTCGCCAACGGCATCGGCAGCGGCGTGCTGGAAACGCCGGCGCTGGCGCCGTTCCTTCCCGGGCTGTGCCGGGCACTGCTTGGCGAGGAATTGCTGCTTCCTGCTGTGCCGACCTTGTGGTGCGGCCAGGCGGTGGCGCTGGAGGAGGTGCTGCACGACATCGGCTCTTTCGCCATCCGTCGCTGCTTCGCGCGGCTGGAGGAACCGGTCTTTCCCGCATCGCTCGATCAGGCCGCGCAGGCCGAGCTGGTCGATCGCATGCGGCGGCAGCCGCATGCCTATGTCGCCCAGCGGCTGGTGACGCCTTCGGTGGCGCCAACCTGGACCAGCAAGGGGCTGATGCCCAATCCGGTGATCGTCCGCACCTTCCTGGTGCGCGACGGGCAGGACTACCACGCCATGCCCGGCGGGCATGCGCGCGTTCCCTCGACGCATCACGAATTCTTCCGCGCGCCGCTGCGACACCACGGCATCGGCAAGGACGTCTGGGTGCTGAGCGAGGACGGCAGCCGCTCCGTCAGCGTCGGTGCGCCGGCGCCGCAACGGCTGGCGCCCGAACGGGCCGGCGCCGTGCTGCCCAGTCGCGCCGCCGACAATCTCTTCTGGCTGGGGCGTTACGTCGAACGACTGGACAACGGCTCGCGCCTGCTTCGCGCGGCGCTGTGGCGGCTGGCGACCGGCACGCTGGGGCCGCGCGACATGGCTGAACTGCGCGCCATCGCCCATTCGCTCGAGCATTTCAGCCTGATCGACACCGCCGCCGCCCAAGCGCCGCCCGATTCGCGCGTGCTGGCGCAGGCGCTGACCCAGGCGGCCGGCCCCGAGCAGCCGCTGCACGATACGTTCCGCGCCATCCAGCGCATCGGCGCCACCGTCCGCGACCGGCTGTCCGGCGACATGTGGCAGGCCATCAACCAGATGCTGGGCGATGCAAGGCGTCGGCTGGACTACGGCTTCGGCGACATCGACCGGCTGATCACCGCGCTCGACGATCTGATCCGCTTCTCCGCCACCTTCTCCGGCCTGGCGTCGGAGAACATGACGCGCGGACCGGGCTGGCGCTTTCTCGATATCGGCCGGCGCATCGAACGCGGCGTGTTCGTTGGCCAGGGGGCGCTTGGCGCCTTCATGCTGCAGCCGGTGGCGTGGGAGCCCGCCATGCGGCTGGCGCTTGAGCTGTGCGATTCGACCATCACCTACCGCTCGCGCTATCTGGCGGCATTGCAGCCGGCGCCGGTGCTCGACCTGGTGCTGGCCGACGACAGCAATCCGCGCTCCCTGTCGTTCCAGCTGCGACGGCTCGACGAACACCTGGAAGCGCTGCCCAACCGGACCGGCGACCTCACCGTGCTGCCCGTGGCCGAGATCGCCAACGACCTCAACGCCGTCGTGCGCCTGTTCGAGCGCGGCGATGCCGGCAAGCACAGCGAAGGCGCGCCGCTGGCCATGCTACAGGACCTGCTCGACGAGAGCGCCCACAGCCTGCGCTCGCTGTCCAACGCCATCACCCGCACCTACTTCACCCACGTGCCGGCGGCGCAGGCGCTGGGTTCGCAGCGCGCGGCCCAGAAACGATAGCGATGCTGTACGAACTGTCCCATCGCACCAGCTATTCCTACGCCAGCCCGGTGGATCTGGCGTGGCATGCGCTGCACCTGAAGGCCCGCGCGCTGCCGCACCAGAAGGTGCTGTCGTCGGAGATCATCTCCGCGCCACGGGCCAGCGAGATCCGCGAATCGGTCGACCATTTCGGCAATCTGGTGACCTATCTGGCGATCAAGGAGACCCACGACAATTTCATCGTCGAGGTGCGCAGCCGGGTCGACGTGGCTTTTCCGGCGATCGGCGATGCCGCCGCCAGCCCGGCCTGGGAGAGCGTGCGCGACGCGCTGTGGAACGACGGCTTTCCGCACGCCGTCGAGGCCAGCGAGTTCGTCCATCGCTCGCCGCTGATCGCCGGCCATCCCGAACTGCTGGACTACGCCCTGCCCTCCTTCGCGCCGGGCCGGCCGATCGCCGAGGCCGCGATCGACCTGACGCATCGCATCAAGGCCGACTTCGCCTACGACCCCGACGCCACCGATATCTCGACGCCGCTGCTGCAAGTACTCAAGCTGCGTCGCGGCGTCTGCCAGGACTTCGCCCATGTGCAGATCGGCTGCCTGCGGTCGCTCGGCCTGTCGGCGCGCTACGTCTCGGGCTATATCCGCACGCGCCCGCGGCCGGGCCAGGAAGCCCTGCGCGGCGCCGATGCCAGCCACGCCTGGGTCTCGGTGTGGTGCGGCGAGGCGATGGGCTGGATCGACGTCGACCCGACCAACGACCTGGTGGTCAGCGACCAGCACGTGCTCATCGCCTGGGGCCGCGATTTCTCCGACGTCAGCCCGGTGCGCGGCGTGATCCTGGGCGGCGGCCACCACACTTTCGGCGTCGCGGTCGATCTCAAGCCGGTCGACGACGCCGCCTGATCG
>JBDZUM010000087.1:4227-18195 GCA_040255215.1 Rhodospirillaceae bacterium
CGCCTCGCCGGGAAGCGTTCCCAGCAGCACCGGTTCCACGGCCATCAGCGCGCCGACAATCGCCGGCCCGGCGCCGTGGTCGGGTTTGCAGGCGTGGACCGCCTCGACTGTCGCGCTCAGCGCCAGCCGGTCGCGCGTTGCGCCTTCTGCCGACGAAGCGGGCAACCAATGGACGAAGCGCAAGGCGGCATTGGACGGCGCTGGGCGATCGACAACATCCATCGCCACATGCATGACGGGCGACGGCATCAGGCCGTAGCGCAGCAGCGACCAGGTCTCCAGATGCTCTCGATAGCGGGCAGCAAGCTTGTCGCCGAAGGCCGCAGACAGCGACAGCGTGTCGCCACCGCTGACTCCCGTCCCGGCAACGCCATGCCACGCGGCCCGCAACTCGCCAGCGAAGCCGCAGAAGCCGTCGTGAACGGCAGGCAGGGCGGCGCCGGACGTCATCAGCCGATCGGGCCGTTGGGCGCCACCAGGATCTTGCCGTCGCGGCCGTAGCCTTCGCTGTGCCGCAGCGCCTCGACGATCTCCTCGATCGGATAGATCTTCTCGACCTTCACGTCGATGCGCCCGTCGGCGATGCGCTGCGCCAGAACGTCGTAGAGCGCGGTGATCCGCGCGCGGTCGCGGCGCATCAGGAAGCGCCCCAGCATGAAGCCGGTCACGGTCACGCCGCGAAACACCAGCGCATGGGTGGGCGCGGCACTATCCTCGCCCGCCAGCCCGCCATAGACGCAGACCGTGCCGCCATCGCACACGGCGTCGACCAGCCTGCGCGTCGCCTGGCCGCCAACGCAGTCGATCGCCAGCCGCACCGGCGCCCCGCCGGCAGCCGCGCGCACCTTGGCCGCCAGATCGCCGCCGTCGTCGACCACCACCGCGTCGCCGCCCAGCGATGCGATCAGGCCGCGCAACTCGGCCCGGCGCACGATATTGACGGTACGCAGGCCACGCTCGCGCGCCAGGCCGACGAGGATCTTGCCGACGGCGGAATTGGCGCCGTTCTGCACGATCCAGTCGCCCGGCTGCAGGTCGACGATGTCCTCCAGCAACAGCCAGGCCGTCGGCGGGTTGATGCGCAGCATCGCCGCCTGCGCCAGCGGGATGTCGTCGCGCACCTTGATCGCCTGATCGGCGGCAATGCGCCGACGCTGCGTCCAGTTCTCGCGCTGCAGGCTGATGACCCGGTCGCCGGGCTTCAGATCGACGACGCTGGCGCCGACTTTCAGGACCCGGCCGATGCTCTCGGCGCCCGGGGTGGCGGGCAGCGGCGGCTGGCTGGCATAGCGGCCGGTCATGAAAGAGAGATCGGCGGGATTGATGGGAAACGCCAGCACCTCGAAGACGATCTCGCCGGCGTCGGGTTCGCCCACATCGGGCACCTCGACGCAGCGGCCGACCTGCGATGGCGTGCCAAAACCGGCGAACTGAACCTGCTTCATTCTTCTCCCCCCTCGTCTGCTGCCGCCGATGCTGCGACGAGGCGGGCGCCAATGCAACGCAGAGCCTAGTTGAGGCCGAGCGCCTTTGCGGCATGCACCGCCAGCCCCAGCAGCAGGGCCACGCCGGTCATGGCCAGGCCCTCGACGGTGACCCGCCGCCAGCTCTTGCGTCTGCGATTGTCCGCCATGCCGCCCTCCCTGCCATTGGCTGGCCGATTGAACCCCCCGGAGCGGGCGGTCTGTGGGTGAAATCGGGGCAAAACTGCGATTCCTGCAGGCAAGACCCACTATTGCTGCAGGGCGGGCCGCTTGCAGCGCACAATCGGTGCGGGCTATGGTCCCGCCGCGTTTTCCGCGCCTTTCGAGGGAGTTTTCGTCATGGCCTTCCTTGCCCAGCGTCTGGGCCGCATCAAGCCGTCGCCGACCATCGCCGTCACCACGCGGGCGGCGGAGCTGAAAGCGGAGGGCCGCGACGTCATCGGGCTGGGCGCCGGCGAGCCCGATTTCGACACGCCGCAGCACATCAAGGACGCCGCCGTCGCCGCCATGGCGCGCGGCGACACCAAGTACACGCCGACCGCGGGTACGGTGGCGTTGCGCCAGGCGATCTGCGCCAAGCTCAAGCGCGACCACGGGCTGGAATACCAGCCCAACCAGGTGATCGTTGGCTCGGGCGGCAAGCAGGTGATCTACAACGCCCTGATGGCGACGCTCGATCCGGGCGACGAGGTGATCATCCCGGCGCCCTACTGGGTCTCTTACCCCGACATGGTGCTGCTGGCCGAGGGCACGCCGGTCGTGGTCGTCGGCGCGGCCGACAAGGGCTTCAAGATCCAGCCGGCCGATCTCGAGAAGGCGATCACGCCGCGCACCAAGTGGATCATCCTTAATTCGCCGTCCAACCCGACCGGCGCCGCCTACAGCAAGGCCGAGATGAAGGCGCTGACCGACGTGCTGGTGCGCCACCCGCAGGTCTGGGTGCTGACCGACGACATGTACGAGAAGATCGTCTACGACGATTTCGAGTTCTGCACGCCGGCGCAGGTCGAGCCGAAGCTGTTCGAGCGCACCCTGACCATGAACGGCGTGTCGAAGGCCTATTGCATGACCGGCTGGCGCATCGGCTATGCCGCCGGCCCGGCAGCGCTGATCAAGGCGATGGACACCATCCAGTCGCAGAGCACGTCGAACGCCTCGTCGATCAGCCAGGCGGCCGCGGTGGCCGGACTGAACGGGCCGGAAGACTTCATCCGCAGCCAGAACGAGGTGTTCAAGCAGCGCCGCGATCTGGTGGTCTCGATGCTGAACCAGGCCAAGGGCCTGCACTGCCCGCGGCCCGAGGGCGCGTTCTACGTGTTCCCGTCCTGCGCCGGCGTCATCGGCAAGAAGACGCCGCAGGGCAAGGTGCTTGAAACCGACACCGACTTCGTCAACTACCTGCTGGAAAGCGAAGGTGTGGCGGTCGTCCAGGGCTCGGCCTTCGGCCTGGCGCCGCATTTCCGCATTTCCTACGCCACCTCGACCGAGGCGCTGGAAGAGGCCTGCCGGCGGATCCAGCGCGCCTGCGCAGCGCTGCAGTAGGCGAACGGCCGCGACGAATGCGAAGGGCGGCCGCAGGGCCGCCCTTTTCGTTTGCGAACCGTCCGCCTCAGTGGATGGCGGCGTACATGATCTTCTCTTCCGTCGCCTCGAGGGCGGAGAATTCCTCCACCACCTTGCCCTGGCGGCAGACCAGCAGCCGGTCCGACAGCGCCATCACTTCGGGCAGGTAGGAAGAGATCACCACTACCGCCTTGCCCTGGTCGGCCAGATCGTTGATCAGGCGATGGATCTCGGTGATGGCGCCGACATCGACGCCCCGGGTCGGTTCGTCGAAGATGATGAGGTCGGGTTCCTGCACCAGCGACTTGGCGATCACCACCTTCTGCTGATTGCCGCCCGAAAGCTCGACCGCCTTGACGTCGCTGCTGATGGCGCGGATGTTCAGCGCCTCGATCCAGCGCTTGCCGACGGCGCCGGCTTCCCTGCCCGACACCAGCTTGCGCTTGCCGCGCAGTTTGGCGAGCAGGCCCATGTAGATATTGCGCGCGATCGACATGGTTTCGAAGAAACCCTCGATCTTGCGTTCCTCGGTGATGTAGGCGATGCCGTCGCGCACGGCGGGCGCCGGCACGCGATAGCGTATCGGCCTGTCGTGCAGGAGGATCTCGCCGCCGTGGAAGAAGTCGCGCTTGATGACGCCGGCCACGACCTTGAAGGTCTCGGTGCGGCCGGCGCCGACCAGGCCGAACACGCCGGTGATCTGCCCGGCGAACACCGACAGGGAATTGTTCTTCACCATCGAGGCCATGCGCAGGTTCTGCACCGACAGCACCCGCTTGCCGGGCGGGCGCACGGTCGTCTTGCGCTGGCCATAGAGGGTCTGCGACAGGTCGCGGCCGACCATGGCCTGCACCACCCGGGCGCGATCGAACTTGCTGGCGTCGTCGGTAATGACATGCTTGCCGTCGCGCAACACCGTGATGCGATCGGCAATGAACAGCGCCTCCTCGAGCGCGTGCGAGATGAAGATGATCGACACGCCGCGCTTCTTGAGCTCGATCATCAGGTCGAAGAAGTATTTCTTCTCCTCCGGCGTCAGGCTGGCGGTGGGTTCGTCGAAGATGATGACGCGGGCGTTGTGCAGCACCGCCCGCGCGATCTCGACCATCTGCTTCTTGGCGGCGCCCAGCAGGCTGACCGTCGCGGTCGGCGCCACGTCGAAATTGAGCGACTGCAGGAACTGCTGCGCGGCGATATAGATGCCGCGCAGGCGATTGAAGTACTTTTCCTGCCCAAGAAACAGGTTCTGCGCCACCGTCATCGACGGCACCAGGCTGTTCTCCTGGAACACCATGGCGACGCCCAGATCCCGCGCCTCGTTCGGCGTGCGCGGCGCCGCCGGCTTGCCTTCGACGTGCATCTCGCCGCTCGTCAGGTTCACGACCCCGGCCATGACCTTCGTCAAGGTCGACTTGCCCGCACCGTTTTCGCCGACGATGGCGTGGATCTCGCCGCGCTGCAGCGTGAAGTCGACGTCCTCGATCGCCGGCACGCCGGCGTATTTCTTGGTCGCCTTGCGCAGTTCGAGAATGGCTTCGCTCATGCCCGCAATCCCCGCTCGATTTCCTGCTGGGACAGGCGCAGCAGCCGCTTCGGTCCCTTGGCGATCATGTACAGCGCGCCGTCGTGCTCGATCGCCGCGACGACGCCGTGATTCGTGCCGTCGACTCTGCTGTGCAGCGAATAGCGCGGCAGACCATCGGCCGAAAGCCGGACCACCAGCCCATAGGAGCGTGGCGGCGCCCAGGGCTTGAGGATTCCCATGGTCTTGATATGGGCGCCCTGCAAAGGCTCGAGAAACGTATTGCCGGAGTTCAGCGCCGGCGACACCCAGTACCGGGGATCGATCTCCTTCATCATCCGCTTGCGGTACTGCGGCTCGCGCAACACGAACTCCACGAGCTGGGTGCGGGTTATGAAGACCGTCAGCCAGAACCCGCCTTCGGATGCCGGCGTCAGGCGCGACGGATAGCCCGGCAGGCGCGCCAGCACCGGTCGCGCCTTGCCGCCGCCGCCCGGCACCGCCACCACGCGATGGCGCCAGCTCTCGCTGATCCAGGCATCGGAACCGACGGGGCAGATGCCGAAGGCGTACTCCAGACCGGCGGCGATCTCGACCGGTTCGCCGGCCGGCGGAATAGCGATGGCCCGGCCGCTGCGGCCCAACCCCATCAGATCGTGGCACCAGCGTTCGCTGGGATGGTCGCGCGACCCGTCGGTCGCAAGAATGCGACCGTCCTCCGCCACGCTCAAGGCGTTGACCGCAACGAACGGCCTGCCGCCGGCGGCATTCCAGCGCTTGCCATCGCCGTTGCCGCCGACAACGCGAATCTCGCGGCCGTCGACGGCGACGACCATGCCGCCATCGGGCAAGCAGGCAATGGCCGTTACCGGCCCGTCGAACGTCGCAACCTCGGCCCCGCCGCCGTCCTGCCAGCGCAGCACGCGCTTGCCATCGGCCACGTACAGGGATTTGCCGTCGGTCGCCAGATCCTCCGGCGCATCGAGCGTCGCCAGAAGCTCGGCGTCCTCGATCAGCCGGTTGGGCTTCAATGCGCCGTCCATCGGCGGGACGGTGATGGCGGCCTCGCCGCGCCCCAGGAAGCGGTCGCTCAGATTCCTCAGCGCCTGCATCACTTTGCCTTCCCCCACCGCAGATCGTACTGGACGAAGTTCGGATCGGCGCCCTCAAGCTTGTAGCGGCCGATGCGGTTGTTCAGGATGCCGCCGAGATAGAGATAGCCCTTGTGCTCGCGCATCGACGTGATCATCGGATGGTTGACGCCACCCAGATCCCACAGCGATTCGAGCACCTCTCCCTGCTCGTTGAACTTGATGACGCAGCCCGTATTGATGTTCGGGAACAGCCACTCGTCGACCGGCACCCGCTTCGCCATGCGTTTGCGGAAACCGGGCATGCGCCACGCCAGATCGAGCGCCGGGCAGCGCATTCCGACCATCGCCAGCCAGTAGTGGCCGTCGGACGACAGATTGATGTTGTCCGGATAGCCCGGCAGGTTCTCCATGACGATTTCGACCTTGCCCTTGTTGGGGCCGTCGAACCAGTAGCGCTTGACCGAGCAGCCGAAGGTCTCGGCGAACAGGATCGATTGCCCGTCCTTGGCAATGCAGATGCCGTTGGGGAATTTCAGGCCGCGCACCGCCGTGTGCGTGGTGTTGGTGTTCGGATCGTAGCAGATGATGCGACCGTTACCGCGCGCCTCCAGCCCGTCGACCGGCCACTCATGCATCTCGTAGCGCACCGTCGCCTCGGAGAAGAAGATGCGCCCGTCGTCGGCGATATCGAGATCGTCGGCCAGCCGCAGGCGGCTGTCGTCGGTGACCGAGGCCCAGCTGCGGTTGGTTTCGTCGGTCGCCTTCTCGACCTTGCGCTCGGGCGTGATGCGGTAGAGCCCCATGCCGCCGATGCAGACGTAGAGATTGTCGTTGCGGTCGAACGCCATGCCAAGCGGCTGGCCGCCGATATGGGCGTAGACTTCCCAGCGTTTGTAGTCGGGCGGAAAGAAGCGGATGATGTCGCCGTGGCGCGAGCCGGCGAAGAGATTGTCGTGCCGGTCGAGCAGCACGTCTTCCGGCGCCTCGATCTCGCCCAGTCCGATCGCGTCGACGTTGCGCAACTTGTCGTTCTGCGCCCAGGCCGTGCCGCTGTCGGGCGCCGTCGACGGCAGCTCGGGCATGTCGTGGTAGCTCGGCGCGACATAGACTTTGCTGATGATGCGGTGCCGGTTCTTCAGCCAGCGAATGTCGATCACCGCCGCCAAAATCAGGATGCCCGCGAGCACCATGCGGTTGACGCCGCCCGGCACCGACAGCGAGACGAGGCTGTTGGTGATCAGCAGCACGATCAGCGTGCCGACCACGGCCTTGGTCACCGAGCCGTTGCCGCCGCCCAGGCTGATGCCGCCCAGCACCGCCGCCGTGAGCACCAGCACCTCGAGACCGACGCCGATATCGCCGCCGACCGTCGCCAGGCGGGAGGCGAAGAAGACGCCGCCCAGAGCCGACAGCACGCCGCTCGCCACGTAGCACATGGCGATGGTGCGGCGAACGGCGATGCCGGAGTTGTAGGCGGAGCGGCGCGAACCGCCGATGGCCGTGATGTGCCAGCCCGGGCGCAGGCGCGTCAGGAAGATGTGACCGAAAATCGCCAGGGCGACGTAGACGATGGCGATGATCGGAATGCCGAACACCTCGCCGAGCCCGAGGAAATCCCACACCGCCGAATCAGGGAAGCCGGCGGCGATCTGCGTCGAGTAGTCGAAAATCAGCAGATCGTAGGCGGCGCGGTAGATGATCAGGGTGATCAGGGTGGTGATGAAGGCGCGCAGCCGGAAATAGCCGATCAGGATGCCGTTGACCGCACCCAGCGCGGCGCCGAACAGCAAGGTGGCGGGAACGGCGGCGAACACCGGCCACGCCAGCACGTGCATCAGGTAGAGGGCGAAGAAATTGGTCAGCGCGAACATCGATCCGACCGAAAGATCGATGCCGCCGACGATCATCACCAGCGCCATGCCGAATACGATGAAGCCGATCTCGCTCGCCTGGCGGGCGGTATCGGCGAGGATGGCGGGCGCGAAGAAGCCGTCGAGCAGCTGGCTGAGCACGAAACCGACGACCAGCAGAACGATGACCGGGACGCCCGTTTCGGTCCAGCGCTTGGAAAGAATCTCGCCGAGCAGATGGTCGGGCCAGTATTTGTAACGCAGCCTGGTAATCGTATCGCTCATCTGCCGTCTCGCTCGTCCAACGCCACTGGAAAGACCGTCGGGGCCGGCTCGCCTGAGCCGGCCCCTTCGTCGTCGCTACGTGAAGATCAGCTCTTGTTGAGCGTCCAGCACGTGCCGGGCTTGCCGGCATTCTCCTTGGTGATCGGGATCAGCGTCGTGTAGATCGACGTCTTGACCTGACCCGGCTTGATGTCGGCCTGCAGCAGGAACTTGATCATCGCCGCCATGGTGCTGGCCTGAGTCGGCACGTCGTAGCTGATGTCGTAATCGAACGAGCCGTTGAGCACCTGGTCGCAGGCGCCCTTCTGCTCGCCGCCGCCCGACGTCGCCAGGAACACCTGGTCCTGCAGTCCGGCTTCCTTGACCGCCGCCGCGGTGCCGATGTCCATGCCGTCCCAGAAGCCGACGATGCCGCACAGATCGGGATGCTGCTTCAGCACCGTCTGCGCGATGCCCTTGGCCTTGGCCGCATCCCAGTCGGCCGCCTGGCTCGAGACGACCTTGACGTCGGGGTTCTTGGCCAGAATGTTCTCGACGCCTTTCAGCGTATAGGCGCTGGCGGCAGCCGAGAGCTGGCCCTGCATGATGGCGATCTTGTTGGACTTGCCCTTGCAGGCATTGACCACGGCGGTCGTGACCTTCTCGCCGATCTCGATCCAGTCGGCGCCGACATAGGCCGCCGTCGGATAGCTCGAGCGCATGTTGATCTGGATGACGTGAATGCCTTCCTTCTCGGCGCGCTGCAGCAGTCGCGCATAGGTCTGGACGTCAGGATTATGGGCGATGATGACATCCGGCTTCTCGGAGATCAGCGTCGTCATCGCCTGGGCGCCGGCGTTGGTGCTCCAGTTGGGATCGCGCACCTCGACCTTGACGCCGAGCGGGTCGAGCTCCTTCTTCAGGCCCTGCAGCCATCCCTGCGCCAGATCGAAGCCCATCGCCACCGGCACGTAGGCGACGGTCTTGCCTTCGAGCGCCTTGAGATAGCCGGCGCGGAACGGCTCGTCGAGCCCCTTGCCCTGCGCCATGGCGCCGTGGGCGAGCGCCAGCATGCCGGCCGCCGCCGTCAGGCCGGCCAGTGTCCGCGTTACCACTCTGCTTTTGTTGCCCTGCATATCGTTATCCTCCCTTGTGGTTTTCTTCCCCGGCGGCGCGCCTGCGCCGCCGCGAGCTTCTTCAGATGTCGCCTTGTTGCGCCGTCTCCTCGTTGCGCGGATTGACGAAGGAATCGGTCAGGATGGCGACCAGCAGGATCACGCCCTTGACCAGATTCTGCGCCGAATAGGAGAAATCCATGATCGTCATGCCGTTCAGCATGGTGCCGATGAGCAGCGTGCCGATGATCACGTTGAGCACCCCGCCGCGACCGCCGGACAGGCCGATGCCGCCCAGCACGACGACGAGAATGACGTCGTAGATCATCGTCGAATTGAACACGCGCGTCGGCATGGAATTGATGGAAGCAGCCAGCACGAGGCCGGCGAAGCCAGCGATCAAGGCCGCCAGGACGTATTGCAGGACGATGATCGGACGGGTCGGAATGCCGGTCGTGCGTGCGCCGAAGGGATTGTCGCCGATGGCGTAGATATAGGCGCCGATGCGCGTATAGCGCAGCAGCAGGGCGATCGCGGCGGCGGACAGACCGAACATCACGACCGGCATGGGTATGCCCAGGATTCCGCCACGCCCGACCCAGCCCAACCCGTCCAGCGCCGCCGGCCACTGCACGACGTCGAGTTGGAAGAACGAGACCTGTCCCAACCCGGCGAGGAACAGACCGGACGCGAGTGTGGTGAACAGAGAAGGAACCTCGGCATAGGCGATGAGCCAGCCATTGATCAGGCCGAAGGCGATCACCAGCGCGACGGCGGCGAGCAACGCAACCGCTGGCGAATAACCGTTCTGCACCATCTGGAGAACGAGGCCGGGTGGCACCGCAAGGGCTGCGATCATAGAAATGTCGATGCCGCGGCCAATCACGACCAGCGCCATGCCCAGACCGAGAATGCCCAGGATTGCCACGTTCTGGAGCAGGGTCAGCATGTTGGAGGCGCTGAAGAAGCCCGGCAGCAACAGGGCGAACACGGCGAACAGCACGACGAAAATGGCGAAAACGATCGCCTGCTGCGAAACGCGTAGCTTTGTCACGCGCCCTACTCCTCACCTAATACGGGGCCTCTCTTTGCCGATGCAGGCATCGGCCGGGGTCCCTTGTCGTTGCGCTCCGTTTCCGAACCGAGTGCCGGGAAGAGCGTCCGGATAGGCCAAATATCGCAGGCGGGCGCCCGCAACTTTGTTACCCGAGGTTTGATTCCGATTATTAGAGACCCTCCAGTTTTCCTAGATCAAGGAATGATTGCACAGTGTTCGGATATTTCGCCTCGGCGCTCTTTCGCCATGCGGCCGCGCTCAATCGGTTGACGCATGTTCGCGACAGTGAAAGCATTTGGTCGAACGACAGACACCCTGGCGACGGTTTCCGAGTCCGGTGTGTAGCGTCATGACCGGCCGCCCGGGTTTATTCGCGGATGCCCCATCCGCGACAGGGAGATGCGGCCATGACCAATCCGACGAACGCAAGTGGAACCCAGACCGGCAGACAACCGCGCGCCGTGGCGCTGTGCGGTCCCTATCTCAGCGGCAAGACCAGCCTGCTGGAGAGCCTGCTCTTCGCCGCCGGCGCCATTCCCCGCAAGGGCAGCGCGCGCGAGAAGAACCTCACCGGCGACGCCGGCGCCGAGGCGCGCGCCCGGCAGATGACGCTCGACGTCAACCTGGCGCAGGCCGAATGGATGGGCGACACCTTCCACTTCATCGACTGCCCGGGTTCGATCGAGTTCCAGCACGAATCGGCCGCCGCCCTGATGGCCGCCGACGCCGCGATCGTGGTCTGCGAGCCGGATCCATCACGCGCCATCGCCATCGCGCCGCTGCTGCGGCTGCTGGAGGAGCGGCGTATTCCGCACATGATCTTCGTCAACAAGATGGAGAACGCCAGCGCTCGGGTGCGCGATCTGATGGCTGCCCTGCAATCGGTGTCGAACCGCAAGCTTCTGCTGCGCCAGGTGCCGATCCGCACCGCCAGTGAGGACGGCGCCGAGGAGATCTCCGGCTATGTCGACCTGGTCAGCGAGCGCGCCTATCGCTATCAGCCCGGCCGCCCGTCGGATCTCATCGAGATGCCGAAGGAGATGCTGCCGCGCGAAGCCGAGGCACGCCGCGAGATGCTGGAATCGCTGGCCGACTACGACGACACGCTGCTCGAGCAGCTGCTGGACGACGTGGCGCCCGAGAAGAGCGCAATCTATCGCGACATTCGCGACGAGTTCGCCCAGGAGCTGATCGTGCCGGTGCTGCTGGGCAGCGCCGAACGCGACCACGGCATCCAGCGACTGTGGAAGGCGCTGCGGCACGACGTGCCCGACGTCGCCGACACGCTGCGGCGGCGGGGCTTTGCGGGCGATGGGCTTCTGGTGGAGGCGTTCAAGACGCTGCACCAGGCCCATACCGGCAAGCTCACTCTTGCAAGGCTGTGGCGCGGCGCGGTCGCCGACGGGCAATCGATCGCCGGTCAGCGGATCGGCGGACTGTACGGCCTGCAGGGCGGCGCCCAGGCCAAGCTGCCGAAAGCGGAGGCAGGCGCCGTGATCGGTCTCGCCAAGCTCGACGCGCTAGCCACCGGCCAGAAGCTGACGGAGGCGGGCATCGTCGATGCCGGCGCGGACTGGCCGTCGGCGCCATCGCCGGTATTCTTCCTCGCCATCTCGCCGCGCAACCGGACCGACGACGTCAAGCTGTCGGCCGCCCTCGCCAAGCTATGCGAGGAGGACGGTGCGCTCTCGATCGAACATCGTCCGGAATCGGCCGAGCTGGTGCTGTCGGGCCAGGGCGAGATCCATCTGCAGGTGGCGCTGGAGCGGCTGGCGACGCGCTTCAACGTGCCGGTCGACAGCGTCCTGCCGCGCGTGGCGTATCGCGAAACGATCCGGCGCGGCGCCGCCTCGCATGGCCGCTACAAGCGGCAGACCGGCGGCCACGGGCAGTTCGGCGACGTCAAGATCGACATCAAGCCCCTGGCGCGCGGCAGCGGCATCGTCTTCGCCGAAACCGTGGTCGGCGGCGCCATTCCGCGCCAGTACATCCCCGGCGTCGAGGCGGGCGTGCGCGATTACCTGCGGCAGGGGCCGCTCGGCTTTCCGGTGGTCGACGTCTCGGTGACCCTTACCGACGGCTCGTTCCACAGCGTCGACAGTTCCGAGCAGTCCTTCCGCCAGGCGGCGCGGATTGCGATGACCGACGGCATGGCGAAATGCGATCCGGTGCTGCTCGAGCCGATCCTGAAGGTCACGATCCAGGTGCCCAACGAGGCGACGGCCAAGGCGCAGCGGCTGATTTCGACGCGCCGCGGCCAGATTCTCGGCTTCGACGCCCGCGACGGCTGGCGCGGCTGGGACGAGGTGACGGCGCTGATGCCGGAGGCCGAAATGGCCGGGCTGATCGTCGAAATCCGCTCGCTGACCTTCGGGGTCGGCAGCTACCGAGCGGAATTCGACCATCTGCAGGAGCTGGGCGGACGGCTGGCCGAGCGGGCACGGCAACAGGCGACCGCGGCCGCCTGAAGCGGGGTTTATGGCGTTCTCCCGACCGGGTTAAACTGCCCCCAAACCCGGAGGACGCCATGGCCGCAAGCTTCTTCGACCGCCAGCTGGCGATGTATGCCAGCTACCATCGCGACGCGCGCAACCGTGCGACGCATTTCGTCGGCATTCCGCTGATCATCTTTTCGCTGCTGGTGCCGCTGTGCTGGCTGCGTTTCGAGCTTGGCGGCGTCGTGCTGAGCGCCGGGCTGCTGGTCAGCCTCGCCGTGCTGGGCCTGTGGATCGCGCTCGACAGGGTGCTGGGCCTGGCGCTGCTGCTGTTTCTCGTGCCGGCCTGGTACGTCGCCGATCGCATTGCCACGGAAGCCAGCCAGACGACGGGCTGGATCGTCTTCGCCGTCACCTTCGTCGGCGGCTGGGTCCTGCAGCTGGTCGGCCACGTCTTCGAAGGCAAGCGGCCCGCTTTGGTCAGCAATCTCTTCCAGGCGCTGATCGCGCCGATGTTCCTGGCGCTGGAGGTGCTGATCTGGCTCGGGCTGCGTCGCGAAGAAACCCATGCCGAGGCGCCGGCCCGCCGCTGAAATTCAGGTCACGCCATGGTGACTTGCCTGGAGACGGGCATCGGCCTAGATCGGATTCAGCAAGGTGGAGGTATCGCATGCTGATCAAGCGCAGGCGCGGATGGGAACTGCCCGAGAGCGCGGCAACGCCCGAAGCGGTCTATCTCAATCGCCGACAGCTGATGCGCGGCGCCGCTGGCGGCTCGATTCTCGCCGCCTCGTCGCTGCTGGCGGGTCCGCTGGCGGCGCAGGAGACCGATCCCTCGGCCAAACTTTACCCCGTCAAGCGCAACGACGCCTTCAAGCTCGACCGGCCGGTGACCGAGGAGCGGCTGGCCACGACCTACAACAATTTCTACGAGTACGGCACCGACAAGGCGATCGCTTCCGACGCCAAGCGCCTGCAGATCAGGCCATGGATGGTCAAGATCGACGGCATGGTCGAGAAGGAAATGGAGATCGGCATCGACGAACTGCTGGCGAAGATGCCGCTCGAGGAGCGCCTCTACCGCCATCGCTGCGTCGAAACCTGGTCGATGGCGGTGCCGTGGAGCGGCTTCGCGTTGAAATCCCTGGTCGACATGGCCAAGCCGCTGGGCGGCGCCAAATACCTGCAGATGCAGACCTTCAAGGACGTGCGCATGGCGCCGGGCCAGCGCGACTTCCTCTATCCCTGGCCTTACACCGAGGGCCTGACGATCGCGGAGGCCACCAACGAACTGGCCTTCATCGCCACGGGCCTCTACGGCAAGCCGATCCCGAAGCAGAACGGCGCGCCGCTGCGGCTGGCGGTGCCGTGGAAATACGGCTTCAAGTCGGTGAAATCCATCGTGCGATTCACCTTCACCGACAAGCGGCCGAAATCCTTCTGGGAATCGCTGCAGGCCTCGGAATACGGCTTCTGGGCGAACGTCAATCCCGAGGTGCCGCATCCGCGCTGGAGCCAGGCGACCGAGAAGCCGCTGGGCCAGGACAAGCGGGTGCCGACCCTGCTGTTCAACGGCTACGGCGA
>JBDZUM010000203.1:0-3338 GCA_040255215.1 Rhodospirillaceae bacterium
GCAGCCCTCGTTCTATGCCAACGCCCAGGCCAGCATCATCATCTGCCGCGAATGGATTTTCACCGATGCCGCGCCCGCGGCCGAGCAGTCGGCCGCATCCGAACTGGCGCTGGCCCTGCGCGCAGCACTCGAGGACCGCAAGGGCTGCGACGGGATCGGCGTGCCGCCAAACGGCGCGCGCCCGACGCCGGTCGCCGCAGCGACACCCGTGCTGGTGCTGAGCGGCGCCTACGACTGGCTGACGCCCGTGGGGCTGGGGCGCGATCTGCTGCAGCATTTCCCGCAAGCCCGGCATCTGGTCTTCGCCGAGACCGGCCATGCGGTAAGCTGGTCGCTGGACTGCGCCATCGAGGCTATGGCGGCGTTCGTCGAAAGACCCCAGGCGCCGGGATCGCCAGACTGTCTGCAGGCCGGCGGCCCGCCGAGATTCCTGTGGGCCGACCCGGACGATGCGGGCGACGACTGACCGCCTGCCGATTCCGGCCGGTTTCGAGCCGGCTGCCTTATGGGCGATACTGCCGCTTTCCTGACGAAGCGAGGTGATCATGCTGGGCCTGGAACTGGCGCTGATCCTGATTCTCATCCTGTTCAACGGCTTTCTCGCCATGGCGGAGCTGGCCGTGGTGTCGGCGCGGCGCGCCCGCCTGCAGCCGCTGGCGCAGCGCGGCAGCAAGGGCGCGCAGGCCGCCCTCGAACTGGCGGCCGAGCCCGGCCGCTTCCTGTCCTCGGTGCAGATCGGCATCACCCTGGTCGGCATCCTGGCCGGCGCCTATGGCGGGGCGACCCTGAGCGCGCGGCTCGAACCGGTGCTGGCCGGCCTTCCCGTTGTGGCGCCTTTCGCCAGCGAGCTGGCGGTCGGTCTCGTGGTGGCGACCATCACCGGCCTGTCGGTGATCGTGGGCGAACTCGTCCCCAAGCAGATCGCGCTGGCCAGCCCGGAACGCATCGCCGCTTTCGCCGCCCGGCCGATGCGGCTTCTCGCGACGATCGCCGCGCCGGTCGTGTGGCTGCTCGACAACGCCTCGCGGCTGGTGCTGTGGCTGACGGGGCTGCGTCCGGCCGGCGAGCGGCAGGTCAGCGACGAGGAAATCCGCGCGCTGATCGCCGAGGCGACGCGCACCGGCCTGGTGCATGCGGCGGAGAGCGAGATGCTGAGCGGCGTGATGCGGCTGGCCGATCGGCCGGTGGCGGCCATCATGACGCCGCGCGCCGAGGTCGTGTGGCTCGATCCCGACGCGCCGGTCGACGAGAATCGCCGCCGCATCGCTGAACATGGTTTCGATCGCTACGTCGTGGCCCGCGGCAGCATCGATCGCATCGAGGGCGTGCTCGATTCGCAGGACCTGCTGAAGGCGCTGCTCGAGGGCCGGCCGCTCGACATCGCTGCCGCGACGCGGCCGGCCGTCGCCATTCCCGAAACCGCCGGCGCGCTCAGGGTGATGGAGGCGCTGCGCTCGGCGCCGGTGCATCTGGTGCTGGTGGTCGACGAGTTCGGCTCGCTGGAAGGCATCGTCACGACGTCGGACGTGGTGCGCGCCATCGTCGGCGCTCTGCCGGGCGAGGAGCCGGAGGAGGCTTCCGCTCTGGCGCGCGGCGATGGCACCTGGCTGCTCGACGGCGCGCTGTCGCTGGATGCGGTCGCGGAGAAGCTGGACCTGTCGCTGCCCGGGCGGCGCGACTACCACACGCTGGCCGGGCTGGTGCTGGCGCTGCTTAAGCGCCTGCCGCAGACCGGCGACCATGTCGAGCACGATGGATGGCGTCTGGAGGTCGTCGACATGGACGGCAGGCGCATCGACAAGGTGCTGGCCAGCCGCGTCGACGCGACGGAAGCGGAGTGATCTCCGCTAGACGTCGAGGTTCGCCACCTTCAGCGCGTTGGTCTGGATGAACTCGCGGCGCGGCTCGACCACGTCGCCCATCAGCGTCTCGAAGATGTTGTCGGCATCCTCGCCGTGGTCGACCTTGACCTGCAGCAGGGTGCGCACTTCCGGATCGAGCGTCGTCTCCCAGAGCTGGTCGGGGTTCATCTCGCCCAGCCCCTTGTAGCGCTGCACCGCCAGGCCCTTGCGGCCCTGCTCGAGGATGGCGCTCATCAGCTCGGTCGGCGCGTGCACGACCAGCTCGCGGTCCTTCCAGGCAAGGGTCGCGGGCTTGACGTAGATGCCCTGCAGCGCCAGCGCCATGCCGTCGAGCTTGCGCGCCTCGGCCGAGCGGATCAGCGCGCCGTCGATGACGTGGCGTTCGGTGACGCCGCGGCGGGTGCGGTGGAAGCCCAGCCCGCCATCGGCGGTCGGTTCGCCCTGCCAGCCGCGCTCGTTGGCCGGGCTGACCGAATCCAGCCGCCGGCTGATATAGGCCGCGGCCGCGGCGGCCTGGGTGGCGTCGGACAGTATGTCGGGGTTGAGCGCGCCGGCGATGGCCGCCTGCTCGATGACTTCCTGGCTGGTGACGCGGCGCGACAGGGCCAGCGGCTTGATCAGGTTGCTGACCATGCGCGCCAGCTCGGCCGTGTCGCGCAGATCGGCGCCGGCGATCTGCGTACCCGACGCCAGGGTCAGCGTGGCGCCGTCCAGCCCGTTGTCGATCAGGTAGTTTTCCATCGCCCGCTCGTCCTTCAGGTAGACGGCGGAATTGCCGCGCTTGGCGCGATAGAGCGGCGGCTGGGCGATGTAGAGATGGCCGGCCTCGATCAGCGGCCGCATCTGGCGATAGAAGAACGTCAGCAGCAGGGTGCGGATATGGCTGCCGTCGACGTCGGCGTCGGTCATGATGATGATGCGGTGGTAGCGCAGCTTGGCGAGGTCGAAATCGTCGACGCCGATGCCGGTGCCGAGGGCGGTGATCAGCGTGCCGATTTCGGCCGAGGACAGCATCTTGTCGAAGCGCGCGCGCTCGACGTTCAGGATCTTGCCGCGCAACGGCAGAATGGCCTGGAAGGCGCGGTTGCGGCCCTGCTTGGCCGAGCCGCCGGCCGAATCGCCCTCGACGATGAAGAGTTCGGACTTGGCCGGATCGCGCTCCTGGCAATCCGCCAGCTTGCCGGGCAGCGAGGAGATGTCGAGGATGCCCTTGCGCCGCGTCAGCTCGCGCGCCTTGCGCGCCGCCTCGCGGGCGGCGGCCGCCTCGACCACCTTGGTGACGATCTTGCGCGCCTCGGACGGATGCTCGCCCAGCCAGCGCTCCAGCCGCTCGCCGACGATGCTCTCGACCACCGGCCGCACTTCCGACGACACCAGCTTGTCCTTGGTCTGCGACGAGAACTTCGGGTCGGGCACCTTGACCGACAGCACGCAGGTCAGCCCCTCGCGCATGTCGTCGCCCGACAGCGAGACCTT
>JBDZUM010000088.1:0-18017 GCA_040255215.1 Rhodospirillaceae bacterium
TCGGCATCGGCGGCATCGGCATGAGCGGCATCGCCGAAGTGCTGCACAATCTCGGCTACGTCGTGCAGGGCTCCGACATCGCCGACAACTACAACACCCGGCGCCTGGCCGAGCTGGGCATGAAAGTGATGATCGGCCACCGGGCGGAGAACGTCGGCGCCGCGCAGGTCGTCGTGGTGTCGACGGCGGTCAAGGCCGACAATCCCGAAGTGCTGGCGGCGCGTGCGCGCCTTGTCCCCGTGGTGCGCCGGGCGGAGATGCTGGGCGAGCTGATGCGGCTGAAATGGTCGATCGCCATCGGCGGCACGCACGGCAAGACCACCACCACCTCGATGATCGCCCAGCTGCTGACCGCGGCGAAGTACGATCCGACCGTCATCAATGGCGGCATCATCAACGCCTACGGCACCAACGCGCGACTGGGCCAGGGCGACTGGATGGTGGTCGAGGCCGACGAATCGGACGGTTCGTTCCTGCGCCTGCCGCACACCATCGCCGTCGTCACCAATATCGATCCCGAGCATCTGGATCACTACGGTTCGTTCGACAGGCTGCGGACGGCCTTCACCCAGTTCGTCGAGAACGTGCCGTTCTACGGGTTCGCCTGCCTGTGCGCCGACCATGCCGAGGTCCAGGCGCTGATCCCGCGGGTCTCGGACCGCAAGGTCGTCACCTACGGCCTCAGCGTCAGTGCCGACGTGCGCGCCGTCAATCTGCGGCTCGACCAGCACGGGGCCGACTACGACGTCATCGTCACCAACCGCGTCAGCGACGCCGACCGCACCATCGCCGGCCTGCGCCTGCCGATGTTCGGCCGCCACAACGTGCAGAACTCGCTGGCCGCCGTCGCCGTCGCCGTCGAGATGGGCATCGACGACGACCTTATTCGCCAGGGCCTGGCGAGCTTCACCGGCGTCAAGCGCCGCTTCACCCGCACCGGCGAGGCGCACGGCATCACGGTGATCGACGACTACGGCCACCATCCCGTCGAGATCGCGGCGGTGCTCAAGGCCGCGCGGCAGGCCTATGGCGGCCGGGTGATCGCGGTCGTCCAGCCGCACCGCTATTCGCGCCTCGCCCAGCTGCGCGAGGAATTCGCCGGCTGCTTCGGTGATGCCGACATCGTCGTGGTCGCCGACGTCTATGCCGCTGGCGAGGCGCCGATCGAGGGCGTCAATCGCGACATGTTGGTCAACGCGCTGCGCCGCGCCGGCCAGCGCGAAGTGCTGCCGCTGGAAGACCCGCAGGATCTGCCGGAACTCGTCTGGCAAGTGGCGCGGCCGGGCGACCTGGTCGTCTGCCTCGGCGCTGGCAGCATCACCAACTGGGCCTATGCGCTGCCGATCTCGCTGCAGAAAATCGCCGACGAGCGTGGCGGTCTGCGGCCGGTCGCCAACGGCTTTGTCGTGAAAGACCGGGGGAACGCCGGATGATGGCCGCCGCTCGCACGCTTCCCAGATTGATCGAGCGTCTGCCGCCCGTGCGCGGCCGGCTGACCGAGAACGCCTCGCTGGCCGGCGTCACCTGGTTCGCCGTCGGTGGACCGGCCGACGTGCTGTTCCGTCCTGCCGACCGCGACGATCTCGCCGATTTTCTGCGCCAGCGCCCGGCCGACGTGCCGGTTACCGTCATCGGCGTCGGCTCCAACCTGCTGATCCGCGACGGTGGCGTGCGCGGCATCGTCGTGCGCCTGGGGCGTGGCTTCGTCGGCATCACCGTGCGCGACAATCTCGTGCAGGCCGGCGCGGCGGCGCTCGATCTGTCGGTCGCCTTGACCGCGCGCGACCACGGGCTGGGCGGGCTGGAGTTCCTGTCCGGTGTGCCGGGAACCATCGGCGGCGCGCTGCGCATGAACGCCGGCGCCTATGGCGGCGACATGGCGCGCGTCGTGGTGTCGGCCGAAGCGGTCGACGGGCGCGGCAATGTCATGACGCTGACGCCCGAACAGCTTGGTTTCACCTATCGGCATTCGGCGGTGGCGCCGGACACCATCTTCACGGCGGCGACCTTGCAGGGCGCGCCCGGCGATCGCAGCGAGATCGCCCGCCGCATCGTCGAGATCGAGAACGAGCGGCAGGCCAGCCAGCCGCGCAGCAAGACCGGCGGTTCGACCTTCGTCAACCCGCCCGGCCTGCGCGCCTGGGAGCTGATCGACCGCGCCGGCTGTCGCGGCCTGTCGGTGGGCGGCGCTCAGGTATCGGAGAAGCACTGCAACTTCCTGATCAATACCGGCAACGCCACGGCCTGGGATGTGGAGACGCTGGGCGAGGAAGTGCGCCGGCGCGTCTTCGCCGCCACCGGCGTGGCGCTGCAATGGGAGATCAAGCGCATCGGAGACTACGCACCGGGCCAGAAGCCGGTGCCGTCGGGAGTGCCGGCATGAGCGCGGCCGCGACCATCGCCCCCGTGCCGCGCCATGTCGCCGTGCTGATGGGCGGTTTCTCCGCCGAGCGCGAAGTGTCGCTGGTGTCGGGCCAGGCCTGCGTCGAGGCGTTGCGCGAGGCGGGCTATCGCGTCACCGCGATCGACGTGCAGCGCGATCTGCGCCATCTCATCGACCAGCTCCTGCCGGGGCAGGGCGAGAAGCCGGAAGTCGTGTTCAACGCCTTGCATGGCCGCTTCGGCGAGGACGGCTGCGTGCAGGGCGTGCTCGAGATCGCCGGCCTGCCCTACACGCATTCGGGCGTCATGGCGTCGGCCATCGCCATGGACAAGGAAATGGCGAAACGGGTGTTCGTCGGCGCCGGCCTGCGCATGCCGGTCGGCCTCGTCGTGCATCGCTCGGCTTTCGCCGACGGCCATCCCATGCCGCCGCCCTACGTCGTCAAGCCGGTCGCCGAAGGCTCGAGCGTGGGCGTCATCATCGTGCGCGAGGGCGCCAATGTCGGCACGCCCGACCTCTCGAACTGGACGTTCGGCGATCGGGTGATGGTCGAGCGCTACATTCCCGGCCGCGAACTGACGGTCGCGGTGATGGACGACAAGCCGCTGGCCGTCACCGAACTGCGCCCGCGCCGGGGCTTCTACGATTACGACGCCAAGTACACCGACGGCATCACCGACCATGTGGTGCCCGCCGACGTGCCGCCGCCCGTCGCGCGCGAGGCGATGCGCGTGGCGCAGGAGGCGCACCGGGTGCTGGGCTGCCGCGGCGTATCGCGGGCGGATTTCCGCTACGACGACCGCGAGCGCGGCGTCGACGGACTCTATCTGCTGGAGGTCAACACCCAGCCCGGCATGACGCCGCTGTCGCTGGTGCCCGAGCAGGCGAAACACATCGGCATCAGCTTTCCCGAGCTGGTGTCGTGGATGGTGGAGCAGGCGCTATGCCCGCAGTGAACGACATCGACGTTCGCGCGCGCAAGCGTGCGGCAGCGGCGCGCAAGATGGCGGCGCCGGCCGATGGCGCGCGCCGGACGTCGAAGCCGCGGCGCGGCCAGAAGCCTGCGGCGCCCAAACTCCTGCGGCGCGTCGCGTTCGGCCTCGCGGCGGTCGTGGTGGCGGCTGGCGCGGGCTATGCCGGCTATCACGGCTGGCGCTACGCCGGCATCGGCATCGGCGAATTGCGCGAGGCGGCGCTGTCCTGGCCGCAGCAGGCCGGCATGACCGTGCAGGACATTACCGTCGAGGGCCGTTCGCTGGTCAGCCGCGAGGCGGTGCTGGCGGCTCTGGCGGTCAATCGCGGCGATCCGATCCTGGAGTTCCATCCCCAGCTGGCGCGCGAGCGGCTGGAGAGCATCGAATGGGTCGAGGCGGCGGTGGTCGAGCGGCGCCTGCCCGACACGATCTATGTCCGCCTCAAGGAACGCAACGCGGTGGCACTGTGGCAGCGCGGCCGCGACTTCATCCTGATCGACCAGCAGGGACGGCAGGTGCGCACCGTCGATCCCAACTACTACGGCTACCTGCCCCTGATCGCCGGCGCCGGCGCGCCCGACCAGATCACGGCGCTGTCGCTGCTGCTGCAGGAAGTGCCGGTGATCGGCCGTCGCGTGCGGGCCGCCGTGTGGGTTGGCGAGCGGCGCTGGAACCTGACGCTCGACAACATGGTCGAAGTGCAATTGCCGGAGGAGGACGCCGCTTCGGCGCTGAAGCTTCTGGCCGAGCTCGACGCCAGCCAGAAGCTGCTGTCGCGCGACGTGAAGGCCATCGACCTGCGGCTCGCCGACCGCATGGTGCTGCAACTCAATCCCGCCGAGCCGGTGGCGGAAGATCCCAAGACCCCGGCGACGGGCAAGGCGAAGCCCGCCAACCGGACATCGACCAGTGGAGCGAATAGTGGTCAAGGCTAGGAACGGCATCATTGCGGCGCTCGACATCGGCAGCTCGAAGGTCTGCTGCTTCATCGCGCGGATCGAGGGCGGCAACCAGCTGCGCGTCGTCGGCATCGGCCATCAGCAGTCGAGCGGCATCAAGGGCGGAAACATCGTCGACATGGAAGCGGCCGAACATGCCCTGTCCAGCGCCGTCAACGCGGCCGAACAGATGTGCGGCGAGCGCGTCGAGGAGATCGTGGTCGGCGTCGGCGGCGGCTACCCCGCCTCGCATACCTTCGGCGTCGAAGTGGCCATCGGCGGCCACGAAGTCGCCGACAAGGACATCCGTCGCGTGCTGAGCCAGGTGCACCTGCCAGCCGAGACTTCCGATCGCGAGCTGATCCACACCATGCCGATCGGCTACTCGATCGACGGCCGCGCCGGCGTGCGCGATCCGCGCGGCATGTATGGCGAGCGCCTCGGCGTCGACGTGCATCTGGTGACGGCGGCGTCCGGCGCCATGCGCAATCTCGGCATCTGCGTCAAGCGCGCCCATCTGGAGATCGCCGACCGCTGCGTCACCTCCTTCGCCGCCGGGCTGGCCAGCCTGGTGCAGGACGAGATGGATCTCGGCGTGACGCTGATCGACATGGGCGGCGGCACGACGTCGATCGCCGTGTTCTACGACGGCAATCTGATCTACACCGATTCCATTCCGGTCGGCGGCAACCACGTGACGCACGACATCGCCCGCGGCCTGTCGACGCCGGTCGCCGACGCCGAGCGCATGAAGATCCTGTACGGCCGGTCGGTCAGCAAGCCGAACGACGAGTACGAGATCATCGACGTGCCGCTGATCGGCGAGCAGGAGCACACCGAACCCAACCACGTGCCGCGCTCGATCCTGGTCGGCATCATCCGTCCGCGCATCGAGGAGACGTTCGAACTGGTGCGCGGCCGGCTCGAGGCCAGCGGCGTCGATAAGCTGACCGGCCGCCGCATCGTGCTGACCGGCGGCGCCAGCCAGCTCGACGGCATCGCCGAATCGGCGGCCCAGATCCTCAACAAGCAGGTGCGCAACGGCCGCCCGGTGCGGGTCACCGGCCTGGCGGAAGCGACCGGCGGCCCGGCCTTCTCGGCCTGCGCCGGGTTGCTGACCTATGCGCTCAGAGCCCAATCGTCCGGCACGGCCGCGTCCGTGCCCGGCGCTGAATCGGAGGCGAGCCGCTTCGGCCGTCTCGGGAGTTGGCTGCGTGAAAACTTTTGACCACGCGCCAGAGGTCCGCCGGCGTCGCCGACGACCACGTTCGGGGCCGGAGCACGGCCCCCCATGGAATGTCGACCCGGAACAACCGGGCCGCCGCAACGCAGGACCAGTTTCAGATTTCGATCGGAGGACCAAATGACGATTACCTTTAGCACCCCGCAACGCGAACCCGACATGAAGCCGCGCATCACCGTGATCGGCGTCGGCGGCGCCGGCGGCAACGCCGTCAACAACATGATCAGCGCCAGCATCGAGGGCGTCGAGTTCGTGGTCGCGAACACCGACGCGCAATCGCTGGCGCAGTCGCTGGCCGATCGCCGGCTGCAGCTCGGCAAGACCATCACCCAGGGGCTGGGCGCCGGCGCCCGTCCCGACGTCGGCCGCGCCGCGGCCGAGGAGACCATCGCCGAGATCGTCGAGCACCTGCAGGGCTCGAACATGGTGTTCGTCGCCGCCGGCATGGGCGGCGGCACCGGCACCGGCGCCGCTCCCGTCATCGCGGCGGCGGCGCGCGAGGCCGGCATCCTGACCGTCGGCGTGGTGACCAAGCCCTTCCAGTTCGAGGGCAATCACCGCATGCGCACGGCCGAGGCCGGCATCCTGGAGCTCGAGAAGTACGTCGACACGCTGATCATCATCCCGAACCAGAACCTGTTCCGGGTGGCCAACGAGAAGACGACCTTCGCCGACGCCTTCAAGATGGCCGACGACGTGCTGTGCACCGGTGTGCGCGGCGTCACCGACCTGATGGTGATGCCGGGCCTGATCAACCTCGACTTCGCCGACATTCGCACCGTCATGGGCGAGATGGGCAAGGCGATGATGGGCACCGGCCAGGCCGAAGGCGAGAACCGCGCCCGCGAAGCGGCGGAGGCGGCGATCTCCAATCCGCTGCTCGAGGACGCCTCGATGAAGGGCGCCAAGGGTGTGCTGATCAACATCACCGGCGGCCTCGACATGACGCTGATGGAGGTCGACGAGGCGGCCAATCGCATCCGCGACGAGGTCGATCCCGACGCCAACATCATCTTCGGCTCGACCTTCGACCAGAGCATGCAGGGCAGCATGCGGGTGTCGGTGGTGGCGACCGGCATCCAGGCCCTGGCCTCCGCCCAGCCCAAGCCGACCTACCTGCCGCTGGGCGGTTCGGCGACGCCGACCGCTCCGGTGCCCGGCCCGTCGGGCAGGCTCTCCGGCCGCGCTGCCGCCGCCCCGGTGGCCAGTGCGGCACCTGCGCCGGCACCGCAGCCGGTCGCTGCCCCGCCGGCGGCCGCCATGCAGCCGGCGCCGATGCCGGAGCCCGAGCCGATCGCGGCCACGGCAGAACCGGAGGAGCCGGAGTTCGAGGAGTTCGAACCCGAGCCCATGCCGGCGCCGGTCGCCCCGCCGGTGGCGGCGCGGGCCGAACCGGTGCCGCCGGCGCCCCGTTCGCCGGTTCAGGAAGTGCTGGCCGGCGACTGGCGGACGGCGCCGCCGCGCAGCCAGCCCGAGCCGGTGCGAAGCCAGCCCATGCCGGTGGCCCCGACGATCCCGTCGCGGCCGGCGGCGCGCGCTCCCGAACCGCCGCGCATGCAGCCTGCGGGCGACATCTACAGTGCGCCGGCCGTACCGCGGGCGCCCGTCGCCCCGCCGATGCCGGCCGCACCGGCCGCCATGCATCCGGCGGCTGCGCATCAGCCGGCCGCCATGCAGCCGGCTGCCGCGCGTGGCCCGAGCCTGTTCCAGCGCATGACCGGCGCCGCCCGCCGCGAGGCGACGGCGCTGGCCCAGCCGCTGGCGCAGCCCGAGCCGATGCCGGCCCCGGAACCCGTGGCGACCCCGGTCGCCACGCCGGCGCCGGCCGCCGCCGCACCGGCCGAGACCCCGCGTCCGGCCGAGCCCAAGATGCGCGCCCGCCAGCCGACGCTGGGCGGGCTCGATCCGACCGACCGGCTGAACTCGGCGCGGGCGGAAGAGGACATGCTGGACATTCCGGCATTCCTGCGCCGGCAGGCCAACTAGAGGGCGGCCTCCCTCCCGGCTAAGCCCTTGGCGGGCCGCGTCTTTCCGACGCGGCCCGTTTTCTTTTGCAGTCCGGCCTGCGCGTTGCGCGCGGCTACCGGAGCGGGCGAACGCCATGCTATAACCCCCGGCACCAGATGCCGTTTTCCGGGAGTTGGATCAGTCTCATGGCCGCACCGTCGTATTTGTCCCGTCTTGCCATCGCTGCGGCCTGCCTTGCCCTGGTCGCCTGTGGTTCGGACGACGAGGACAGGCCCTATGTCGAGGCCCCGGTCGAGACGCTCTACAACGACGCGCTGAATGAACTCAGCGCCGAGGACTACGTGCCGGCGGCCAAGAGCTTCGAGGAAGTCGAGCGCCAGCATCCCTATTCGGTGTGGGCCACCAAGGCGCAGCTGATGGCGGCGTTCTCGTACTACCAGGCCAACAAGTACGAGGACGCGCTGGTCGCCATCGACCGCTTCATCCAGCTTCATCCGGGCAATCGCGACATCGCCTACGCCTTCTACCTGCGGGCGCTGTGCTACTACGAGCAGATCTCCGACGTCGCCCGCGACCAGCGCATGACCGAGCTGGCGCTGCAGGCGCTGCGCGAGGTCACCACGCGCTTTCCCGAATCGCGCTACGCCCGCGACTCGCTGCTCAAGATCGACCTGACCGTCGACCATCTCGCCGGCAAGGAGATGGAGATCGGGCGCTACTACCAGAAGCGCGGCCAGTACGTCGCGGCCATCAACCGCTACCGCACCGTGATCGAGAAGTTCCAGACCACCAGCCATGTCCCCGAGGCGCTGCATCGGCTGACCGAATCCTATCTGGCGCTGGGCGTGCAGCCCGAAGCGCAGATGGCGGCGGCCGTGCTGGGCCACAACTTCCCGGGCAGCGACTGGTATGCCGAGACCTGGTACCTGCTCGAAGGCGAGGATCTGCGCCCGGCGCGGCGCGAGGATTCCTGGCTGCGGCAGTTCTGGAGCACGCTTTTCTGAGCCCTATGCTGGTCGAGCTTTCGATCCGCGACGTCGTTCTCATCGAACGGCTTGACCTCAAATTCGCCGCCGGCAAGCGGCGTTCCGGCAATCTGGCGGCGCTGACCGGCGAGACCGGCGCCGGCAAGTCCATCCTGCTCGACGCGCTGGGCCTGGCGCTCGGCAGTCGCGGCGACAGCGGCTTGGTGCGCCATGGCGCGGCCCAGGCCAGCGTTTCCGCCGCCTTCGATATCGACGCATCGCACCCGGTGGCCGCGCTGTTGGCCGAACACGGCCTGGATTCCGGCGAGGGCGTATTGCTGTTGCGCCGGGTCGTGGGCGGCGACGGTCGCGGTCGCGCCTTCGTCAACGACCAGCCGGTTTCGGTCGCCCTGTTGCGGCAGATCGGCGATCTGCTGGTCGAAGTGCAGGGCCAGTTTGAACAGCACGGGCTGCTCAACCCGTCCCGCCACCGTGGCGTGCTCGACGAATTCGCCGGGCTCGACGCCCCCGGTGCGAAGCTCGCAGCCGCATGGCGCGACTGGCAGGCGGCGGAAGAGGCCTATGGCAAGGCCGAATCCGATCTGGCTGCTGCGCGCGCCGAGCAGGATTTCCTGCGCCATGCCGTCGACGAGCTGGCCCGCCTCGATCCGCACGAAAACGAGGAAGCCGATCTCGGCGAGGAAAGGCTGCTGCTGCGCCATGGCGCGGCGCTGGCCGAGGCGCTGGGTGGCGCGACCAAGGAGCTCGGGGCCGGCAAGGGCGCGGCCGGCGCGCTGCGCGCGGCGCAGCGGCTGCTCGAACGCAATGCCGACAAGGCCGCCGGCCGGTTCGATCAGGCGCTGGCGGCGCTGGAGCGGGCCGCCGTCGAGGCGGCCGAGGCCGAGGCGCAGGTCGAGGAGCTGGGCCGCACCCTGAACGCCGATCCCGGCCGTCTCGAGAAGGTCGAGGAGCGGCTGTTCTCGCTGCGCGCGGTGGCGCGCAAGCACAATGTCGAGATCGCCGGGTTGCCGGCGCTGCGCGCGCGCATGGAAGAGCAGCTGGCGGCCATCGACGGTGGCGGCCAGCACCTGAAGAAGCTGCGACAGGCGGCTGACGCGGCGAAGCAGTCCTATGTCGGCCTCGCTGAAAAGATGTCGGCGGCGCGGCGCAAGGCGGCAACGGCCCTCGACAAGGCCGTAGCGGCCGAGCTGGCGCCGTTGAAACTCGAGAAAGCACGCTTCGTTACCGCCATCGACCGCCTTGAGGCGGCCGAGTGGGGCGAGCACGGCATGGATCGCGTCGGTTTCCTGGTCAGCACCAACCCGGGCACGCCGCCGGGACCATTGAACCGCGTCGCCTCGGGCGGCGAGCTGTCGCGTTTCATGCTGGCGCTGAAAGTCGTGCTGGCCGGCACCGGATCGGTCGGCACGCTGGTGTTCGACGAGGTCGACAGCGGCGTCGGCGGCGCCACCGCGGCGGCGGTTGGCGAGCGCCTGGCCAAGCTGGCGAAGGATCGTCAGGTGCTGGTCGTGACGCATTCGCCGCAGGTGGCGGCCGTCGCCGATCTGCACTGGCGCATCGGCAAGCGCACCGCCAAGGGCAGTACCGTTACCGAAGTGGCGGCGTTGGACGCCGAAGGACGGCGCGAGGAGATTGCGCGCATGCTCGCCGGCAGCGAGATCACGGCCGAAGCGCGCGCCGCCGCGGCCCGGCTGATGGCGGGGACGCGTTAGATGGCGAAACGCAAGAGCAAGGCGGAAACCCAGGTACCGGTCGAGGAACTCGATCGGCTCGGTGCGGTCACGGAACTGGCGCAGCTCGCCGCCGAGATCGCCAGGCACGACCGCGCCTACCATCAGAAGGATGCGCCGATCATCAGCGATGCGGAATACGACGCCCTGCGTCGCCGCAACGATGCCATCGAGGCGCGGTTTCCCGATCTGGTGCGTCGCGATTCGCCCAACAGGCGCGTCGGGGCGGCGCCGACCGGCGGTTTCGCCAAGGTGCGCCATGCCCGGCCGATGCTGTCGCTGGACAATGCCTTCAGCGACGAGGACGTGGCGGATTTTCTCGCGCGCGTGCGCCGGTATCTGGATCTGCCCGAGGATGCCGCCATCGAGGTCGTGGCCGAACCCAAGATCGACGGGCTGTCGGCCAGCCTGCGCTACGAGAACGGCGAGTTCGTGCTGGGCGCCACGCGCGGCGACGGCACGGAGGGCGAGGACATCACCGCCAATCTGCGCACGCTCAAGGACGTGCCGCAGCGCCTGAAAGGCAAGGCGCCGCCGGTGCTGGAAGTGCGCGGCGAGGTCTATATGGACCGGCACCAGTTCCTCGACCTCAATCGCCGCCAGGAAGAGGCCGGCGAGAAGAGTTTCGCCAATCCGCGCAACGCGGCGGCCGGCAGCGTGCGCCAGCTCGATCCGGCCATCACGGCGAAGCGGCCGCTGGCCTTCTTCGCCTATGCCTGGGGCGAAATGAAAGGGGTCGAGCCGAAATCGCACTGGGAGTTCCTGCAGCTTCTCAAGGGCTGGGGCTTCAAGGTCAATCCGCTGGCGAAACGCTGCACTGGCCTGGAGGAAATCCTCGCCTTCTACCGCTCGATCGGCGCCGAGCGCGCCGATCTGCCGTACGACATCGACGGCGTCGTCTACAAGATCAACCGTCTCGACTGGCAGCGCACTTTGGGCTTCGTCAGCCGCGCGCCGCGCTGGGCGACGGCGCACAAATTCCCCGCCGAACAGGCGCAGACGCTGCTCGAGGACATCATCGTGCAGGTTGGCCGCACCGGCACGCTGACGCCGGTCGCCGTGCTGAAGCCGGTTACGGTCGGCGGCGTCGTAGTGTCGCGCGCGACCTTGCACAATGCCGACGAGATCGAGCGCAAGGACGTGCGCGTTGGCGATACCGTGATGATCCAGCGCGCCGGCGACGTCATCCCGCAGGTGCTTGGGCCGGTGGAAAAATTGCGTCCGAAGGATGCGAAGCCCTATCGCTTTCCGCGCAAATGTCCGTGCCCGCTGAAGACCGAAGTGGTGCAGGAAGAGGGCGCGGTGGCGCGGCGCTGCAGCGGCGGGCTGGCCTGTCCCTACCAGCAGGTCGAGCGGCTGCGTCATTTCGTGTCGCGCGGCGCCTTCGACATCGAGGGGCTGGGCGGCACCCATATCGAGAACTTCCATGCCGATGGGCTGCTCGACGTGCCGGGCGACATTTTCCGCCTGCACGAGCGGCGCGACGAGCTGATCGCGCGCGAGGGCTGGAAGGAAAAATCGGTCGGCAACCTGCTCGACGCCATCGAGGCGCGCCGCCGGATCGGCTTCGACCGCTTCATCATCGGTCTCGGCATTCCGACCATCGGCGAGGCGACGGCCAAGAACCTGGCGCGCGAATACGGCAGCGCCGCCGACTTTCTCGAGCAGATGCACGCGGCGGCGGAGGAGCGGGCCAGTCATCCCGGCGCGACCAAGAAGGAAAGGGCGGCAGCGGAGGTGGGCGAGGCCTATGGCCGGCTGTGCAACGTGCAGGATATTGGCGTCACTACGGCGGACGCCGTGGTGAATTTCTTCTCCGACAAGCGCAACGTCGAGGTCGTCGAGGATCTGGCTGGCGAACTGGAAATCCAGCCCGTGGCCAGGCGGGCTCCCGGTGGCGATGGCGGCAAGCTGTCCGGCAAGACGGTCGTGTTCACCGGCACGCTGGAAAAGCTGACCCGCGACGAGGCCAAGGCGCAGGCCGAGGCGCTCGGCGCCAAGGTGTCGGGTTCGGTATCGAAGAAGACGGATTTCGTCGTGGTCGGCGCGGAAGCCGGGTCCAAGGCGAAGAAGGCCGATGAACTGGGCGTGACGATGCTGAGCGAGCAGGAGTGGCTCGCCATGGTCGGCGAGGGTTGATGGAGCGCCTGTTCGGTCTGCTGGACGACGCCGATACAGCGACACAGCCTGACGTCGCCGCTCTCGAACGGCGCCTGTGGCGGCGTTTCGGCCGCAAGGGTGCGGCCTTCGTGCTCGACATGTCGGGCACCTCGCGCGCGGTGCGCGAACGGGGCATCGTCCCGCTTCTCTTGCGTATTCGCCGCATGCAGCGGCTGGGCGTGCCGATCATCGAGCGGCATGGCGGCGAACTGGTGAAGGCGGAGGCCGACAATCTCTTCGCCTTCTTCCGTCACGTCCGTTCGGCCATGGACGCGGCGATCGACATGCAGCGTGCTTTGGCGGCCGACAATCGCGACCGGGCGCCGGCCTGGAAGATCGAGGCCTGCATTGGCATCGCCCAGGGGCGCGCTCTGGTGCTGCCGAACCAGGATCTGTTCGGCGACTGCGTCAACATCGCCGCCAAGCTGGGCGAGGATCTGGCGCAGCCGAACGAAATCCTGGTGGCGCTGCAGGCCTTCTCGCGGCTCGACGATGCCAGCGCCTACAGCACCGAAGACATCTCGATGACGGTATCGGACCTGCTGATCGAGGCGGTGCGGGTCAGCTACTGAGGGAGCGGCGCCGTCGCCTTCTCCAGCCACGCCTTCGTCTGCGCATCGACTTGCGGGCCGATCTCGGCCAGCACGCGGGCGTGGTAGGCGTCGATCCAGGTGCGCTCTTCGGGGCCGAGCAGGGACAGCTCGATCAGGTTGCGGTCGATCGGCGCCAAGGTCAGCGTCTCGAAGCGCAGGAAGCGGCCGTTCTCGTCGGCCGGCTGCACCAGGATCAGGTTCTCGATGCGGATGCCGTAGCCGCCTTCCTTGTAGTAGCCGGGCTCGTTGGAAATGATCATCCCCGGCCGCAGCGCCACCGCGTTGGGATGCTTGGAAATGCGCTGCGGTCCTTCGTGCACCGACAGGAACGAGCCGACGCCGTGGCCGGTGCCGTGCTCGAAGTCGAGACCGACCTCCCATAGCGGTCGGCGCGCCAGCGCGTCGAGCTGCGAGCCGGTCGTGCCGACGGGGAAACGTGCAGTGGCGAGCGCAATATGGCCCTTCAGCACGCGGGTGAAGCGGTCGCGCATTTCGGCGCTGGGTTCGCCGATGGCGACCGTCCGGGTGACGTCGGTGGTGCCGTCGCGATACTGCGCGCCGGAATCGACCAGATAGAGCTCGCCGGCGCCGAGCCTGCGGTCGGATTTCGGCGTGGCGCGGTAATGGACGATGGCGCCGTTCGGTCCCGCGCCCGAAATCGTGTCGAAGCTCAGATCGTGGCACAGCCCGTGTTCGCGCCGCAGCGCCTCCAGCCGGTCGGAAGCGGCGATCTCCGTGAGAGTGCCGCCGGCAGCGGCTTGCGGCAACCAGGCCAGAAAGCGCGTCAGCGCCGCCCCATCGCGCGCATGGGCCCGTCGCGTACCCTCGATCTCGACGGCGTTCTTGCAGGCTTTCGGCAGGATGACCGGATCGGCACTGCGCAGCAGGTTGGCGCCTGCATTCTGCAGGCGTGCGGCAACGCGGAAAGGGGCGCTCGCAGGATCGACGAGAACTGTGCGCCCCGCCCGGCCCAGCGCATCGAGCGCCCCGTCCAGCGCCTCCGGCGGCTGGATCGAGACCTGATTGCCCAGATGCTGGCGCGCCGCTTCGGTCAGCTTGCGCGGATCGATGAAGAGTTCGACCGCGGCATCGGCATGCAGGACGGCGAAGGACAGCGGCAGCGGCACGTGCGGCACGTCGGCGCCGCGGATGTTGAGCAGCCAGGCGATGGAATCGGGCAGGCTGAGCACGGCGGCGTCGGCCTTCTGCCGCGTCAGTTCGGCGGCGATGCGCTGGCGTTTTGCCTGCGCCGATTCGCCGGCGAATTGCTGCTCGTGCGGCGTCACCGGCCCCAGCGGCGCCGGCGGCTGTTCTGGCCAGACGGCGTCGATCGGATTGCCCTCGAGCGGCACCAGTTCGGCGCCGGCCAGCGCGCAGCCGGCCGCCAGCCGCTCGCATTCGCCAACGCCGTGCAGCCAGGGATCGAAACCGACCTTCATGCCGGGCTTGAGCTGCTCCGCCAGCCAGCGATCGGGGCGGATGCGGTCGAGCGGCTGCGGTTCGAACAGCGCGACATCGACCTGCTTCGTCACCTGCAACGTGTAACGGCCGTCGACGAAGATCGCGCCGCGGTCCTGCAGCACGATCGCCATGCCGGCCGAGCCAGTGAAGCCCGTGAGCCAAGCCAGCCGCTGGGCGCGCGCCGGCACGTATTCCCCCTGGTGCTCGTCCGAGCGCGGCACCAGGAAACCGTCGACGCCACGCCGGCGCAGTTCGACCCGCAGCGCGATCAGGCGGTCGGCCGGCGGTATCGTGTCTTCCTGCAGCCCATGATCGGCCGCCGCCAGCCGGGCGCGTGCCTCGATCAGCGCCTGGCGGGTCGGCTGATCGAGCTTGCTGCCGATCAACTCCAGCCAGGCGGGACCGGCGAAACCCTCCGGCGCCGCTGCGATGCCCGCCATCAGGCTGGTCAGGTCTTCAGTCGAAACCGGCTTGCCGGCGCCTTCCAGCCGGTCGGCCAAGAGGCGAATGCCGTCATCAGGTGAACTCATCAGCCACGCCCTTCACTCTGCTCTGAATCAGCCTAGGCTTGGCCGATGCTTCCAGCAAGCAGTAGAATTTTTCATATATTTCAATCGCTTGATAAGCATCCCGTTTTGTGGATAGACATGCATTATTTGCAATACTGCGCCGCAACAATCGGACTCCCGGGACCCTGCGCCGAGTCCTATTTTCTACTCGTTACGCGGATCGACGCCGGAAATGCCGACGCCCCGCGTTGTCAAAATCGGAAGTCACGAAAATGTCGAGCTACACTTCATCGCACCTCACCGTCGAAAGCTACCTGGCCCAGGCCCGCGCGAATCGCGCGAAGGTTGTCAGCGAAGGCATCGCCAAGGGTGTGCGTTTCCTCGCCACCAAGATCGGCAGCCTGGCCGCCTCTGTGCGGAACGCGCAGAAGCAGCGCGCCGCCGTCGCCCAGCTGATGTCGATGGACGAGCGCATGCTGCAGGATATCGGCCTCAACCGGTCGCTGGTGCCGTTCGTCGTCGCCGGCTCGGTGCGCAACCGCACCGCCGACCTCTATGCCGATGTCGGCCAGGTCGCCAACGCCAACGATAACGCTGCCCGGCACGCTGCCTGAGGCAACTGAGCTGACGGCTGCCTGATCTCCTCCCCGGGCGGGCCGCAAGCAAAGGGCGACGCTGCGAAGCGTCGCCCTTTTGATTCGCCCGCAGTTTGATTGCGAGACCTATCCCTTGAGGAGCAGGGTGGTCCAGTCGCCGCTGTCGTAGCGTTTGACCTGGGTGATGCCCTGGGCGCGATAGGCGGCGCCGACCGCTTCGGCCTGCGTGCCCAGCAGGCCGGACAGTACGACCTGGCCGTCATTGGCCAGCGCACCCGCAATCTGGGGCGCCAGTTCGATCAGCGGCTGCGCCAGAATATTGGCGACGATCAGGTTGAACGGCGCGCGGCGGCGGATGACGTCGTTGTCCAGTCCCTCCGCCTGCACCGCAATGACCCGGCCCTCGACGCCGTTGATGCGCGCATTCTCTTCGGTGACCCGTACCGCCACGGGATCGTTGTCGCAGGCCATGACGCGCCGGCGGCATACGCCGGCCAGCGCGATGGCCAGGATGCCGGAACCGCAGCCGACATCGATCGCCGATTCGGGCCGGCCGGCCCGGGCGATTTCGTCGATCGCCTGCAGGCAGCCGCGCGTCGTCGGATGCGTGCCGGTGCCGAACGCCATGCCGGGATCGATCAGGATGCCGGTCTGGCCGCGCGGCACGCCGCCCTGGTGGAAGGAGGGGTAGATGAAGAAGCGCCCGACGTTGAAGGGCAGGAAAGACCGCTGGTTCTCGGCCACCCAGTCCTTGTCTTCCAGCTCGGTCAGCGTCACCGCCGGCGGGGCGATCCGCAGCGCCTGCGCCACCGTGCCGATCACCTTGGCCAGCAGGTCGCGGTCGGGCAGCCCGTCTATATAGGCCTCGACCCGCCAGTCGATGTGTTCGCGCAATTCGGTCGAGGCGACCGGGATTTCCTCGCCCAGCGCCTCCTGCAGCGCCAGTTCGAACGCCACCCGCGCCTTTTCGGGCACGGTTATCTCCAGTTTCCATACCGACACGGCGCAGACCCCCATCCGCGTGCGCGACCGCTCCCCGATCGTGCGGATGGCCGGATTTTTAGGCCGGCGTGACGAAACTCGCCAGCACCTTCTTGCGGCCGGCCTTCTCGAACTCGATCTCGAGCTTGTTGCCGTCGATCGCCGCCACCGCGCCATAGCCGAACTTCTGGTGGAAGATGCGCTGGCCGAGCTCGAAATCGACCTGTTCGGTCTCGCGCGCCGTGATCTCGCCTTCGATCAGGGTCGAGCGCAGGCGGCGGCCGAGCTTCTGCCCCGGCGACCAGCCCCAGTCGGTGTCGCCGGCGGAAGCCGTTTCGCGCAGGCCGCCATGGTGGCCGGCGGAGTAGGAGCCGTAGAGGCCGGCGTCGCTGCGCTGCTCGAGATGTTCGGGCGGCAGTTCGGCGATGAACCGCGAGGGCATCGACGTCTGCCACTGGTTGTAGATGCGCCGATTGGCGGCGAAAGAAACGAACGCTCGTTTCTTCGCCCGCGTCAGGCCGACATAGGCCAGCCGGCGCTCCTCTTCGAGGCCGGCGATGCCGTTCTCGTCGAGCGCCCGCTGATTGGGGAACACGCCATCCTCCCAGCCGGGCAGGAACACCGTGTCGAACTCCAGCCCCTTGGCGGCGTGCAGGGTCATGATGTTGACCATGTCGGCGCCGCTTTGCTCGTTGTTGTCCATCACCAGCGCAACGTGTTCGAGAAAGCCTGCGAGGTTCTCGAATTCCTGCAGCGCGTTGATCAGCTCCTTGAGGTTCTCCAGCCGACCCGGCGCCTCGGGCGACTTGTCGGCCTGCAGCATGGCGACGTAGCCGCTCTCCTCGAGCACGGTTTCCGCCAGCTCAGTATGCGGCAAGCCGTCGATCAGCGAGCGCCAGCGCTCGAAATTCGCCACCAGCTCGGTCAGCGACTTGCGCGGCCTCGTCTTGAGTTCGTCGGTCTCGATCAGGCGGCGCGCGGCCTCGAACAGCGAGACGCGCCCGGCGCGGGACGTGTCGCGGATCGCCTTCAGCGCCGAATCGCCCAGGCCGCGCCGCGGCGTGTTGTAGATGCGCTCGAAGGCCAGATCGTCGTCCGGCTGCACGATGACGCGGAAATAAGCCATGGCGTCGCGGATTTCCTGGCGTTCGTAGAAGCGCGGGCCGCCGATCACGCGATAGGGCAGGCCGAGCGTGATAAAACGTTCTTCGAACTCACGGGTCTGGAAACCGGCTCGCACCAGAATGGCGATCTCGCTCAGCGCATGGCCCTTGCGCTGCAGCGCCTCGATCTCCTCGCCGACCGCGCGCGCCTCCTCGTCGCCGTCCCACACGCCGCGCAAGGTGATGCGTTCGCCCTCGCTGAGCGAGGTCCACAGCGTCTTGCCAAGCCGCCCTTCGTTATGCGCGATCAGCCCCGAGGCGGCCGCCAGAATGTGCGGCGTCGAGCGGTAGTTGCGTTCCAGGCGGATGATCCTGGCGCCGGGAAAGTCGCT
>JBDZUM010000089.1:0-12234 GCA_040255215.1 Rhodospirillaceae bacterium
CCGCCACGTGCCAGGCGACGATCTCCGCCTCGACGATGCCTTCGCCGATATCGGGGAGCTTGAACTCGAAGCGCATGGTCATGCTCCTTCGACGGCGCGACGCAACGCGGCGCCGAGGCGTTCGGGGCCGGGGAAATACTCGCGCTCGAAAATATGCGGATAGGGCGTGTCCCAGCCGGTCACCCGCTCGATCGGCGCCTCGAGATGGTAGAAGCAATGCTCCTGCACCAGCGCCGCCAGTTCGGCGCCGAAGCCGCAGGTACGAGTCGCTTCGTGAGCGATAACGCAGCGCCCAGTCTTGCGCACCGAGGCGACGATGGTGTCGAGATCGAGCGGCAGGAGGGTGCGCAGATCGACGACCTCGCAATCGATGCCCTGCGCCGCGGCGGCCGCCTGCGCCACATGCACCATGGTGCCGTAGACCAGCACCGTCACCGCCGCGCCGGGCCGCACGATGCGCGCCTGGCCGAGGGGAATGCGATAGGTCTTGTCCGGCACGTCGCTGTCGGGATGGTCCGTCCACGGCGTGGCCGGCGCATCGAAATTGCCGTCGAACGGGCCATTGTAGAGCCGCTTGGGCTCGAGAAATATCACCGGGTCGTCGTCCTCGATGGCGCTCAGCAGCAGCCCTTTGGCGTCGTAGGGGTTGGAGGGGATCACCGTCTTCAGGCCGCAGACATGGGTGAAGATCGCCTCCGGGCTCTGGCTGTGGGTCTGGCCGCCGAAAATGCCGCCGCCATAGGGCGCGCGCACGGTCATCGGCGAGGTGAACTCGCCGCCCGAGCGATAGCGCAGGCGCGCCGCTTCGGAAATGAGCTGGTCGGTGGCCGGATAGATGTAGTCGGCGAACTGGATCTCGACTACCGGCCGCAACCCGTAGACGCCCATGCCAACCGCTGCGGCGACGATGCCGCCTTCGGCGATCGGCGCATCGAAGACGCGGTGCCGGCCGAACTTGCGCTGCAGCCCCTCGGTGCAGCGGAACACGCCGCCGAAATAGCCGACATCCTCGCCGAACACGACCACGTCCCCGTCCTTGCCCATGGCTTCGTGCAGCGCGGCGTTGATACCCTGGATCATCGTCATGGCGGCCATGTCAGAACCCCGCCTCGCGCTTCTGGCGCTGCAGATGCGGCGGCATCTCGCGGAACACGTCGTCGAACATGGTGGCGGGATTGAGCCTGGTGTCGGATTGCAGCGTGCCGAACTTCTCGGCCTCCTGCTGCGCCGCCCGCACCGTCGTCTGCGCCTCTTCCATCAGCTTCGCATGATCCTCGTCGCTCCACAGGCCGCGTCGGACCAGATGCGTCTTCAATCGCTCGATCGGATCGCCCAGCGGCCAGCGCTCCCATTCGCCCTTGGGGCGATAGCGCGAGGGGTCGTCGCTGGTCGAATGCGCGTCGGCGCGATAGGTGAACAGCTCGATCAGCGTCGGCCCGTAATTGCCGCGCGCCCGCGCGGCCGCCCATCTCGTGGCGGCGTAGACCGCGAAGAAATCGTTACCGTCGACCCGCAGACCGGCGACGCCATAGCCGATGGCGCGAGCCGCGAACGTCGCCTGCTCGCCGCCGGCGATCGCCTGCGTTGTGGAAATGGCCCACTGGTTGTTGACGATGTTCAGCACAGCCGGCGCCCGATAGACCGCGGCGAAAGTCATGCCGTGATGGAAATCGGCCTCGGCCGTCGCACCCTCGCCGATCCACCCCGCCGCGATGCGGTCGTCGCCCTTGATGGCCGAAGCCATGGCCCAGCCGACGGCCTGGCTGAACTGCGTCGCCAGATTGCCCGAAATCGAGAAGAAATTGGCTTCGCGGCTCGAATAGAACACCGGCATCTGGCGGCCCTTCAGCCGGTCGCGGGTGTTGGAATAGACCTGACACATCATGTCGACCAGCGGCCAGTCGCGGGCGATCAACAGCCCCTGCTGGCGATAGGTCGGAAACAGCATGTCGTCGCGCTCCAGCGCCAGCGCCGCCGCAACAGCGACGGCCTCCTCGCCGGTCGACTTCATATAGAAAGAGGACTTGCCCTGGCGCTGCGCCCGCAGCATGCGCTCGTCATAGGCCCGCGTCGTGACCATGGCGCGCAACGCCTTGAGCAGCACCTGCGGATCGATCTCCTGCCGCCACGGCCCGACGGTTTCGCCGCTTTCGTCGAGCACGCGGACCAGCCCGTCGCACATGTCGCGCATTTCCGATGCCGGCGTATCGACCTCCGGTCGTCGCGCGGCGCCGGCCGGCGGAATATTCAAATAGCCGAAATCGGCTTCCTCGCCGGGTCGGAAGCGCGGTTCGGGGACATGCAGCGACAAAGGCTGGCGGTTGCGCATCGGGCTCTCCGGATCGACATCTGGCCTGTTCCAGCAAAGCAGGAAACGTCCGGCCGCGGTATGCGTTCTGAGACGCAAACCGTCTCGATCTGGCATAATCTATGCTCTTTTTGTCTGAACGGAGCATTATCGATGTCCATCGACCTCGACCAGATCGACCGCAAGATCCTCATGCTGCTGCAGCAGGATTGCTCGCTGTCCACCGGCGAGATCGCCGAGCGGGTCGGCATCTCGCAGGCGCCGTGCTGGCGGCGCATCAAACGCATGGAAGAGCTCGGGCTGATCCGCATGCGGGTGGCGCTGCTCGACCGCCGCAAGCTCGGCCTCAACGTGATGATCTTCGCGTCCATCAAGCTGGCGGCGCATGGCCGCAACACGCTGCCGCAATTCGAGCAGGCGATCCGCCGCTATCCCGAGGTGCTGGAATGCCACACGCTGCTGGGCGAGAAGGATTTCCTGCTGCGCATCGTCGCCTCCGACGTCGAGGCCTACGAACGCTTCTTCCGCGACAAGCTCTCGCAGTTACCGGCGGTGCGCGAAACGACGTCGGCCATCGCCCTGTCGGAAATCAAGAACACCACGGCGCTGCCGCTCGCCATGCTGCCGCCTGTCGAGTGAAAGCGCCGGCGACGAACGCCGCTACCAGCTGCCCTCTTCCTTGCGCGCATTGCCCGCCGTCGCCGGACGCGTCTCCAGACGCCGCTCCTGCGCCGCCGGCTCGCCCGAGCGCGGCGGCGATCCGGCCGGCGCTGCGCAGCCGGACAGCAGAGCAATGCCGATACCGGCGAAAATCAGTCTCCGAGATGACAATCGCATGGGTCGTTTCTCCGGTCGCCTGTCGTGCTTTCGCTGCAGCGCGTCGGCCGGATCAAGACGGTCCCGCCGATCGACAGCAAGTTTCGAGAATCCGTTTGCAGTGACGAACATCGCGCAGACTGGCATGTCCAATGGCAGATGCCAGTCATCTGAAATTGTTCACATCTGGACAGGGTATTGGAACTAGACGCCGCCACAGGCGTTTGAGCGACCCGGCAGGATTGAGATGTCTTCGGCTGTCACCCGCCGTTAGTCACCCTCGTCATGCGACTGCGTCTTCCGCATCCCTGAAGTTGCGGTGTCCCAGTCGGAACCTTGAAAAGAAAGGCTGCGTTGCCCTTGGGAAAGGGACGTCCAGATGCCGCAGATATTCACGGCTTCCGCCGATACGCGGCTGCGCGCGCTGGCGCTGCTTCTGGTGCCGTTCCTGCTGGTTTGCGTCCTTTCCCTCGGGGGATTCATGGAGTCGACCTACGGCACCGCCAGGGGCTGGGTTGTGAATCAGCCCGTCCCATTCAGCCACGAGCACCATGTAGGCGGACTGGGAATAGATTGTCGCTACTGCCACTCGTCGGTCGAGACCGGTCCGCAGGCCGGATTGCCTGCGACCGAAGTCTGCATGACCTGCCATTCGCAGCTTTGGACCGGCGCGCCGATGCTGGCACCCGTGCGCCGCAGCCTGGCCGAAGGAAAACCCTTGCAGTGGCAGCGCGTCGCGCTGCTGCCTGACTACGTCTACTTCAACCATTCCATCCACATCGACCGCGGCGTCGCCTGCGTCACCTGTCACGGTCGGGTCGATCGCATGCCCCTGCTCAGCGCAGCGCATGGCTTCGAGATGAGCTGGTGCCTGGACTGCCATCGAAATCCGGCGCCGCATCTGCGCCCGCCCGACCAGGTAACGCGCATGGACTGGAGCGATTGGGATAACGATCGCGAACGCCAGCGGGCCTTTTCTCGCCAAGCCATGGCGGCGCATCGCATCGAGCCGGAAAAGCTCGACGATTGCAGCCTGTGTCACCGCTAGGTCGACGATGGCGGGCCATGGCTTCTCGACCAACTTCCCGCCGCAACTGGGCGCGCCGGGCGGCCGCCAATTTTGGCGCAGCCTCGACGAGTTGGCCGGCACCGAGGAATTCCACGCTTTTCTGGCGGCGGAATTTCCGTCCCTGATGCCCCTTGCGAACGGCATCGAACGGCGTTCCCTGCTGCGGGCGATGGCCGCGTCCCTGACGCTGGCCGGGCTGACGGGCTGCAAATGGGACACGCCTGAAACCGCCCTGCCCTATGTGAGGGCGCCGGAATTCACCGTGCCTGGCCAGCCGAAATACTACGCCACTGCCGTATCCTTAAGCGGCTATGCGCTGCCGGTCGTGGCCAAGACGCATGTCGGGCGACCGGTAAAACTGGAAGGCAATACCGATCATCCCGCAAGCGGCGGCGCCAGCGACGTGTTCCTGCAGGCGTCGCTTCTGGGACTTTACGACCCGGACCGCTCGCAGGCGCCGCGCCATCTCGGACGGCCGGCGACGTGGCAGGCATTCGACGCCGACATGGCCCGACGCATGGCCGAGTTCGACGCGACGCGTGGCGCCGGATTGCGTCTGCTGACCGGTGCGGTCACCTCGCCGACGCTGCTACGGCAGATCGCGGCGATGGCGCAACGCTGGCCGGAGTTCCGCTGGCATGTCAGCGAGCCGCTGGACGATGGCAACCGGCGAGCGGCCGCCCAACTGGCTTTCGGCGCACGGCTCGATCGACATCTGCATCTTGAGCGGGCCGATACCGTCATATGTCTCGACGACGACATTCTCGGGCCAGGCCCGCACCAGGCGCGCAACGCCAGATGCTGGTCGCAACGGCGAAAAGCCTATCGCGACGGCGACGGCGCATGCCGCCTCTTCGTCGCCGAGCCGACGCCGACCTTGACCGGCGCCAAAGCGGAACGCCGCCTCGTCGTCTCGACCGGTCGCATCGCGGAATTGATCGTGGCTTTGGAGCGGATGATCGGCGGCGAGACGGGGGATATCGCCCGCCTCGACGCCGATGAACGGCAATGGCTGGAACGCGCAGCCGCTGCAATCCACTCCCGGCCGACGAACTCGCTGGTGACGATCGGCGCCAACCATCCTCCGCCCGTCCAGGCGCTGGCGCTTCGGCTCAACAGCAAATTGAAGAGCACAGCAGTGCAGTTCACTGCCCCGATCGCTGCGAGCGCGGAGGACGGCGCGGTATCGCTGGTTCAACTGGCAGGGGATATGGCGGCGGGCGACGTCCAAACTCTGCTGATGCTGGATGCCAATCCATTCTATGCCGCTCCCGGCGAACTCGGCTGGAGCGAGGCGGCAGACAAGGTGCCGTTGCTCGTCCATGCCGGCGACCACTACGACGAAAGCGCGGCGCACAGCCATTGGCACGTGCCATTGGCGCACGAGCTCGAGGCATGGAGCGACGCGCGCGCCGTCGATGGCACGGCCAGCATCGTCCAGCCGGTAGTCAGGCCGCTCTATCACGGCCGCGCCGCTCAGGAATTGCTCGCCCGATTGATGGGCGACTACCGCGACTCTCGCGCCATCGTGCAGGCGACATGGCGCGCTGTCTGGAGGGATGATTTCGACGCGCGCTGGACGCAGGCCCTGACGCGCGGCTTCATCGAGGCGAGCGCGCCGGCCGCCGTCTCCGCCACGCCGCTTGACGATCCGCTCGGGATGACGCCGCCACCGGCCGATGGATTGACCGTCGTTATCCAGCCCGACCTGACGATCTGGGACGGTCGCTTCGCCAACAATGCCTGGCTGCAGGAACTGCCGAAGCCGTTCGGTAAGATCACCTGGGGAAACGTCATCGGCGTCAGCCCGCAACTGGCGGCGACCCGCGCCATAAGGAACGGTGACGAACTCGTGCTGGAAGCGGATGGCCGGCAGGTCGCCGGGCCTGCCTGGATCATGCCCGGCCAGGAAGCGAACACGCTGACACTGACCCTGGGCTATGGCCGCCAGCGCGGCGGGCATGTGGCGCAGAATCTGGGCTACGATGCGTACGCATTCCAAGGCGTCGCGCACCAACATGTCATAGCCGTTACGGGGCTGCAGGCCACCGGAAGGAAGCTGAAGGTCGCCACCACGCAGATGCATCAGGCCATCGACGGGTACGATTTCGTGCGCGAAGTCGACGATCCCCGCGCCGCCGCATCACAATCCCCGAACACTGCGCGCGCCAGCCTCTATCCCGCGAAGATCTATGACAGCCCGTCCTGGGGCATGTCGATCGACCTCGACGCCTGCATCGGTTGCAACGCCTGCGTCGTCGCCTGCACGGCCGAGAACAACGTGCCGGTCGTCGGCAAGGAACTGGTAGCGCAGGGCCGCGAGATGCACTGGCTGCGCGTCGACCAGTACTACGAGGGCGACCCGGTCGCGCCACGCCTGCATTTTCAGCCTGTACCCTGCATGCATTGCGAGCAGGCGCCCTGCGAAATGGGCTGCCCGGTCAACGCCGCCGTCCACAGCGAGGACGGTCTCAACCTCCAGGTCTACAATCGCTGCATCGGTACGCGCACCTGCTCCTCCTACTGCCCCTACAAGGTGCGGCGCTTCAACTGGTTCGAGTACACCGGCGACGATCCCGAATCGCTGCGTGCCATGCGCAATCCAGATGTCACGGTGCGCAGCCGCGGCGTCATGGAAAAATGCACCTACTGCCTGCAACGCATCAGTGCCGCACGCATCGCCGCCAAGCGCGAGGACCGGCCGATCGGCGACGGCGAGATCGTCACCGCCTGCCAGCAGGCCTGTCCGACCCAGGCTATCGTCTTCGGCGATGTGATCGATCCCGATAGCGCAGTGAGCAGCCGCAAGGCAGAACCGCGGAACTACGCATTGCTTGAGGAGGCGAATACCCGGCCGCGCACGACATATCTGGCAAAGATCCGGCCCGAAGGAGACGGGGAATGAGCGACGCCGCGATTCCGGCCAATCGCCGCTATGGCTCTGTCAGCGACGAGATCGTGGATATCCCGCTCTCCTATCCGCATCGCCGCGGCTGGTGGATGGCCTTCGCCATTGCCCTTCTTCTGTTCGCGTTGTTCCTCGTTTCAGTCGCTGTGCTGTTCCTGCGCGGCGTTGGCGTCTGGGGCAACAACATTCCCGTCAACTGGGGCCTCGCAATCTCGAACTACATCTGGTTCCTCGGCATCGGCCATGCCGGCACGCTGATATCGGCTCTTCTTCTGCTGCTGAGCGCCCATTGGCGCAACTCGTTGAATCGCTTCGCCGAAGCGATGACATTGTTCGCCGTCGTCTGCGCCGGGCTTTACCCTATCCTGCATCTCGGCCGGCCATGGCTGTTCTATTGGATGGCGCCCTATCCCAACACCATGAACGTCTGGCCGCAGTTCAAGAGCCCGTTGTCGTGGGATTTCTTCGCCGTCTTCACCTACCTCACCGTGTCGGTACTGTTCTGGTATATCGGCATCATTCCTGACCTCGCATCGGCACGCGATCGCGCGCGTAAGCGTCGGTACCAGGTATTCTACGGCCTCCTGGCGCTCGGCTGGCGCGGCTCGGCACGGCACTGGGCCCGCTGGCGACAGAGCTATCTGCTGGTCGCGGCGATCGCGGTGCCGCTCGTGGTGTCGGTGCATTCAGAAATCTCGCTGCTGTTCGCCGCCGGTCCCATTCCCGGCTGGAACACCACGGTCTTTCCGCCTTATTTCGTCCTCGGCGCCGCGTTCTCCGGTTTCGCGATCGTGTCAATGATCGCCGTGGCATTGCGCAGCGCGCTCGGCCTCGGGGACCTGGTAACCGAGCGACATCTCGATCTGCTGGGCAAGCTGACCCTCGCAACCGGCCTCATGACCGCCTATGGCTATGCGGCGGAAGTGTTCGACGCGCTCTATTCCGGCGGCCATTACGAGATCCATACCATGATGGATCGATTCGTTGGCGCCGACGCATGGAGCTATTGGGGCGCCGTCATCGCCAACTTCCTGCCGCTCCAGCTGCTGTGGTGGCGCCGCGTCCGCGTCAATCCGCTGGCTCTGTTCATTATCGGCCTGTCGGTGGCGGTCGGCATGTGGCTGGAACGCTATATGCTGCTGGTAACTTCGCTCTATCGCGACTACCTCGTGTCCTCCTGGCAGGACTATCACGCCAGCTTCTGGGAATGGGCGCTGTTCGCCGGCATGATCGGCGTGTTTCTGGTGCCGTTTCTGCTGTTCGTGCGCTTTCTCCCGGTGATCTCGGCTTCGGAGATCAAGGAGACGCTGTTCGAGAAAAGGCAGGCGGGCCATGCATGAACCGACGCCAGGGCAGGCCGCGTTTGGCCTGCTCGCCGAGTTCGACAGCCCGCAACCGCTGATCGACGGCATCAAGGCGGCGCGACGGACGGGATACCGTAATCTCGACGCCTATTCGCCGTTTCCCATGCAGGAGCTGAGCGAGGCGCTCGCCATCGGCGACAACCGGGTGCCGTTGCTGACCTTTGCCGGCGGCGTGTTCGGCGCCGCCCTGGGCTTCGGCATGCAGGTCTACACGAACCTCGATTTCCCGATCGACGTCGGCGGCCGACCGCTGGTCGCGGTTCCCGCCTTCATGCTCATCACCTTCGAGCTTATGGTGCTCTTCGCCGTGCTGTTCTCGATCGGCGGCATGCTCGCGATCAATCGTCTGCCTCGCCTCAACCACCCGCTGTTCGATGTGGCGGGATTTCAGCTGGCAAGCCGCGACAAATTCTTTCTCCTGATCTTCGCCAACGACGAGCGATTCGAGCCGCAGGCGACGCGCGAGTTCCTGGCGACTCTTGGACCCCGTCGCATCGATCTCGTAGGTCACACGGAGGAGCCCGAATGAGTCGGCTGCTCGTGACGATCGCCGTGGCAGGAACCGTCGGGGCCGCAGGCACGCTCGCCACATGCGATCAGATGATTCACCAGTCGCGCTACGACTCCTACGAGCCCAGCGCATTGTTCGCCGATGGCAAATCGCTGCAGGCTCCGCCCGACGGCGCAGTATCGCGGGACTGGCTGGTCGAGATCGAAGCGCTGAACCAGCGGCCGGCTCTCGATGCCGCGCTGTTGCGGCGCGGCCACGAACGCTACGGCATATTCTGTTCGCCCTGCCACGACGTCGCCGGATACGGCCGGGGCGTCGTGCCCGGACGTGGATTTCCCAACCCGCCCAGCTTCCACATCGCTCGCCTGCGGCAGGCGCCGTCGTCGCATTTCGTCGATGTCATTACGGATGGGCACGGCGTCATGTATTCCTACGCCGCTCGCGTGCCCCCGCGCGACCGCTGGGCGATCGCTGCCTATATCCGCGCGCTGCAGCTAAGCCAGAATGCGCCGCTCGCCGCTCTGACCTCCGAGGAACGCGGTCGACTGGAGGCAATGCCATGACCGGCGCGACCGTTACGACGACGATGGCGCGCTGGCGCTGGCCGGCGCTCGGGGCTGCACTTGCAGCCGCCAGTCTGCTGCTGACCATCGTCGATGCAACGGCCGCTCTCGGCGGCTGGCTGGTCGCTTTCGCCTTCTGCAGCGCCGTCCCGATCGGTGCGCTGTTGCTGTTGATGATGATGCATCTCATCCCTGGCTCTTGGAGCGAAACCTTGCTGGCGCCGGCGCGCGCTTGTTCGGCGCTGTCGGGGTTCCTGCCGCTGGCGTTCCTCCCGGTGATGATCGGATTGTCTGCCCTTTATCCATGGGCCAACGACAGTGGCGATTATCTCAGCCCGTTGTTCTTCTATCTGCGCACTCTGGCATTCTTCGGGATCGTTCTGGCTCTCGCGTGGATGGTTCTGACCACCGCACGCCCCGGGCCGGTCGCCGCCGCTGGTCTGGTCGCGCTTGTGCCGCTGCATACGATGATCGCGGTCGACTGGCTCATGACTCTCGAACCCGATTTCCATTCCTCGGGATTTGGCCTCTACGTGCTGTCGATCCAGATGACGATCGCGCTTTGCGTGCTGGTCGCCATGCATCTGGCCACGACGCGCAAAGCAAGGCGCGTGGCGATGCTGGGGGCGCTGCTGATATCTGCGCTGTTGTGCGGCATCTATTTCGCCTTCATGCAGTATTTCATCATCTGGTCCGGAAACCTGCCGGAAGGCGCGGCCTGGTACGCCAAGCGTGGCGTCGGGCTGTGGACGGCTGCGCTTTACGTCTCGGGAGCCCTGCAGATGGCGCCGCTGCTGTTGCTGATGTTCGCCCCGATCCGTACGGATCGGCGCTGGTTGCTGGCGCTGCTTGCAGCCGTCTTGTTGTCCAAGGCGATAGAACTGGCGTGGATCGTGCTGCCGGCTCTGCCGGCAAACACCGGCATCGCATCGATCGCCATGGTCCTGGCACTGGCCGGAATGGGCGTGCTGGCGGCGCAGACATTGCCGGTTGCGACAGGGCTGCTCGACCGACTGCGGCGGCAGGCGGGGGAACAGTCATGACGGCCGGCAACCGTGTCGATCGGGATGTGCCGAAGGTCCAGCTCGGCGATGCGCACGCCGGCAAGGTTGGACTGGCCATCGCCGGTCTGCTGGCGCTCATACTGACTGCCGCTGGCCTGGTGGCGGCGCTTCTTCAAGTGCTGCCGCGGGATTTGCCGGAGCCGCCACCTAATCGGCTCGAAACCCAGCCCACAACCCCTCCCGGCCCCCAGCTCCAGATTCAGCCCCGCATCGATTTGCAGCGCGAGCAGCTGCGGGCGGAGACGCTGCTGAACGGTTACGGCTGGGCCGATCGCGACGGACGTCTGGCGCGCATCCCGATCGGCCGCGCCATCGAGATCCTCGCCGACCATGGCTGGCCGGACGCAGCGCCTGACGGAGCAAAAAAGTGACGCGCCTCGTCCTTGTCTTCCTGCTGCTATCGGCAGCAACAACGACGGCCGCTGCCGCCTTCAACGCCTTCGAAGCGGCCGGAATCGATCGGCTGGCCGCTGCACGCGCTCCGCTCGATCGGCAGTTCCGCGACGAACGCGGCGCCATCGTGACCTTGGGCGACCTGGCGCAAGGCAAGCCCATCGTGCTGGCACCGGTGCTGCACGACTGTCCCAATATCTGCGGCGTGACCCTGTCCGGTCTGGCGCAGGCGATACAGGCGCAGGATCTCCATGCGGGCCGCGACTTCATCGTCGTCGCGTTCGGTATTGATCCAAACGAAGCTGCTGACGACGCCCGCGCCGATCTCGACCGTCTGCGTCGCGCGGTGCCGGGGTCGACCGCCTCCGGCTGGCATGGCTTGACCGGTGCGGCGCCCGACATAGAAGCGGTCACCGCAGCGCTTGGTTATCGCTACGCCTGGGACGATTCCATCGGCCAGTACGCCCATGTCGCGGCGGTCGCCGTACTGGCGGGGGATGGCACGCTGTCGCGCTGGCTCTATGGGGTGACTTTCGAGCCCACCGACCTGAAGCTGGCCGTGCTCGAAGCCGGCAAAGGTCAGGTCGGCAGCTGGACCGATCAGATTCTGCTTCTGTGCTACCATTATGATCCCACTACCGGCCGCTACGGCTCGATCGTCTGGACGGTGCTGCGAATCGCCGGCGGACTGACGGCCATCGCCATCGCCGGCGCCATCGGCTGGACCGTCCTGCGCGAACACCGCAGCCGGCGGAGTCCGCCGCCGTGATCCATGATCTCCTCACGCGCTGGGTAGCGCAGGCGTCCGGGCATGCGGCCCAGGTGGACGCGATTATGGCGGGATTCGTCGCCCTCGCTGTGCTTCTGTCAGCCCCGGTTTTCGTCCTGATGGCCTGGTTCGCCATTAAATACCGGCGCGGCAAGACCGCTGATCGCGTCGATCCGCGCCACCGGAACATCTGGCTGGAAATTTCCTGGGCGCTGCTGCCCTTCGCGCTGATCCTGGTGTTCTACGTCTGGGCCACGCGGCTGTTCATCGATCTGCACAATCCGCCGCCGGGCGCGATCGAGATCGCCGTCGTCGCCAAGCAATGGATGTGGAAGTTTCAGCACCCGGGCGGCCAGCGCGAGATCGACGAGCTTCATGTGCCGGCTGGCCAGCCGGTCAAACTGATCCTGGCCTCGCAGGACGTGATCCACAGCCTCTACGTGCCGGCGCTGCGCCTGAAGCAGGACGC
>JBDZUM010000089.1:12334-17872 GCA_040255215.1 Rhodospirillaceae bacterium
CAGTACATCCGCGACAGCATTCTGCTGCCCCAGTCGCAGATCGCCGCCGGCTATCCACACGTCATGCCGACATATCGCAACGTGCTGAGCGAGGACGAACTGCTGCGGCTCGTTGCCTACGTGAAATCGTTGCGGGGAGAGGAGCGGCCGCAATGAGCGAAGCAGACGCACGTCCCCGGCGACCGAACCCCGACGACATGGACGATCGCGGCCTGTCGGAAACACCGATCGAACGCGTCAGTTACCTGCGCGCCGGCCACACGCTGCGTTCTTGGCTGTTGACGACCGATCACAAGCGCATCGCATTACTATACCTGATCTCTATCACCTTCTTCTTCTTCGTCGGCGGGTCGGCGGCGGCGCTTATGCGCATCGATCTGCTGACGCCCGAAGGCGACGTTCTGAGCAACGAAGGCTACAACCGCGCCTTCACGCTTCATGGCGTCATCATGGTCTGGTTCTTCCTGATCCCGTCCATCCCGGCGACCTTCGGCAACTTTCTATTGCCGCTGATGATCGGCGCCCGCGATCTCGCCTTTCCCCGCCTCAACCTGCTGAGCTGGTACATCTACATGCTGGGCGGGCTCTTCACTCTGCTGATCCTGATAACCGGCGGCGTCGATACCGGATGGACCTTCTATACGCCGCTGTCCTCGATGTTCGCCAACGGCAAGGTCGTGCTGGCTGCCACGGCGGTGTTCATCGTCGGATTTTCTTCGATCCTGACGGGGCTGAACTTCATCGTCTCGGTGCACAAGCTGCGCTGTCCCGGCATGGGCTGGGGACGACTGCCGCTGTTCGTGTGGTCGATGTACGCGACGGCCATCGTGCTGGTCCTCGCCACGCCGGTGCTGTCGACGACCCTTGTGCTGATAGCCGCCGAGCGCCTGTTCGGGCTTGGCGTCTTCGACCCGGAGCTTGGAGGCGACCCGCTGCTCTACCAGCATCTGTTCTGGTTCTACAGCCATCCGGCGGTCTACATCATGGTGCTGCCGGCGCTGGGCGTGGTCAGCGAGCTGGTGGCCTCGGCGGCGCGCAAAACGGTGTTTGGCTACAGATTCGTCGCCGGCTCCTCACTTGCGATTGCCGCGATAGGCTTTCTGGTCTGGGGCCATCACATGTTCGTAGCGGGCCAGTCGATGTACGCAAGTGCCGTGTTCTCCTTCCTGAGCCTTGCCGTCGCCGTGCCGTCCGGCATCAAGGTCTATAACTGGACCGCGACGCTCTACAAGGGACAGGTTTCGCTCGACCCGCAATGCCTGTTCGCCATGGGTTTCATCGGCCTGTTCGTGGTCGGCGGCATGACCGGGCTGATCCTGGCGATGTTGGCGATTGACGTACACCTGCACGACACTTACTTCGTCGTCGCACATTTCCACTACATCATGGTCGGCGGCACGGTCTCGGCCTATTTCGGCGCGCTGCATTACTGGTGGCCCAAGATGATCGGCCGTCGATTCTCGCTGGTCTGGGGCCGGTTGTCCGCGCTGCTGATCTTCTTCGGCTTCACCCTGACCTTTCTGCCGCAGTTCCTGCTCGGTTATCTGGGCATGCCGCGGCGCTACCATGTCTACGATCCGGACTTCCAGGTGCTGCATGTATTGTCGTCGGCCGGCGCCGGTATCCTCGCGGTCGCCTATGTCCTGCCGTTTGCCTATCTTTTCCATTCGATGCGCTACGGCGAGCCGGCGGGCGACAATCCATGGGGCGATACCGGTCTGGAATGGACGGTGCCATCGCCGCCGCCCAAGCACAATTTCGATTCCATCCCGACGGTTACGGGTCCGCCCTACGACTACGCAAGCCGAGGGGAGCCATGACCATGCCTGCACCAGCCCGGCCAGAAGAACCCTATGTCAGCCTCGATCAGCAGCATCACGCCGACAAGCTTGGCATGTTCGTGTTCCTTGCCACCGAGATCATGCTGTTCGGTGGCGTTTTCGCCGCAATTTTCTATCTGCGGCTCACGCACTCAGAGGCGTTCGTCGCCGCTTCCCGCGCCCTTCATGTCTGGATCGGCGCGGCCAACACCGCGGTCCTGCTGAGTTCGAGCTTCGCCGTGGCGCTGGCCGTCGCATTTGCCCGTGAAGGCGCCGCCCGACATGCGCGAAACTGCCTCCTGGCAGCCGTAGCTCTAGGTCTGGCGTTCCTTGGCCTGAAGGCGTGGGAATACGCCAGCGAATACGGCGAGGGGCTGTTGCCGCTGAACCCGGCGAGCGATCTGAGTGACCTGCACCAGCTGTTCATGAACGTCTATCTGATTGCCACCGGCCTGCACGCGATCCATGTCACGATCGGCATCGGCCTGCTGGGATTTCTTGTTATGGGCCTGGGGCGCGGCCATCTAAGCCTGCCGCGGCGCGCCATCGTAATCGAGATTGGCGGGCTCTACTGGCATCTGGTCGACGCCATCTGGGTGCTACTCTATCCCGTGCTGTACCTGGCGAGGTAATCGATGGGCAGGCTGCTTTCCCTCACCATCGTCTGGCTGGCGCTGCTGGCGCTGCTGGCGCTTACTATTGTCGCCAGTTTCGTTCTGACTGGTCCGTTCAGCCTCGTCGCCGGTCTGTCGATCGCTGCCGTGAAGGTGGTGCTTATCTACTGGTTCTTCATGCATCTGCGCGAGGAAGACGGTTTGACCCGGCTGATGGCTATCGCCGTGCTGGCTTGGCTGGCCATCCTCCTGCTCCTTACCGTCGCGGATTACGCCACGCGCGCGTGACGCTGCGCGACGATCCGGGCCATTCAGGAATTCTTCTCTCCCTGTCGACAGCCCGCCATCAGCACCTCGGGCAACGTCAATGGCATTCGGCCGGTAGCCTGGAACGCCTGCTCACGGCAACTGAAGCCGTCCGCCACCAGCCATGCATCGCCCGCCTCGCGCACCTGAGGCAGCCAGGCGCGCTCGCCGATCCGCATGGCGACGTCGTAGGTCCTTTCATCGAAGCCGAAATCGCCGGCCATGCCGCAGCAGCCGGCATCCAACACATTGACGTCCAGACCTGCGCGCTCGAGTACGGTCCGTTCAGCCTCGACGCCCAGTACGGCGCGATGGTGGCAATGGGGCTGCACCAGGGTACGGCCCTGCATCGCAGGCAGCGGACACTCCGAGCGCTGCAGGAACTCGCTGAGATGCTGCACGCTTCTCGCCAGACGTCCGGCGGCGACATCGTGGGGACGCATTTGCGGCAGCTCGTCGCGGAAACTGGTGACGCAGGTGGGCTCCAGCCCGACGATAGGAATACCCGCATCGACGTAGGGACCGAGCGTGGCGATCACCCGGCTCCAAAGCCGGTCCGCCAGGCCCAAAAATCCAAAGGCATAGAGCGGCCGGCCGCAGCACAGCGGTCGGCTGGGAATTTCCACCTGCCAGCCCAAGTGCTCGAGCAGTTCGACGGTGGCGATCAGCGGTGCCGACGTGAAATAGGCATTGAACGTATCGGGCCACAATAGAACGCGGGGCCGACCTATTGCCGCCGTCTGCGCGGGAAGCCTGCGGCGGCGCCACCAATCATGAAACGAGGGCGCGGCGAAGCGTGGAAACGACCGCTCCTGAGCGATGCCGCCCATGCGCTTGGCCAGGCTCGCCAGCGGGCCCCAGCCGGCAAATGCATTTGCTGCCCGCGGCATGCGGCTGGCGAGCCGGCTCCACCACCAGATCAACCCCATCGAATAGCCCGCGCGCGGCCGCAACCTGCCCTTGAAATGGTGATACATGAACTCCGCCTTGTAGGAGGCCATGTCGACGCTCACCGGACACTCGCTCTTGCAGGCCTTGCAGGCGAGACAGAAATCGAGCCCATCGCGCACTGCCTCCGAGCGCCAGCCGTCTTCGATCACCTCGCCACGCAGCATCTCGAACAGCAGGCGCGCGCGACCGCGCGTCGAATAGGCTTCCTCGCCCGTCGCCCTGTAACTCGGACACATGGTGCCGGCATCGTGCTTGCGACAGGCGCCGACGCCGACGCAGCGCGATGCCACAGCAGCGAAATCGCCCTTGTCCTCCGCAAAGGCGAGGCGCGTCCTCGGCGACGCTGGATCATCGCCCGGTCCTTCTTTCAGATGCTGCGCCGGTCCGTCCGCCGCCACTACCTTGCCGGGGTTCATCATCCATTCCGGATCCCAGATGCGCTTGAATTCGGCGAATGCCCTCATCAATTCGCCCCCGTACATCTTCTCGAGCAACGCGCCGCGCGACTGACCATCGCCATGCTCGCCGGACAAAGATCCGCCGCAACTCACCACCAGATCGGCGGCGCGCGAGATGAACTGCAGGTACTTTTCGACGCCCGCCTCGGTCGAGAAATCGAAATCGATCCGACAATGGATACAGCCATCGCCGAAATGGCCGTAAAGCGAGCAATTGTAGGAGAACTCGTCGAGCAATCGTCGGAAGTCACGCAGGTAGCTTCCGACCTTCTCCGGCGGCACTGCCGCATCCTCCCATCCCGGATGCGTTTCGCCCATGTCCGGTACGTGGGCTGTTGCCGGCAGGCCCGCCTCCCGCACCCGCCAGATTCGTTCCTGCTGTTCGCGGTCGACGATCAGGCGCATGGACGGCGTTCCGGCCGCGTCGTTGTCCAGTGCGCACATGAGGCCACGCGCCCGTTCCTCGGCGGCCTGCGTCGTATCGGCGCCGAATTCGGCGAACAGCCAGCCATGCCCGTCCGGCAGCATCTCGAGATCTTCCTCGTGCACATGCTTGAGGCGCATGTAGCGAACGAGTTCCTCGTCGACCCCTTCCAGTCCGATCGGCCCTGCTTCGAGCACGCGTGGCACCGCGTCCCCGGCAACGCCAACATCGGAAAAGCCGATCGCCAGCAGTACTCGCGCTGGCGGATCGGGAACAAGCCGGCACTTGATGCGCAGTACGGTGACGCAGGTGCCTTCCGACCCGACCAGCGCCTGTGCAACGTTGCAGCCATTTTCCGCCAGCAGCGCGTCGAGATTGTAGCCAGACACGCGCCGGGGAATCTGCGGCATGCCGCGCTTGATATATCCGGCGTTGCGCTGCCGCAGCGATGCCAGCGCGCGATAGATGCGCGCTTGTCCATCGCTTCCTGCCGACAATCGGGCAAGGTCGTCTTCCGACGTCGCGCCGACGACGAATCGTTCGCCCTCATAGGTAAGGACTTCCAGCGCCTCGATGTTGTCAGCGGTCCGTCCGGCCATAACCGAATGCACACCGCAGGAATTGTTACCGACCATGCCGCCCAGCGTGCAGTGGTTGTGGGTCGAGGGATCAGGGCCGAATGTCAGCCCGAACTTCCCGGCCTCGCGCCGCAAATCGTCAAGCACGCAGCCCGGCTCGACCCAGGCGAAGCGGCGCTCGGCGTCTATTTCGAGAATGCGATTCAGATACTTGGAGAAATCGATGATCACCGCTTCGTTGCAGGTCTGCCCTGCCAATCCCGTGCCGCCGCCGCGATTGGTCAGTGGCGCTCCGAAGCGGCGGCACGTCGCGACCGCAGCCACGACATCGTCGGCGCTGCGCGGTATCACCACCCCGATCGGCACTTCGCGATAGTTCGAGGCGTC
>JBDZUM010000204.1:0-3285 GCA_040255215.1 Rhodospirillaceae bacterium
TGCTCGTCGCCTACAATCGCGCCGCCAACATCGTTCGCGCCGAAGAGAAGAAGGACAAGAAATCCCACGCTGGCGCCGTCGATGCCGCGCTGCTGCGGCAGGACGAGGAAAAGGCCGTTGCGAGCGCGCTCGATGCGGCGATGCCGAAACTGGAGAAGGCGCTGGCGGCGGAGGATTTCGTCGCCGCCATGGCGGCCCTGGCCGGGCTGCGCGGGCCGCTCGATGCGTTTTTCGACAAGGTCACGGTCAATGCCGAGGACGCGGCCTTGCGCGCCAACAGGCTGGCGCTGCTGACGGCCATCCGCTCGGCAATGGATCGAGTGGCCGATTTCTCGAAGATCGAAGGATAGGACATGGCGAAGTGGGTCTACGGTTTCGGTGACGGCAAGGCGGAAGGCCGCGCCGACATGCGCAATCTTCTGGGCGGCAAGGGCGCCAATCTGGCCGAGATGTCCAGCCTTGGCCTGCCGGTGCCGGCGGGCTTCACCATCACCACCGAGGTCTGCACCTACTACTACGCCAACGATCACAAATATCCGGCCGAGCTGCAGGCCGAAGTCGATGCCGCCCTGGCCACGGTCGAGAAGAGCGTCGGCGCCAGGTTCGGCGATGCCGTCAACCCGCTGCTGGTCTCGGTCCGCTCCGGCGCTCGCGCCTCGATGCCGGGCATGATGGACACGGTGCTGAACCTCGGCCTCAACGACGTCACGGTCGAGGGCCTGGCCAAGCGCTCGGGCGACGCGCGCTTCGCCTACGATTCCTACCGCCGCTTCATCCAGATGTATTCCGGCGTCGTGCTGGGCATCGACCATCACCATTTCGAGGAAATCCTCGAGCTGGCCAAGGAAGACACCGGCGCCCGGCTCGATACCGACCTGAAGGCCGAGGACTGGAAGAAGGTCATCGTCCAGTACAAGAAGAAGGTCGAAAAGAAGCTGGGCAAGCCGTTCCCGCAGGACGTGCGCGAGCAGCTCTGGGGCGCGGTCGGCGCGGTGTTCTCCTCCTGGATGAACCAGCGCGCCATCACCTATCGCCGTCTCCACAGCATTCCCGAAAGCTGGGGCACCGCCGTCAACGTCCAGGCCATGGTGTTCGGCAACATGGGCGAGGATTGCGCCACCGGCGTGGCTTTCACCCGCGATCCCTCGACCGGCGAGAACCTGTTCTACGGCGAGTATCTCGTGAATGCCCAGGGCGAGGACGTGGTCGCCGGCATTCGCACGCCGCAGCATCTCACGATCGTCGGCAAGCAGAAGCAGGCCTCGAAGGCGCCGGCGATGGAAGAGGTCATGCCCGAAGTGTTCGCGCAGCTCGACGGCGTGCGCGCCACGCTCGAGAAGCACTATCGCGACATGCAGGACATCGAGTTCACGGTCCAGCAGGGCAAGCTCTACATGCTGCAGACGCGCAATGCCAAGCGCACCGCCAAGGCGGCGCTGAAGGTTGCGTGCGACATGGTGCGCGAGGGGCTGATCGACCACAAGGACGCGGTGGCCCGCGTCTCGCCGTCGTCGCTCGACCAGCTGCTGCATCCCACGCTCGATCCCAAGGCGCCGCGCAAGATCATCGCGCGCGGCCTGCCGGCCTCGCCGGGCGCCGCGTCCGGCGCCATCGTGTTCACCGCCGACGAGGCCGAGAAGCGGGCGCAGAAGGGCGAGAAGGTCATCCTGGTGCGCCGCGAGACCAGCCCCGAGGACATTCACGGCATGCACGCCGCCCAGGGCATCCTGACCTCGACCGGTGGCATGACCAGCCACGCGGCCGTGGTCGCTCGCGGCATGGGGCGTCCCTGCGTCGCTGGCGCCGGCGACGTGCGCATCGACGCCAAGGCGGGTACGCTGACGGTGCGCGGCGTCACCGTTAAGGCCGGCGAAACGATCACCTTGGACGGCTCCACCGGCGAGATCATGGAAGGCGTGGTGCCGACCGTGCAGCCGGAACTGTCGGGCGATTTCGCCGAACTCATGGCCTGGGCTGACGACGTGCGCACGCTGAAAGTTCGCACCAATGCCGAGACGCCGTCGGACGCCGCTCAGGCGCGCAAGTTCGGCGCTGAAGGCATCGGGCTGTGCCGCACCGAACATATGTTCTTCGACGAGGAGCGCATCGTGGCGGTGCGCGAGATGATCCTGTCGGACGACGAGGCCGGCCGTCGCAAGGCGCTGGCCCGCATCCAGCCGATGCAGCGCCTGGATTTCGTCGAGCTGTTCAAGATCATGGCTGGGCTGCCGGTCACCATCCGCCTGCTTGATCCGCCGTTGCACGAATTCCTGCCGCGCACCGACGCGGAGATGGAAAGCGTCGCCAAGGCGATCGGCGTTCCGGCGGCCGAGATCCAGGCCCGCGCCGCCAAGCTGCACGAGTTCAATCCGATGCTGGGGCATCGCGGCGTGCGCCTGGGCATTTCCTATCCGGAAATCTACGAAATGCAGGCCCGCGCCATTTTCGAGGCCATGGCCGAGATCGTGAAGGGCGGCGGCAAGCCGGTCGAGGCGGAGATCATGATTCCGCTGGTGGCGACCAAGCGCGAACTCGACCTGATGAAGGAAGTCGTCGATCGCGTCGCCGGAGAAGTCAGCGCCGCTGCCGGCGTCAAGCTGCCGTATCTGGTCGGCACCATGATCGAACTGCCGCGCGCCGCCCTGCGCGCCGCCGACATCGCCGAGACCGCGGAGTTCTTCAGCTTCGGCACCAACGATCTGACGCAGACCACTTTCGGCCTGTCGCGCGACGACTCCGCCTCGTTCCTCGAAAAATACCAGCAGCGCGGCATCTTCGAGCACGATCCGTTCGTCAGCCTCGATGTCGACGGCGTCGGCGAGCTGGTGCAGATCGCCGCCGAACGCGGCCGCAAGACCCGGCCCGGCATCAAGCTCGGCATCTGCGGCGAGCATGGCGGCGATCCCGCGTCGATCTTCTTCTGCCACAACGCCGGGCTCGACTACGTCTCGTGCTCGCCGTTCCGCGTGCCCATCGCCCGCCTGGCGGCGGCGCAGTCGGCGCTGGGCATTTCCCCGCGCGGCGACTGATGTCGCAGACCTTGCCGCAGCTTTCCGCGTTGAAAGCCGGCGGCAAGGCCGCGCTGGCCGGCGCCCTGGCGCGCATCGAGCGGACGCCGGACGATCCCGCCACGATCGCTCTGCTGTCCGAGGCCTATGCCGCGCCGCGCGCTCATGTGCTGGGCATTACCGGTCCCCCCGGCGTCGGCAAATCGACCCTGCTCTCGGCGCTGATCCGGGCCTGGCGTGCGCGCGGCAGGACGGTGGGGGTGATCGCGGTCGATCC
>JBDZUM010000090.1:0-17596 GCA_040255215.1 Rhodospirillaceae bacterium
GGCGATGGTGCGGCCGGCCGTGACCGAGGTGAAATGCGCGATCGCCTTGCTGGCTTCGGCGCTGGCGGTGCGGGCGATGGGGATGCGCAGTTCGCTTCTTTGCGTCGTCAGATGCGCGCCCGTGGAGCTGGCGCGGCCGGTCGTCGTCACCAGGGCGAAGGCCAGGCTGAGCGGGTTGCCCGGCACCGTCCGTATGCCGTTGAAGCGCGCCATGCCCGATTTGGCGAGGCCGAAGAAATGGTCGCCGACCATCACCGCGTCGGGCGAGAAGATCACGTCGAGGCCGGCGGGCGGAATCCTCTTCGGCACTTTCCAGTCGTTCGGCCGGCCGGCCTTCCGGCGCTCGTCCTCGTCGGCGCGGAATTCCTCGAGCGTTTGCGGCAGCACGGTCCAGCGCGCGACGACGTTCTCGCCGCGCCGCATCGAATCGGTCAGGCGCACGGCCCAGAGGAAGTTCAGCAGGAACAGCGGGAAGACGATGCAGCACAGCAGGCCGATGGCGACGGCGACATGCGGCAGCACCGCGCCTGAGGCGTCGTCCATCGCCCAGAGGCCCCAGGCCAGCGCCGCCGCGCCGACCGCGATCGCGGCGATGCAGATTCTGACGCTGCGGCGCGGGTTGGAGAGGCCGGTGCTCATCGTCGGGCCTCGTCGGTGGCTGGCCGGGTGGCGATTCTAGCATGGGCCGGCGCCGGGGAGACTGGTTGCGCAGGCGGGGAGAGGACGTCCGAGTCGTTGGAGCGCGGAAGTCCGATCCGACGCCCTATGGCCCGACCACCAGAATCCCGACGGCGACGATCAGCGGGGCGGCAGCGAGGGCGAGGGTGGTGGGCGGGTCGAAGCGGTGGCGCAGGAACCAGGCGAGGAGCGGCGCGGCGATCGTCCCGAGCAGCATCGCACCGAAATAGAGCGCGTCGAGCATTTGCGGGCCGGTGTTGTTGACGCCCTCCAGCACGAAGCCGGAGACGGCGATCAGCAGCAGCGCCAGCGCCAGATCGGCGATGGTCAGCAGGATCAGGGCGAGGCGCATGGCGGGGGAACCTTCGGTTCAGAAGAGGGCGGTTCAAGTGGGGCGGTTCAGGCGAGGGCGGTTCAGGCGAGGCCGGTCAGGAAACTTTCGACGAAGATCGCGCCCAGCGCCAGCGTCGGCGGCGCGGCGGCGAGCAGGGCGGCCAGTCCCGGCCGCCGGCGCTCGATCCAGATCCAGGCGATGACCGGGGCGGCGATGGCGGCGAGCAGGATGAGGAAGAACCAGAGCGCGTCGGGCATTTGCGGGCCGGCATTGTTGACGCCCTTGATCACGAAGGGCGACACCAGCAGCAGCGCCAGCGCCATGACGATGTCGGCCATGGTGGCAAAGATCAGGAGCAGGCGCATGGTCTGGGGCGGCGAGGGTCCGGGCGGGCCGATTCTGCGAGGCGCCGGCATCGCTGCCGGCATCCCAGAATGGGGCAAGTTCGCGCCGGGCGGAAGCCGGATCAGCGCTTCCTGAAATCCTCGCGCGCCTTGACGGCCTCGGTGAAGGTGGCGGTGAGCTGCGCCTGGTCGGCGTCGGCGAAGCCCGAAGCGCGATGCAACGGATAGGCGGTGGCGTTGATCGCCTCCTTCATCAGCCGCACCGTGACCGGCGGCGTCTGGTCCAGCACCGTGCGCAGCATGCGGATGGCCGTCTCCTCCGACTGACCGTCCTCGGCCATCTCATCGATGATGCCCCAGTCGAGCGCCATCTCGGCCGGCATCTTCTCCTGCATCAGGGTGATGCGCTTGGCGCGCGCGGCGCCGACCATCGTCACCAGCCGGGGCAGCGCGCCCCATTGCAGGTTCACGCCGATCTTGGTCTCGGGCACGTAGATATAGGCGTTGCGGTTCAGCACCCGCCAGTCGCAGGCCATGCCCAGCGCGATGCCGGCGCCGACTACGATACGCTCCATGGCGCAGACGGTGAGCTGCGGCAGCTCCTCCCAGATGCGGCAGAGTCGGACGCCGGCGTAGAACACGTAGCGCCGCTCGAGATCGGAGAGATGGTCGAGATCCCACATCGCCCGGTCGCGCAGATCGGCGCCGCCGGAGAAATGCGTCTTCGGTCCCGACAGCACGATGCCGTGGATTTCCAGATCGTCCTGGAAGGAGCGGCCGACGACGGTGAGCTCGTCCACCAGCTTCTTGCTGAAGGCGTTGAGACTCTCCTTGCGATCGAAGCGCACGACGGCGATCGACCCCTGCTTTTCGACCGAGACATAATCAAGCTGCATCGCTTTCCCCCAACGCTACCAGTCAAGCCGGGGCGATTATGAACAGCCGTTTACCGCGCTTCAATGCCAGACGGCGGGGAGTTTGGTGAGGCCGCGCAGGGTGAAATTGCGTTTCCAGGCGGGGGCGTCTTTCTCCGGCAGGGTGAGGTCGGGCAGGCGCTCGACGAGGGCGGCGAAGACCAGTTCGGCTTCGAGCCTTGCCAGCTGCGCGCCGAGGCAGTGATGGATGCCGCCGCCGAAGGAGAGCGGGCGCACGTTCTGCCGCGCGACGTCGAGACGGTCGGGATCGTCGAACTGCGCCGGATCGCGATTGGCCGCGCCGAGCAGGGCGATCACGTAATCGCCCTTAGATATGGCGACGCCGCCCAGCTCGAGATCCTCGTGCGCCACGCGGGCGGTGAGCTGCACCGAGGAATCGTAGCGCAGCAATTCCTCGACCATGCCGGGGATCAGCGACGGATCGTCCTTCAGGCGCTGCCACTGCTCGGGATTGCGATGCAGGGCCAGCAGCCCGTTGCCGATCAGGTTGGTGGTGGTCTCGTGGCCGGCGCCGAACAGCAGGCCGATATTGGCGCGCAGCTCGTCGCCGGTGAGGCGATCGCCCTCTTCCTCGGCGCGCACCAGCTCGGTGGTGAGATCGTCCTGCGGCTCCTTGCGGCGCAATTCGCAGAGCTGTCCGAAATAGGCGCCGGCCAGCCGCGTGCTCTCATTGGCCTGGTCGAGTTCGGCGCGGCTCATCGGCACGGGATCGAGGATGCGGCCATTGACCGAGGAGGCGGCGAGGAAGGGGCCGCGATGCGCCTCGGGGATGCCGAGCAGGTCGCAGATCACGATCACCGGCAGGCGATGGGCGAGATCGGCCATGACGTCCATCGCGCCGTTATTCGCCACTCGGTCGAGCTGTTGCGCCACGATGGCCGCGATGCGCGGGCGCATGTCGGCGATGCGGCGGGCGGTGAAGGCCTTGATGACCAGGCCGCGCAGGCGGGTGTGGTCGGGCGGGTCGAGCACCAGCATGGTGTGGGCGAGGCTGGCGATGGCCGGCTCCTGCATCGCTTGATCGCCGTAGCGGCGCTGCATGTTGGCGACGAAATCCTTGCCGAAGCGGCGATCGCGCAGCACCAAAGCGGCCTCGGCATAGGTCGAGACCAGCCACGCCCCCATCGGCGATTTCGCCACCGGCGCGCTCTCGCGCAAGGCGCGATAGAAGGGATAGGGATCGGCGATGAAGGCCGGGTCGAGGAAGGAGAGTTGGGCGGCCGGCGGTATGGGCGAGGCTTCGTTCATGGCGTGGCTCTCCTGCGCGAGCGATTACCTTGCCGCCACGGGTATGGCGGTGAAGCGGAAAACGTCGACCGGCTTGCTGTCGGCGCGGAAGGGATCGACGTCCTTGACGCCGGCGAAGATGTGCAGCGCCACCGTGCCGAAGAGCGCTTTGCCGTCATGCGCCAGGGTCCAGTCGCTGCGGGCGATGCTGCCGCGCGGGGGGAAGCCGAAATTCAGGGTGCGGGCGGTGGCCTGATTGGCGGCGGCGCAATGCCAGGCGCCAGACTGGGTCGAGAAGCTCGCGCCCTGCAGGCCGACATCCTGCGAGGAATCGACGATCTGCAGGTTGCCGTCGCCGAAGAGGGTGATCAGCGCGCGCGAGGCATAGTCGCCCGCACCATTGACGATGGTGGCGAGATACGTGCCGGCCAGGGCGCGGCAGTCGGGCGTTTGCGCCACGGCCGGCAGCGGCAGCAGAAACAAGACGAGGAGCGGCAGCAGGCGGCGCGACATGGTCATCTCCGGCGCGGAACGGTAGCGGATTATCGTCCAGGGCGGCGTTCCGCGCCATGCGGACGCGATTGGACGGGGCGGGAAGGAGCGGGAAGGACGGGGAAAACGGGGCAGCGGGCCTGCCTTGCGCTGTGCGGAATAAACGCCTATATGGGCCTTACGATCGACGTCAAAGGCCTGACTTGCCGTTGGCGACCGCTTGAGAAAATGGGAACTTCCGCGACCGGCGATGCCGTCGGCGCCCTGATGAAGTTCCGGCGGCGCCGAGTACTCCAAGCCTCCCAAGACCAGATTGTCGTCCTGCCGCGCAACGTCTCGCGCGGTCGGGCCGCTTAGCCGTTTCCCACTCGCCAATACCGGCCGGGGCGGCGCGGCCCACTATCTACAAGGAGCCATACGATGGCTAACGGTACTGTGAAGTGGTTCAACGCCCAGAAGGGCTTCGGTTTCATCCAGCCGGATTCAGGCGGCAAGGACGTGTTCGTCCATATCTCCGCCGTCGAAGCGGCCGGCCTCTCGGGCCTCAACGAAGGCCAGAAGGTGTCCTACGAGATCGCCAACCAGCGCGGCCGCGACGCCGCCGCGAACCTCAAGGCGCTCTAAACCCCATTCGAGATCCCGCCCCGGCCAAAGCCGGCGGCGGGCGACGAAAACAGAGCCGGCCGGTCCCTCGCGGGACCGGCCGGTTTCGTTTTGCGGTATCGCCGCGCCGCGTCGGCAGTTGTTACATCATCAGTGCAATAATAAACAGGGCCGGTTTTACTTACCGTTTTCTTTTGCATCCTGCTGCATTTTTGGCCGCTGCGCAGATTTTTCTCTGAGTCTGCCTCTTTCGTCTAGGATTCGTCGCCAAGCTGCGCTTAACGTTGCCTGCAACAGCGCAAACGCAAACGACAGGGGCAGGGCGAATGGGGGGCCTTCGAGGCGGCCGCAATCTGGCATGCGCGCTTGGCGTCGCCGCGGCCGTGGCCCTGGGCGGGCCGATGCCGAAGGCGGCGCTGGCGCAATCGGGCGGCCAGGATCTGCGCGATCGCAACGTCGTCGACCAATATGACGGCCGCTCGCCGGCCGAGCTGCGCCGGCTCTACGACGAGGCCTTCGCCGCCATGCTGGCCGACCCGGCCAATCTCGACAAATCCTTCCGCTTCGCCGGGCTGGCGGTGCGCATCGGCGATCTCGAAGGCGCGGTGGCCGCACTCGAGCGCATGCTGCTGATCAACGCCAACCTGCCGCGCGTGCGGCTCGAGCTCGGCGTGCTGTACTACCGGCTCGGCTCCTACGAGGCGGCGCGCACCTATCTGGTGACCGCGCTGGAGACGCCCAACATGCCGCCGGAAGTGCGCGAGCGGGCGCAGGATTTCCTGGCGCGCATCGAAAAGCAGAAGGCGCCGACGCGCTTCTCGGGCACGGTGCTGAGCGGGCTGCGCTGGCAGTCCAACGCCAACGCCGCGCCGACCGGCACGGTGCGGGTCGGCGGCTTCGACGCCGAGCTCGACGACAACTCGACCGCGGCGTCGGACTGGAACGCCTTCGTCGCCGCGCAGGCGACGCATATCTGGGATTTCGGCACGCAAAGCGGCGATCACCTCGACAGCCGGGTCAATCTCTACGTCGCCCGGCAGTTCAAGCGCGAGGAGGTCAACGCCACCGTCGCCGTGGTGTCGATCGGCCCGCGCTTCGTGCTGATGCCGGAGACGATCGAAGGGCTGTCGGTGCGCGTGGCCGGCGCGCTCGATTTCGTCATGCTCGACGACAAGAAGGAATACCTCGCCCCCGGCGCCTCGCTGTCGCTCGACAAGGCGTGGGAGGACACGCTGGTCAGCTTCGGCTTCGACTGGCGGCGGCGCGACTATCACGACACGAAGATCCGCCCGGTCAACTCGCTGCGCGACGGCGACGAATACGCGGTGCGCCTGTCGGTCGAGCACAAGGCGGCCGACTGGCTGGGCGTGGCGCTGCTGGGCGGCGCGGCGCGCTACGACGCGCGCGCCGATTGGGAAAGCTATCGCGAGGTGCAGCTCGGCCTGTCGCTGACCATGCAGCCCTTCGCCTCGCCGTTCGACGAGCAGCAGAACATCGTGATCGCGTTCACAGCCGCGCATCTGCGCTCGTGGTACGAGAAAGTGGACGTAGCCGTCGATCCCGACGTCAAGCGCAAGGACAAGGACTGGCGTCTGGCGCTGACGGTGAGCGTGCCGCTGTCGGAAGATTTCTCCGCCATCCTGCAGGGTGGCTACAACAGGCGGTCCTCTTCGCTGCCCAATTACGAATACACCAACTGGTACACGATGACCGGCATCGCGTGGCGCTTCTGACGGGCAAGGAAGAAGCGCGCGCAACGCCAAGGAGGTCGACATGCTGCGAACCAATCTGATGCAAGGCGCGTCGCTCGCCGCCATGGCGCTGGCGCTGTTCGCCGCGCCGGCGCTGATGCCGAGCGCGGCCGAGGCCAAGGTCGGCGTCACCAGCACGACCACGGGCGCGCCGCTCGGCAAGCCGCCGCAGCAGGAGCAGCGGGTGCTGAAGGTCGGCGTCGACGTGTTCGCCGACGAGCGCATCACCACCGGCGCCGACGACCGCGCCCATCTGCTGTTCGCCGACGGCAGCGCGCTGACCGTCGGGCCCAACGCCGAGCTGACCATCGACCGCTTCGTCTACGATCCCAACAAGGGCACCGGCGATCTGGCGATCTCCGCCACGCGCGGCGTGTTCCGCCTGGTCGGCGGCAAGATCACCAAGCAGGGCGAGGCGACGATGAAGGTCGGCACCGCCACGCTCGGCCTGCGCGGCGGCATCGCGGTGATCGACGCTTCCAATCCCGGCTCGCTCGACGCCTTCTTCATGTTCGGCGACAAGCTGGTCGTCGCCACGCCGCAGGGCACCAGGGTGGCGACGCGGCCGGGCTCGACCATCAAGACGATCTTCGGCCAGGGCCCGTCGAGCCCGTCGCTGACGCCGGCCGGCGCGCTGCTCGGGCCGCTGGCCAAGCTCGAGGCGCCGTCGGGCAACAACGTGCAGGGCAGCTCCGGCGTCGACGCCAAGGTCAACCAGAGCGGCTTCAACGCCGTCAATTCCGGCCAGTCGGGCGGCGGCAGCGGCGAAGGCGCCAACACGCCGCAATTCGTGCCGCCGGCGCTCGACGTCACCTTGCGGCCGGTCAGCGCCGACGGGCGCTACGTGGCGGAGACCGCCTTCCTGTCCTACAACCCGACGACCGGCGCGGCGAGCCGCGATCCCAACAACAACACCGGCCTGGCCGATGCCGGCACCTATGGCGGGCGGCTGGTGGCCAACACCGCGAACGGCATCAACTTCAACCTGCCGTGGACGCCGGCCCTCGTCGGCGGCCCCAACACGGGCTTCGTCGTCGACCAGACCAACGCGATTTCCGATCTCGGGCCGGTGACGGGCATGGGCTACGTCGCGCCCAACGAAGATTTCTACATCTACTACCTGACCGACGTGACGACGGGGAACAAGGTCAACCTGTTCGCCGGCGACCGCACGCTGGCGACCGGCTTCCAGACCACCGGCGTCAGCGCCCGCGAGATGCTCGATCTCGACACCGCCCTACCGTTCCTGCCGGAAAGCGTCTCGCTGCTGCCGGTGGCGGCCAACGCGCCGCAGGGCCAGATGTTCATCGCCCATTCGCCGGTCCTGACCAACACGCAGATGGCCGGCTCCGACCAGCGCGCCACCTGGTTCCAGGCGTCGCTGAACTTCGAGGGCAGCGGCAGCACGCAGTCGTCCTTCCTGTCGATCAATATCGGCCAGTTCGGCGCCGACGAGGGCAACGCCAACGCGCTCTACGCCTCGGGCAACGCCCAGGCCTCGCTGCGCGAGAGCGGCACCGGCAACGTCACGCGCTTCCTCTCCAACATATCGTCGGCGCAGACCGCGACCGGCGATGCGATCTACGGCGCCGCCGGCGAGTATTTCGTGTTCCTGCCCGACCGGCGCGCCGACGACCTGTCGCCGCCTGGCGTGACGCCGCAGGCGGGCGCGTCGCAGGATTACGCCACGCTCGACAAGACGCCCTATTACTACGTGACCTCCAGCGCCCCGACCACGGCGCCGGCCGGGCTGGGCACGAGCCGCACCAACCGCACCATGACGGGCTTCGCCGCCGGCCAGCTAGACCAGCGCGACACGTCGGGCAACGTCACCACGACGCTGTTCCGCAACACCGACGCTTCGGACGTGACGGTGACGACCTCGGCCACCAACAATCGCGCCTCGGCCAGCATGGAGTTCACCGAGCTGAACAATCCCTATGCCGAGTACAAGCTGCTGTTCGGCTCGACCACCGGCGTCAACGCCAACTCGTCCGCCTTCGTCGACGACCAGCGCTTCGCCATCGGCTCGGCGCCAAGCGGCGGCAGCACCTATAACGGCGATCCGGTGGTGACCAACCTCGCCATGGTGACGCACCAGGCGGTGAGCAACGATACCGACCTGATCCAGCCCGGCGCGCAATACTGCGCCTGCGAGTTCATGAGCTGGGGCTACTGGCAGGGCGAGGTGCAGCACACGACCGGCCCGCGCGCCGGCGAATACGATCGCGTCCATGTCGGCACCTGGGTCGCCGGCACGCAGCCCGACCTGGTCGACATTCCGCTGTCGGGCACCGCCACCTATACCGGCCACGCCATCGGCAACGTGTCGAACAACGGCGCCTCCTACGTCGCGGTCGGCGAGTTCCGCCAGGTGTGGAATTTCGGCAGCCGCGCCGGCGCGGTGAACATCGACAATTTCGACGGCGGCAACTATTCGGGCTTCACCGGCGCGCCCGGCAACGGCCGCGACTTCTCGGGCACCGTCAACGGCATCGGCGGCACCGGCATCGGCCGCACCGGCAACGTCGACGGCACGTTCTACGCCTCGCCGTCGAGCCCGATCGCCGGCCAGGGCGGCAGCTTCTCGATCACCGGCTCGGGCTACTCGGCGGCGGGAACCTTCGCGGCGGAGAAGCAGTAGCGCCGGAAGGCAACGGCCGGCGCGCCCGCGCCGGCCGCTACATCGCCTCCTTGAGGCCCGAACGCAGCAGCCACCAGTTGACGGGATAGCTGGTGAGGAAGCCGCAGATCATGGCGATCTGCATGGCGAACCAGAACTCGACGCTGGCGACTTCGAGCCTGACGCCCAGCAGCGCGCCGAACAGCGCGAAATGCGCCACCGCCATGAAGCCGTACATGCCGACCTGCCAGGCGGTCAGCGACAGCGCGTCGGCCTTCAGCGCCTGCCACAGGCCCTGCCGCAGGCCCAGCCCGCGCATTGGCGCGATGGTGAAATACTGGAAGGCGATGCCGAACAGGAACGCCAGCACGAAATCGAGAATCCACACCGCGAACAGCTTGTCCGCGAACAGGGTGCGCCAGCCCAGCCATACCGCGATCGTCGGCACGGCAAAGGCCAGCCACTCGGCGACGATGTCGCCCAGGGTGCAGCCGCTGCCGCAATGGCCGGCGCCCTTGGCGACCATCATCCAGTAAGGCGTGCCGGTGCGGTTAGGCGGCTCCTCGCCGGCGCGCTGCGCCGTTGCCACGGCCTGACGGCTGGCCAGCCGGCCGTAGCGGAAATAGGCCCAGACTGCCACGCCGAACAGGAACAGGCCGAGGATCGGCCACACCAGGTTCATCACCCCCATATGCTGGGGGTGGCGCAGCAGGTCGATCATGATCACCGCCGCGCAGGCAAAACCCGTCAGCAGCGCGACGATCGACAGGACATGCAGCCAGTGCGGCACCATGGCGGCTCCCTTCCCCTGTCCAACCCGCCGGGCGGAGCGGGCGTTCCGAACGTCGCGGCACCGATTCTCCGCCCTTCCTTCCGTTCCGTCAGCGGCTAGGATGCGGCGGACAGGACGGATGGGCGCGAGGACGGGAGCATGAGCGAAGACAGGAAGACACCGGTCAGGCCGGGCAAGGGCCTGGGACGCGGCCTGTCGGCGCTGCTGGGCGAGGCGCCGGCGCGGCCGGCCGCCAGCGAGACGACGCCAGCGACGCCGACCGCCGCAGCCCCGATTCCTGCCGGTCCCAACGCCGCCGAGCTCGAGGCGCTGCGCCGCGAATCCTACCGCGTGCCGATCGAGTTCCTGCGGCCCGGCCGCTACCAGCCGCGGCGCGTGTTCGACGAGGAGGCGCTGGCGCAACTGGCGCAATCGATCCGCGAGAAGGGGCTGCTGCAGCCGATCCTGGCGCGCCAGCTCGGCCGCGATTCCTACGAGATCCTGGCCGGCGAACGGCGCTGGCGCGCCGCGCAGCTCGCCAAGCTGCACGAAGTGCCGGTGGTGCTGCGCGAGTTCACCGATCGCGAGGCGCTGGAAATCGCGCTGATCGAGAACCTGCAGCGCCAGGACCTGTCGCCGGTCGAAGAGGCACAGGGCTACGCGAGATTGCGCGACGAGTTCAACGCCACCCAGGCGGAGCTGGCCGAGGCTTTGGGCAAGAGCCGCAGCCACATCACCAACACGCTGCGCCTGCTCGACCTGCCGGAGAAGGTGCGCGCGTTGCTCGATGCGGGAAAGCTGACGGCCGGGCATGCGCGCGCGCTGCTCGGCGTGAAGGACATCGAGGCGATGGCGCAGCGCGTCGCCGACGACGGCCTGTCGGTGCGGCAGGTCGAGAAGCTGGCGCAGGCCGCGAGCGGCGCGCCCCGCGCGCCATCGACGTCGGCGGGCGCCAAGAAGAAAGGGTGGAGCGAGCACACCCTGCCGATCGCCGGCAACATGCCGAAATCGGCCGATGTAAAAGCGCTGGAGAAGCAACTCGAGGAAGCGCTCGGACTGCGCATCGACATCGCCCAGCGCGGCGACGAGCGCACCCAGGTCAGCCTGTTCTGCGACGACTACGAGCAACTCGACGAAGTGGTGGCGCGCCTGACGCGCGCGCCGCGCGGCTGAAGCAGCGAAAAAAGGCGGCGCCTCGCGCATTCGTGACCCGGCCCGCCCGGCGCGGTGCCGTTCTGCCGCATCGCCGGCAATCGTCCGGCGCGTTCCGGCACCGCCCTTCACCTGTTGAAATACACCGAACCATATCGGACGATTTCCGCAGACGGGATGCATAAACGACACCGCGCCGGCAGGGCGAAGACTGTCCTGCGCCGTTGATCATTCGATATCGAAACGATGTCGAACGACAATTATTCAAATGATCAGTCGAAAACACCCCGGAATTCTTGGGATTGTCGCCTGCCGCTTGGTCGAACCGGGCCGATTCTGGTTAGGATAGCGCCATGAGTTCATTTTCCGGCGCCGGTCGAGACGGCGGCCCTTCCGATTCCGATCCGTTCTCCGATCGCCCGGCCGTCAGCACCGCCGGCAGCGAGGAGGGCGGCGATGCCGCGCCGCGGCGGCGCATGTCGCCGGGCGACCGGCGCGCGATGATCCTCGAGCAGGCGGCGGAGTTCTTCGCCAGCAACGGACCGGCGGCCTCGACGCGGGCGCTGGCGCAGGCGCTGGGCATCACCCAGGCGCTGCTCTATCGCTACTTCCCGTCGAAGGAAGCGCTGGTGCGCGCGGTCTATCGCGAGCGCTTCGCCGCCCGCTGGGATCCGCAATGGTCGGCGCTGCTGCACAGCCCCGGCCGCACGCTGCAGGAGCGGCTGACCGATTTCTTCGACGCCTACATGGACCGGCTCAGCGCGCCCGACTATCGGCTGTGGATGCGCGCGGCGCTGGAAGGCTGGAGCTTCGCCGCGCTCTACCACAACGACCTCGTCGACAACGTGCTGCGGCCGATCGTCGGCGAGCTGCGCGCCGAGGCGGGGCTCAAGACGCTCGAGCAGCGGCCGGCGATGTACGGCGAGCTGGAGATCGTGTTCGTGCTGCACGGCGCGCTGACCTTCCTGCGCATCAGGCGCGACATATACGGCGCGCCGGTGCATCCCGACACGGGCGCCGCGACGGCGCTGCATGTGGCGGTGGTGCTGCCCGGCGCGCTGGCGCAGATCCGCGCCCTGCACGAGGGCCAGTCGAGCCCGTCGATGACGGTGCCGCCGCTGCAGGCCTGAAGTCCCCCCACCGGCGCGCGCCGGTCGGTTGCGACCGGCGCCGCGGGAACCGCGAAACCGGCCAAACGTCTATCCGGCGGGGGAAAAGTCTCCCAAACGTCACCGTTCCGGCTGCGCAACGCCATGGCGCCGCGCAATCGCGATGCGGTAGCATATTGCCGCCGCCCAGATCGGCGCGTGATGAGGGAGGATCAAAAATGAGTATCGCCTGGATGCCGCACTCCGTCGCCCGGCTGACCGTGGCCATCGCCGCGATCGCCGGCTTCTTCGCCATCGCCGCCCTGCCCGAACCGGCGGCGGCGCAGAATTTCCCGCCCGGCTCGTGGCGCCAGAGCTGCAAGGACGCGCGCATGGAAGGCCGCGACGATCTCGTCGCCGAGTGCCGCCGGCGCGACGGCAGCTGGAACCGCAGCCGCATCGACATCGACCGCTGCGGCCGCGGCGGTTCGGTGGGCAACGACAATGGCCGGCTGGTCTGCGAGAACGCCAATGCCGGCAACGACAACCGGCTGCCGCCCGGCTCGTGGTCGCAGTCCTGCCGCAACGGCCGCATCGAGAACCGCGACGATCTGGTCGCCGACTGCCGCCGCCGCGACGGCGGCTACAGTCGTTCCTCGATCGATCTCGACCGCTGCGGTCGCGGCGGCCGGGTCGGCAACGACAATGGCCGGCTGGTCTGCGAGAACGCCAATGCCGGCGGCGGCGGCAACTGGTGGGGCAACAGCCCGCCGCAGGGCTCCTATCGCCAGAGCTGCCGCAAGGAGCGCATGGAAGGGCGCGACCTGCTGGTCGCCGAATGCCGGCGCCAGAACGGCAACTATCGCAACACCCGCCTCGACATCGACACCTGCCGCGGCCGCGACATCGCCAACAACAACGGCCATCTCGAATGCGGCGGGCGCGGCTTCGGCGGCAGCTACGGCCAGAGCCTGCCGGCGGGCTCGTGGAACCAGAGCTGCCGCAATGCGCGCGTCGTGCGCGACGATCTCTACGCCGAATGCCGCCAGCGCGACGGCGACTGGGTGCGCAGCTCGATCGATCTCGACGATTGCCGCGGCCGTCCGGTGAGCAACGACAACGGCCGGCTGCGCTGCGGCGAAGGCAACTACGGCAACAACAACAGCAACATCACCCGCCTGCCGCCGGGCCCGTGGTCGCAGGTCTGCCGCAACGCGCGCATCTCCAACAGCGTGCTGAGCGCCGACTGCCCGGCGGGCAACAACCGCTTCCAGCGCTATTCGGTCAACCTGCGGCTGTGCCCCAACCAGCCGATCACCTTCGCCGACGGCGACCTGCGCTGCCCCAGCGGCCGCTCGGGCGGTTGATCGATACCGCGCCGCAAAGGCGTTCGACGTCGAATCGAAGGGCGGCAGCGATGCCGCCCTTCTTTTGTCACAGGGACCGGCGGGGAATCCGCCGTGCCGCCGCAACTCCGTCAAGATTCCGTCGCAATCTGGCGCGAGCCTTTGCTCCTCGGAAATTCGCGGCCGCCGGCAGCAAGCCCCGCGCCGCAGCATGGACACAGGACTTGGTCTGCAATCTTTTGCCCAAGATTGCACCCTGATCCCCGCCAGGCTCAGGCCTTGGCGGGGTTTTTTTGTCCGGCGTTTACCGCCGGCGCGGCGGCGGCGGCGGCAGCCCGTCCGGTCCCGCGCCCGGCGGCGGGCGCAACGGCGCGGGGCGGGTGGCGGCAAGGCGCTGGGCGGCGCGCTGTTCGGCGGCGGCGCGGGCCGGCGGCGGCACCAGCGGCGCCAGCCTGTCGCGTTCCTCGCTCAGCGCCGAATTGATGCCCAGCCCCAGCGCGAAGGAAAACCATTCCCAAGCCTGCACCGGATCGCGCTGCACGCCGCGGCCCTCGCGCAGGGCGCGGGCGAGCTGGGCGGCGGCCGGGCCCGATCCCTTCTCGGCGGCGCGCCGGTAATAGGTCGCGGCCAGCGCATCGTCCTTGGCCATGCCGTCTCCCGTGCGCGCCATTTCGGCCAGGGCCAGCAGCGCCGGCGCGTAGTCGCGCTCGGCCGCCTTGCGCCACCAGGCGTTGCGCTGGGCCGCATCGGGGCGCACGCCCTGGCCGCGATCGTAGAGCGAGCCCAGCTGATAGGCCGATTCGGCATCACCCGCCTCGGCCGCCTGGCGATAGAACACGATCGCCTCGGCCGCTTTCGGCGGCTTGTCGTTGAGCAGCAGGAAGGCCAGATCGCGCTGCGCTTCGGGCAGGCCCTGGGCTGCGGCCTTGCGATACCAGGCGATGGCGCCGGCCTCGTCGGTCTGGCCGGGCGAGGCGCCCTGCAAGGCGATGCCGCCCATCAGGTATTGCGCGCGCGCATTGCCCTGCTCGGCCAAAGGCTGCAACTCGCGCGCCGCCGTGCGCCAGTCGCGCCGCGCGAAAGCGGCTTCGCCTTCGGCCAGGCCGGCGACGGCGGGCGGCGCGAGCAGCGCGCTGGTCAGCAGCAGGGCGGCAACGATTTTCCAACGCATGGCGACACTCTTCGCAAGAGAACGGCGGAGGGCTCTGCATAGCACGGAACCGGGAAACGGAACCGGGAATAGCGGGCGGCGTTTGGTCTGCGTCGGTCGCGGTTTGCGTCCGCGCCGCCCTTGCCGGCTGGACCGCCGGAGAGAGGGCGCGAGCGCAGACGCGTTGCGACCGACACCGAACTTCGTCGTCCCGAACCTTGTCGCACCTTTGGAGGGAAACATGTCCGCCCGGTTCCGCGTTACCGCCCTGATCGCCGCCGCAACCGGCGGGCTTCTCCTCGCCGCCACCGCTCTGCCGGCCGCCGCGCAGCAGACCATCCCCGGCTCGTGGGGCCAGTCCTGCCGCGACGGCTACATCCAGGGCGACGACTTCACCGCCGAATGCCGCACCTATGACGGCCGCTATCGCCGCACGACGATCGATCTCGACAATTGCCGCGGCGGCGCCATCGCCAATTCCGACGGCTACCTGGTGTGCGAGACCGGCTACGTGCCGGCCTATGGCCGCGGCTATTCCGGCCCCTATTTCCCGCCCGGCTCGTGGAGCGCCAGCTGCAACAACGCGCGCATCGTCGGCGACGACCTGGTCGCGGTCTGCCGCGACCGGCGCGGCAACGCCGAGGAGGCGCGGCTCGATCTCGACGCCTGCCCCGACGGGCCGGTGGCCAATATCGACGGCCGGCTGGTGTGCGACCGGCCGAACCTGGCGCATGCCGCCGACCCGCGCTACGGCATGCCGCCGGGCGCCTGGCGCAAGACCTGCAACGACGCGCGCATCGAGGGCGACACGCTGATCGCCTATTGCCGCGGCCAGGGCGTGCATCGCAAGACCTCGATCGATCTCGACACCTGCCCGGGCCGCGAACTGCGCGTGGTCGACGGCCGGCTCTACTGCGACGAGCGCTAAGCCGTTCGTCTCTCCAAAGACGACGCCCCGGCGGAGAAATCCGCCGGGGCGTTACTGCATTCTGAAAGTAGCGCGGGGGCGCGGCCCCCGGATCGTCATCCCGGCCGAGCAGAGCGAGAGCCGGGACCCATAACCCTGCCTCTCACAATTCCGACGCCTTCACCGACGTAACGGTGTTATGGGTCCCGGCTCTTCGCCCTGCGGGCTGCGGCCGGGATGACAATTCTTCCTTAACTCAGAGCCTTCTTGAAGAGATCCATGGTGCGGCCGTTGGCCAGCTTGCAGGCCGCGGCGTCGTAATGCTGGCCGCCTTCGCGGCAGAAGGCGTGATCGTTCTCGGCGTAACCGTAGACGGTGACCTTGGGATGGCCCTTCAGCGCGTCGCGAATCTTCTGCTGCGCTTCGGGCGGCACGAAACCGTCCTTCTCGGCGATGTGCAGAATGGTCGGCGCCTTGATGTTCTTCGCCTCGTCGAGCGCGGCATCGATGCCGACGCCGTAATAGGCCGCCGCCGCATCGACGTCGGAGCGGCAGGCCATCAGATAGGTGAGCTTGCCGCCGAGGCAGTAGCCGGTGACGCCGGCCTTGCCGTTGCAGCCCTCGACCTTGCGCAGCGCGGCGAGCGCGGCCTTGAGATCCTCGACGCCCTTGTTCTCGTCGAAGCCCTTGTAGAGCGAGAAGGCCTTGTCCCATTCGGCCTGGCTCTGGTCGGTGATGTCGACGCCGGGCTCCTGGCGCCAGAAGATGTCGGGGCAGAGCGCGAAATAGCCCTGGGCGGCGTAGTTGTCGCAGATGTCGCGCATCACCTTGTTGACGCCGAAGATCTCCTGGATCACCAGCACGCCCGGACCCTTGCCCGAAGCGGGACTGGCGAGATACGCGGAGAACTTGCCGTCGCCGACGGCGATCTCGATCTTCTTGCCCATCGTCTTCCTCCTTCATCCGATGCAGTGAACTTTCGCGACGCAGCCTAGCGCGCGTTCAGGCCGGAGTCATGCGCGCGACTATTCGAGTACCGCGCAATGCGGCGGAACTGCCGCAAATGCGGCGGTATCGCCACGGAACCGCGCGCGAGCCCATGCCGTTGACCAGCCGAGGACGGCGCAGGGCCGCAAGGCAGCGTCGGCCGCTCCCCGAGTTTTCCGAGAACACAAAGAAGAGGGTGAAGATCATGTCCATTCGCAACATTCTCATGGCCGGCGTCGCCGGCGCGGCGCTGATGGCGGCTCCCGTCGCCATGGCGCAGACGCAGCAGAACAAGACCACGACCACCGCGCCGTCGGTGGCGAACAAGCCGGCCGCCAGCGCCATGCAGGTCGACCGGCTGGTCGGCAAGACGGTCGAGAATCCCAACGGCGACAATGTCGGCGACATCGAGTCGGTCTACGTCAAGCCGGACGGCCAGGTCGACAGCGTCATTCTGGGCGTCGGCGGCTTCCTCGGCATCGGCGAGCGCGAGGTCGCGATCAAGTGGAGCGAGCTCAACGTCAGCGCCGATGGCGACAGGATCACCACGTCGATGACCAAGGAGCAGCTCAAGGCGCTGCCGCAGTACGAGTATCGCGACAAGACCTATCGCGGCAAGGTGTTCTCCGACACCGGCGTGATGCGCACCGATCGCAAGCCGGCCGACATGGCGACCGTTCCGGCCAACCGTCCGGGCCAGCCGGCCGGCACGATGGCGCCTGACGCTTCGACGCGGGCCGATTCGGCGCGCACGCCGGGCGGTACGACGACCATGGACAAGACCGCCATGGACAAGGACCGCATGGATCGCGATCGCACGGCGACCACCGATCGTCCGATGCGGGTGGCCGAGCCGAAGGGCTGGACCAAGACCGGCGAGATGTCGGGCGATGCGCTGATCGGCGCCTCGGTGAAGAACGCCGCCGGCGAGACGGTCGGCGACATCAAGGACATCCATCTCAACCGGGACGGCACGGTCAAGGCCGTCGTGGTGGGCGTGGGCGGTTTCCTCGGCATGGGCGAACGCGACGTGCTGATGAACTGGGACCAGATCCAGGTGACGCGCGACGACGCCAATGGCGGCGACCTGGTCATCCGCACCGAGGCCAGCAAGGAATCGCTGAAGTCGATGCCCGAGTACCAGATGTAAATCTGTCTCAGGCCAGCGGATCGGCCTGACTCAGGAACCCGCCGTCTTTCTCCTTCG
>JBDZUM010000091.1:0-17492 GCA_040255215.1 Rhodospirillaceae bacterium
TGAATGCCGTGGCGCCCGGCCCGGTCGAGACGGAGATGGCCAAGCAGGTCCACACACCCGAGATCCGCGCCGACTATCACGACCATATCCCGCTGGCCCGCTACGGGCTGGAGAGCGAACTGGCCGACGCCATCCATTACCTGTGCAGCGAGCAGGCCAGCTACGTCACCGGCCAGGAGCTGGCGGTCGATGGCGGCTTCGACGCCACCGGCATCGGCCTGCCGACCCTGCGCGGACAACGCCGCAACGACTGACCGATTGCAACCGCCGGTATATTTTCTTTCCTCTGAATCGTTCTATGATTGTTCCCGCCCGGATACAGGGTTGGCGGAGGAACGATCATGGCGGCGCGGGTTCGGACGGTGGCATTCAGCGGCATCGACGTCATGCCGATCGACGTGCAGGTGCAGATCGCCTCGGGCGCCAACGCTTTCGCCGTGGTCGGCCTGCCCGACAAGGCGGTGGGCGAAAGCCGCGAGCGGGTGCGGGCCGCCCTGACGGCGCTGGGCATCGCCCTGCCGGCCAAGCGCATCATCGTCAATCTCTCGCCGGCCGACGTCGCCAAGGAAGGCAGCCATTACGATTTGCCGATAGCCCTTGGCCTGCTGACCGCCCTGGGCGTGCTCGACGCCGAGCGCATCGCCGGTTTCGTGGCGCTGGGCGAGCTGGCGCTGGACGGCGCGCTGACGCGGGTCGCCGGCGTGCTGCCCGCCGCCCTGCATGCCGCGCGCCACGGGCTGGCGATCATCTGCCCCGAGGCCTGCGGCGGCGAGGCGGCCTGGGCCGGCGACCGCCTGAAGGGCCACAAGGTCGTGGCCGCGCCCAATCTGATGGCGCTGATCAACCATCTGCGCGGGGCGCAGCATCTGCCGGTGCCCGAGCCGCGGCTGGAAGCGCCCGACACCGCCGCCCTGCCCGACCTCGCCGATGTGAAGGGCCAGGAGGGCGCGCGCCGGGCGCTGGAGGTGGCGGCGGCCGGCGGCCACAATCTGCTGATGATCGGCCCGCCGGGGGCGGGCAAGTCGATGCTGGCCGCCCGCCTGCCGGGTCTGCTGCCCGAGCTGACGGCACAGGAGGCGCTGGAGATTTCCATGATCCAGTCGCTGGCCGGCGGCCTGCCCGAAGGCAGGCTGACGCGGCGGCGGCCGTTTCGCGATCCGCATCATTCGGCCTCGCTGCCCGCCCTGGTCGGCGGCGGCGCGCGCGCCAGGCCGGGCGAGGTGTCGCTGGCGCATCACGGCGTTCTCTTCCTCGACGAGCTGCCGGAATTCGCGCGCACCGCCCTCGAAGCCTTGCGCCAGCCGCTGGAGACCGGCCGCATCTCGGTGGCGCGCGCCAACGCGCATGTCACCTACCCGGCCCGCTTCCAGCTTGTCGCGGCGATGAATCCCTGCCGCTGCGGCCATCTGGGCGATGCCCAGCGCGCCTGCACCCGCGCGCCGCGCTGCGGGGCGGACTATCAGGCCAAGCTGTCGGGCCCGCTGCTCGACCGGCTCGATCTGGTGATCGACGTGCCGCCCGTCCGCCCCGCCGATCTCGCGCTGCCGCCGCCGGCCGAGGACAGCGCCGCCGTGGCGCAGAGAGTAGCCATTGCCCGCGCGCGTCAGCGCGACCGCTTCGCCGCTCTCGCACGCGACGACGAGGACGCGAAACTGCCCGCCTGCAACGCGCAGGCCGATGGCGCGCTGCTGGCCGAGATCGCCACGCCCGACGCCGAAGGCCGCGCACTGCTGACCCGCGCCGCCGAGCGGCTCGGCCTGTCGGCGCGCGGCTGGCATCGCGTGCTGCGCGTCGCCCGCACCCTGGCCGATCTCGACGACAGCGAGCAGATCCGCCGCCTGCACGTCGCCGAGGCGCTCGCCTGGCGCCACCCCGGCAACGGCATGAACGCCCCGCCGCAGCGGCTGGCGGCGGTGGGGTAGCGCGGCGGGCGCGACCGGCGATTTCTCCCGTCGCGGTTAGACGCTAGGCTTGCGCTCCCACAGCAGGAGCGCCGCCATGACCGACACCGTCCACGATCTGATCATCCAGCCCAAGGCGCGCGACATTGGTGGCTTCTCCGTGCGACGCGCTCTGCCGCATGCCGGGCGGCGCACGGTGGGGCCGTTCATCTTCTTCGACCATATGGGCCCGGCGCGGTTCCCGGCCGGCGGCGGCATCGACGTCCGCCCGCACCCGCATATCGGGCTGGCCACCGTCACCTATCTGTTCTCGGGCGAGATCGTGCATCGCGATTCGCTGGGCGTGGTGCAGCCGATCCGCCCCGGCGACGTCAACTGGATGACCGCCGGCTCCGGCATCGTCCATTCCGAGCGCACCGATCCCAACCGTCGCGACGGCAGCGAGATCCTGCACGGCATCCAGACCTGGGTGGCGTTGCCCAAGGCCGACGAGGAGGCCGCGCCGGCCTTCGTGCACCATCCGGCCGCGACCCTGCCGGAGTTCAGCGAGGGCGGCGCCACCTGCAGGATCATCGCCGGCACCGCCTATGGCCGGGCCTCGCCGGTCGCCGTGTTCCAGCCGACGCTCTACGTCGACGTCAGGCTCGAGGCCGGCGCGCGGCTGAAGGTCGACGACGGTCATGAGGAGCGCTGCGTCTACCTCGCCCAGGGCGAGGCCGATATCGGCGGTCGCAGGAGCGTCGAGGGCGAGATGATCGTGCTCACGCCGGGAGCAGATGTCGTCATATCGGCCACGCGGCCCGCCCGCCTGATGCTGGCCGGCGGCGCGCCCCTCGACGGGCAGCGCCATATCTGGTGGAATTTCGTCTCCTCCTCGCCCGACCGTATCGAACGGGCCAAGCGCGACTGGCAGGAGGGCAGGTTCGCCAGGGTGCCGGGCGAGACCGAATTCATTCCGCTGCCGCAGAGCTGACCGACGCGGCGCGATCGCCGTCGCGCGAGGAGGCCGCCATGCGCCAGTTTCTGCTTCGCCTGTTCGTCGTTCTCGCCGCCTGCGGTTTCGCCCTGCCGGCCTGGGCGCAGCAGGCGGTCGATACCGCGCTGGTGCTGGCGGTCGACGCCTCGGGCAGCATCGACGGCGAGGAGTTCGCCTTCCAGAAGGAGGGCATCGCCGCCGCCGTCACCGATCCGCGCGTGCTCGACGCCATGCGCTCGGGCCCGCACGGGCGCATCGCGCTGGCCTATGTCGAATGGGGCGGACCGGGCATGGCGCAGACCGTCGTTTCCTGGCATTTCGTCGCCGACGCCGCCTCGGCCGAGACCTTCGCCGCCGCCGTCATCGCCGCCCCGCGCTCGGCGCAGTCCTACAACGCCATCGGCGACGCCATCGACCACGGCGTCGAATTGCTGCAGGCCTGTCCCTGCAAACCAACCCGGCGGGTGATCGACATCTCCGGCGACAATGCCGACATGCGCAGCTTCCGCCCCGCGCCACGGGCGCGCGACGCCGCCGTGCGTCAGCGCATCACCATCAACGCTTTGGCGGTGCTGGCCGGCAGCAACCATCCCGACCTGGTCGGCTACTACGAATCGAACGTCATCGGCGGCCAGGGCGCCTTCGTGCTGCCGGCGCGCGACCGGCGCGACTTCGCCCGCGCCCTGCGCGAGAAGATGATCCTGGAAGTGGCCTGGGACCGGGCCGCGCGCGATGCGCAGGCCGCATCGGCCGGCGACTGAGAACCGCCAGGCCCGCAGCCTCGTACCGACGTATAGGAGCAGGGTCGCAACAGCGTGATCGCCTGCGACAGGCTGCTCTCTTGCATTGCCGTCGGGGCGGGCGCAGGTTCCGCCGCAGGAAGCACCACCATGAGCCGAACCACAAAAATCGTTCTCGCCGTCTGGGCCCTGGCCCTGCTGGCCGCCGGCGCCTGGATCGCGCAGGACGCGCTGCTCAAGCCCGAGCCGACCATGACGGCCGAGCAGCGCGGCTTCTTCTCGACCGACAGCGCGCCGATGATCGGCGGGCCGTTCCAGCTCACCGACCAGAACGGGCGCAAGCGCAGCAGCGAGGAGTTCCGCGGCCGGCTGATGCTGATCTATTTCGGCTTCACCTACTGCCCCGACGTCTGCCCGACGGCGCTGACCGTGGTGACCACCGCCCTCGACCAGCTCGGCGACCAGGCCGATGCGGTGGTGCCGATCCTCATCACCATCGATCCCGAGCGCGACACGCCGGCGGTGCTCAAGGACTACGTGGCGCAGTTCTCGCCGCGCTATATCGGCCTGACCGGCTCGGAGCGCGAGATCGCGCAGGTCGCCAAGGCCTTCCGCGTCTACTACGCCAAGTCGCCGGGCTCCGGCGGCGCGCCCTATCTGATGGACCACACCTCGCTGCTCTATCTGATGGACCAGAACGGCCGCTTCAGCACCCATTTCACCCATAACAACCGCGCCGAGGATATCGTCGCGGCGGTGCGCAAGCTCCTGGCCAATCCCCCGAAACAAGCCGCAAGCAATTGATTTTACTCGATTGTTGCGCCGCACTTGGGGCGTGACAGATTCCTGAACGCTGTTAAACTGTCGGCCCTCGCGGGCTGAACCCGCGGGCAATATCGTCGTTCAACAAGGCGCTGCCTCTCGGGGGGAGACGCCGCGACGGCCTGAGCGGGCCGCAGGCGGCAGGGCAAGCGCGGAGAGCCGAATGCTGTATCAGTTGCACGCCTGGCAAATGCAGATGGCGCAGCCTCTGCGTCTGGCCGCCGAGACCCTGCACAATTTCTACACCCACCCGATGAACCCGCTGGCCTACACCCAGGCCGGCCGCGCCCTGGCCGCGACCTGCGAGATGCTGGAGCGCACGACGCGGCACTTCGCCAAGCCGCCCTTCAACCTGCCCTCGACCGTGATCGACGGCAGGGAAGTGGCGGTGGTCGAGGAGATCGTCGAGCGCCGCGCCTTCTGCCAGCTGCGCCATTTCAAGCGCGACACGCCGCGCCAGGATCCCAAGGTGCTGCTGGTGGCGCCGATGTCGGGCCATTTCGCGACGCTGCTGCGCGGCACCGTCGCCGCGCTGCTGCCGGAGCACGACGTCTACATCACCGACTGGCGCGACGCGCGCCAGGTGCCGATGAGCGAAGGCGACTTCGATCTCGACGACTACATGGAATACCTGATCGACTACATCCACTATCTCGGCCCCGACACGCACGTCATCGCCGTGTGCCAGCCGTCGGTGCCGGTGATGGGGGCGGCCGCCCTGATGGCCGCCGACGACGATCCGATCCAGCCGCGCACCATCACCCTGATGGGCGGGCCGATCGACACCCGCATCAACCCGACCACGCCCAACGACTACGCCATGAAGCGCACCCTGCCGTGGTTCGAGCGCTCGGTGATCTCGCGCGTGCCGGCCGGCTATCCGGGCTACATGCGCCGCGTCTATCCGGGCTTCGTGCAGCTCGCCGGCTTCATGTCGATGAATCTCGATCGCCATGTCGGCGCCCATCTCGGCATGTTCGAGCATCTCATCAAGGGCGACGACGATTCGGCCGACGCGCATCGGCGCTTCTACGACGAATATCTCGCCGTCATGGACCTGACCGCCGAGTTCTATCTGCAGACCATCCAGGTCGTGTTCCAGGAACATCACCTGCCGCGCGGCATCTGGGTCAGCCGCGGCCGGCGCATCGCGCCCGAGACCATCACGCGGCCGGCGCTGCTGACGGTCGAGGGCGAGCTCGACGACATTTCCGGCATCGGCCAGACCCGCGCCGCCCACGATCTGACGCCGGGCATTCCCGCCCATCGCAAGATGCACTACGAGCAGCCCGGCGTCGGCCATTACGGCATCTTCAACGGCCGCAAATGGCGCGAGCAGATCATGCCCAAGGTGCGCCAGTTCATCCGCGACCATGCCGGGCCGCAGAAGGCGCCGCTGCGCGTGGTGGCGACGACGTCCGAAACCGCCAGCGACGCCGCCGCCACCTGATCTGCAAGCCGATCTGCGCTAGACTGGCGTCCATGGCTTCCGAGCCCGCCAGCATCGATTTCCGCCTGCCCGAACGCGACATCGCCATCGCGCTACGCCGTTCCGCGCGCGCCCGCCGCATCAGCCTGCGCGTTTCCCCGCGCAGCGGCGCGCTCGAACTGGTGCTGCCGGCGCGCGCCTCGCTGTCGGCCGGGCTGCGCTTCGCCGCCACCCAGGCGCGTTGGATCGAACGTCATGCGGCGCGGCTGATCGAGCCCTGTCGCCTGCAGCCGGGCATCGTGCTGCCGCTGGCCGGCATCGATCACGCGGTGGCGCACGATCCCGCCGGTCGCGGCGTGCGTCACGATGTCGAGGCGAAGCTGCTGCTGGTCGGCGGCGATGCCGCGCATGCGCCGCGCCGGCTGCGCGATTTCCTCGCCCGCCGAGCGCGCCAGGCGATAACGCCTTTGGCGCACGAGAAGGCCGCCCGCATCGGCCGGCGCATCGCGCGCCTTTCCATTCGCGACAGCCGCACGCGCTGGGGTTCGTGCTCCTCAGGCGGCGGGCTGTCCTTCACCTGGCGGCTGGCGCTGACGCCGCCTTCGGTGGTCGACTACCTCGCCGCGCACGAGGTGGCGCATCTGCAGGAAATGAACCATGGGCCGCGCTTCTGGCGGCTCTGCGCCAGCCTGGCCGAGCACGATCTCGACCAGACCCGCGCCTGGCTGCGCCAGAATGGCGGGCGGGTCCTGTCGTTCGGGCTGTGACGAGCCTCCGTCGAAACCGCGCAATTGCCGGATAGTCGCAAGCCGCGCGCGGGTGCAAAGTGCCGCCATGCGACCCGACCGTCCCGGCGATCTCGCCGCCATGCCCCGACCGCCCGCCATCGTCGACGACGAGGCGCGCTGGCAGGCGGTGCGCGCGCGCGATCGCGCCGCCGATGGCGCTTTCGTCTTCGCCGTGCGCACCACCGGCGTCTTCTGCCGCCCGTCCTGCGCCGCGCGGCCAGCCAAACGCGCCAACGTCGAGTTCTTCGCCGGCCCGCCGCAGGCCGAGGCCGCCGGCTATCGCCCCTGCAAGCGCTGCCGCCCCGAAACGCAGAAGACCGGCCGCGCCCGCATCGAGCGCGCCTGCAAGTTGCTGACCCGAAGCGAGGAGCCGCCGCCGCTGGCCGAGGTCGCGGCCAGGCTCGATCTCTCGCCCTCGGCGCTGACGCGGCTGTTCCAGCGCGAGCTGGGCCTGAGCCCGCGCGAATATCTCGCGCAGGCCAAGCGCGAGCGCTTCCGCGCCGCCCTGCGCAGTGGCGAGAACATCGCCGAAGCGACCTTCGGCGCCGGCTATGGCTCGTCCAGCCGCGTCTACGAAGGCGAGCGCGCCGGGCTCGGCATGACGCCGGCGACCTATCGCAAGGGCGGGCTCGGCGCTGAAATCGACTACGCCATCGTCGCCTCGCCACTGGGCAAGCTGCTGGTGGCGGCGACCGCGCGCGGCATCTGCGCCGTCTTCATCGGCGACAGCGAGACGGTGCTGAAGGCCGAACTGCAGCAGGACTTTCCCGCCGCCGCCATCGCGCGCAACGACGGCGCGCTGCGCGCCCGCATCGATTCGGTGCTGGCGCGGCTGGAAGGCCGCAAGCGCACCGCGCTGGCCTCAAGCGATCTGCCGCTCGACATCCGCGCCACCGCCTTCCAGTGGCAGGTGTGGAAGGCGCTGACCGAGATTCCCGAAGGCCAGACCCGCACCTATGGCGAGATCGCCGCCAGCATCGGCCAGCCCGGCGCCGCCCGCGCCGTCGGCCGCGCCTGCGCCACCAATCCCGTCTCCATCGTCGTGCCCTGCCACCGCGCCATCGGCTCCTCCGGCGCGCTGACCGGCTATCGCTGGGGCGTCAAACGCAAGCAGGCCCTGCTCGAGCGCGAGAAGCGACGCGCAGGATCTTAGGCGCTCGTCCAGTTTCCAATTCGTCACCCTGAGCGCAGCGAAGGGTCTTGCTTCAACGCAACCGCTCAGACTGACGAGCGGAAACGCTTGCCGAGGCAAGATGCTTCGCTTCGCTCAGCATGACGGAGTCGGGAACTAACAATTTAGAATTCTTCGGAACGTCAGGTTGACCCGCGGCCCTCGCGGTTGGGCTTCTTTTTCGATCGCATGCAGCCAATGCCGCTGCGTCGGGCCTTTCATCAGCAGCAGCGAGCCGTCTTCAAGCGGAACGCGCACCGGCCTGTGCAGCTTGCGCTTCGACTTGAACACGAAAATTCTGGTATCGCCGAAGCTCAGCGAGGCGATGGCTGGTTCCGGACCCAGCTCCTTTTCGTTGTCGCTGTGATACCCGACGCTGTCGCGCTCGTTGCGGTAATAGTTCAGGAGCACGCTATTGAAGATCTCGCCGACCGACCGCTCGATCTCCGACTTCAACGTTTGCAGCAACGGCGTCCAAGGTGCGGGTTTCATGATCAGCCCGGAATAGCTGTAGTCCCGCCCTGGATCGCCGTGCCAGGCCGTCAGGCGCGGCTGCGCGACGGTTTTGCCCCACAGTCTGATGGTTTCGCCGCGCCAGTTCGTTTCCGCGACAAGACGCTCAAGTGCGAGATCCACCGCGATGCTCGAGGGAAAACGCCGCTGCAGATAGACTTCGGCCTGCGGCAGCGGGAGCCGCTCCAGCCCCTCGCCCGATGCGAAGAGCGAACTCATCGACGGCGGCTAGCCATTGGCCATAATACGCTAGAATTGTCTGTGCGGCAGGAGGCGGAGACAATCATAGCGGTTCGTAGAATTTTCTGCAGCGCTCAACTATCGAGTTTGCTGCATCGAAAAAGTCCCACAAGCTGTCTAATGGCATGTCTTCGCTTAGAAAATCATAGTCCTTTTCGCGTTTTGGCTTCGGATAGCGACCGAACCAAATTATTACACGTTCGAGCCTTTTTAGAGTCAGAACTTCTTCTTCGCTTACGACATCCAAAACATGCTTAGCGAGGTCCGTCAGTCGATGACTAAAACTCTCCGGAAGTTCAGGGTGTTTTTTCAAGATTAGAACGGACTTTAGATATAACTCACAACCGATAGCCAGAAGATGCAGGCTAGGCCGGAATGTCTCGACACCTATCACCGCCAGCCTAACTTTTTCGACATCGTCAAGATCGATCTTTACTAAATCTTTGTATGCTCGGACGTGATACCGCCTAATAAGGAATGAAGAGACTAGAAATGCTTCTGCTTGAGTTACCCAATACATAGGATTGGTAGATCGATCTTCGAAGGCAACACGTCGAAAATCTATCTGACCAGCCCTTTCGAGAAAGGCATCGATATCACCAACTAAATCTTTCCAGTCGTCCCCTTCGTTCATTTTCGGCTGCCTTGTTGCCTGCGCTGCATCGGAAAAATCAGTTTCCTGCTTCGATATAAGCCAATCGCCGTAATACGCCGGAATATCTGTCCGATAGGAGGCGGAGACGATCATAGTGGCCGAATTGTAAGGCCGTTCCGCAGCTTGTGGCAGCACTCTCATGTTGCATGACCGCATTTCCAATCTCGAGGCCGCGCGCGCCCATTTGATGGGCGAGAGCCGCACCTTCCCCAATCCCGGCTTCGACAGGCTGCTCGAGGACGCGAGCTGGGAGGATCTGATCTGGCTCGACGGGGCGATGAGCGACCAGCTCGAAGCGCTGGAGCACTACGTCGCCGATGCCGAAAAGCGCCAGGAACTCTTCGTGCAGATCAGCGACCGGCTGGCCCTGGTGCGGCATTTCGCGGCCATGCGCGCCGACACCAACCGCCACGTCAATCGCTACAACCGCCTGTGGAGCGTGCTGGGCGTGGCGCTGCTGGCCGGGGTCGCGGTCGCCGGCACCGTCGTCGCCGGCGTCGACTGATCCGCTCTACCGTTCGCGCTTGAGCAGCACGTAGAACGCGCCGCCGCCGCCATGCCTAGCATGGGCGGCGCGGAAGGCGACGATGCGACCGCGATTCTTCGCCTGGTTCAGCCAGTGCGGAAATTCGCGCCTGATCGCGCCCTCGGCGATGCGGCCGGTGTCGCGATCGACGCGCGTGCCCTTGCCCGTCACCACCAGCACCAGCTTCAGCCCCTGCGCCTGAGCGCGCGCCAGGAAGGCGTGCAGCGCCGGTTCCGCCCGCGCCAGCGTCATGCCGTGCAGGTCGAGCGTCGCCTCGACCGCCATCCGCCCGCGCCGCAGGCGCTCGGCCGTGGCGCGGTCGGGATGGGCGCGCGTCTCGGGCTTCAGCTCGGGCAACGCTTTCGACGATGGCGGCTGGCGCGGCGACGAAGCTGCAGGCTTCGGCGCGATCGCTGGTGGCGGCGTCGACTTGGCCACGGGCGTTGCGACCGGCCGCCGGCCACGCAGCGGCCTGGCATCCTTCAGCGCTTCGGCGAACAGCGCCGCGCCGTCGCCCGTTTTCGGCAGCGGCTTCTTGCGGCTCATCGCAGGCTGCCGAGGAAATCGAGCAGATGGCGATTGACCGCGTCGGGTTGCTCCTGCTGCGTCCAGTGCCCGCAACCTTCCAGCAGGGTCGAGCGGAACAGTTTCGGCAGGGTGCGCGGCAGCGCCTCGACCGCCAGCCGCGCGCCCTTGGCCGCAATCACCGGATCATGCGTGCCACCGATATACATGGCGGGCACCTCGATCGGCCGGCCGCGCCAGGGCATCAGCAGTTTCTGGTTGCGGTCGGTGCAGCGATACCAGTTCAGCCCGCCGCGAAAGCCCGCGCGCGCGAATTCGTTTTCGTAGTAATCGAGATCGGTCTTGTTCAGCCAGGGCGGCAGCCCATCCTCGCCGCAATCGACGCAGGTGTCGCGCAGGCCGCCGCCGTCGGGCACTACCGCGACATAGGGGCGGACGGCATTGGCCTCGCCGCCCAGCGACCAGTAGAACATGCGCAGGGATTTGCGCACGTCCTCGGCCAGATGCTTTTCCGCCACGCCTTCGGGGCCGAACCACAGCATGTAATAGCCATGCACGCCGGCGCGCCGCATCTTTTCGGTGACGGAAATGATGTCGGGCGGCTGGTAGGGCACCGACAGGCCGGCCACGGCGCGGAACACGTCGGGCCGCAGCAGCGCCGAGGTCCAGGCGACCGGCGCGCCCCAGTCGTGGCCAATGATCACCGCGTTCTTCTCGCCCAGCGCCTCGACCACGCCGACCATGTCGCCGGCATGGTGCAGCAGCGTGTAGTCCTCGCGCGAGGCCGGCGCGTCCGAACCGCCGAAGCCGCGCATGTCGGGCGCCACCACGCGCCAGCCGGCCTGCGCCAACGCAGGCATCTGATGCCGCCAGGAATACCAGCTCTCCGGCCAGCCATGGCACAGCAGCACCAGCGGCCCCTCGCCCATGCAGGCGGCGCGCAGGCGGATGCCGTTGGTTTCGATGTCGAGGAATTCCGGTGACGCCGCGCCCATCCTGGTTCCGTTCCTCCGCCCGTTCGTTTCCTTCTTTGCGCGACTCTAGCGTGCCGGCGCGCGATTGCCACTGCCGCCGCGCGGCGGCTCGCGCTAGACTTGATGCGTCCCATTCCGCGGAGGAAACCCTTGCCCTCGATCGCTTTCGGCCAGCGTGCGCTCGTCGCGCTGCTGTTCGCTCTCGTGCTGTCGCCAACGGTCGCTCCGGCGCAATCCGGCCCCGAGCCGGTCGATCTGGTGCGCGGCTTCTACGCGCCCGAGTATCGCAACGACGAGATGCCGCTGTCGCCGCGGCTGGGCGCCCTGCTCGACGCCGCCATCGCCAACAGCCACAAGCACGACGCGCCGGTCACCGGCCTCGACTTCGCCTGGCAGCTCAACGCCCAGGATTCCGAGCCGGGCTTCGAGAAGACCCTGAAAATCGCGCAGACCGCGCGCAGCGCCGACAGCGCCACGGTGCGCGCCAGCTTCTACAACGGTCGCGAAGAGGAGCTGGATTACCTCCTTCTGCGCCAGAACGGGCGCTGGGTGGTGGACGACATTCTCTATCTCAAGGGCGAGGCGACCAGCCTGTCGGACATGCTGAAGACCGGCGCCAGCGAAACGCCGTGACAATGATGGGGCGGCGATAGGCCGATACCGCACGGCTTGCGCCGGCCGGCGAATTACCCTCAGTCGAGTACCGTGAGTTTCGAACGCTGTTGCCTTTGTGCAGCAGCGCGCGAACGAATGCGCGTGTCGACGCAGCGTCACACCATCCCACCGAATCGCCACCATCGCGCCACGTTCCGGATCGACACAGGGCGTGCGACCGGTCCTTGCGGCGATCCGCTGCAAATATGCCACAGGGTCAGGCGCGCAGCCGGCACGGCCGGAACCGCGGAACCATCGCGGACTTGTAACAGCGAGCGTTGCGTCGATGGCCGGAAGACGGCTGCACGGGCGGCGTATCGAGCACAGTCAAAGCAATCGGAGTCTGACAAATGGCAAGATCACTCACCACCGTCCTCGCCGGCGCCAGCTTGTTGGCGATCGGCGTCGCGCTCGCCGCGCCCGCCTCGGCCCAGGTCCAGCAGCAGGGCTTCTTCGGGCATCTGCAGGGCTGGTACTGGCTGGAGAGCGGCAACGACGATTTCCGCGACGCGCCGGTCACCGTCCGTCCCGACGACGGCTGGGGCGGCAAAGCCTATCTCGGCTACCAGTTCAGCGGCGGCTACGACGTCGCCGCGGGCTTCCAGTACAGCGACCTGATGCGCGGCAAGAAGAAGGCCGGCAACTCGTATCAGAAGGGCGACTACTGGGCCGGCGATCTGGAGTTCGGCAAGACCTTCGTCTGGGATTCCTTCTCGATGCGCCCGCATCTGGGCGCGCGCTACGCCGAGTTCGACCACAAGGCCAAGGGCTTCGGCCAGACGCAGAAGAACGACTGGTGGGGCGTCGGCCCGCGGCTGGGCTTCGACGGCTCCTATCGCATCGGCGACAGCGCCTTCTCGATCTTCGGCGGCGCGTCGGGCTCCTACCTGTTCGGCAAGATGAAGGAGGACAGCTCCTTCTTCGGCAAGGACAAGAAGGGCGCCGACGTGTGGCAGCTCGACGGCGAACTGGGCGTCGGCTACGAGGTGGCGTCCAACTTCACGCTCGGCGCCGGCTATCGCGCCGACTACTGGGACGGCGTCGCCGACCGCACCGCGCTCGGCGCCGACGGCAACTCCTCGGGCGATCGCTTCATGCACGGCCCGTTCGTGCGCGCGACCTACAATTTCGGCGCCCCGCCGCGACTGGCGCCGAAGCCGGCCGTCGCCGCTCCGACTCCGCCGCCGCCGGCGGTGCAGCCGCGCCAGAACTTCATCGTGTTCTTCGACTTCGACCGCTCGAACATCACCGCCGACGCACAGCGCGTGATCACCGATGCGGCCAACGCGGCCAAGGCGGGCAGCGTCTCGCGCATCCAGCTGACCGGCCATACCGATCGCTCGGGTTCGGACCAGTACAACATGGCTCTGTCGCTGCGGCGCGGCGAGGCGGTGAAGCAGGCGCTGATCCGCCAGGGCATCCCGGCCAACTCGATCTCCATCATCGGCCGCGGCGAAAGCCAGCCGCTGGTGCCGACCGCCGACGGCGTGCGCGAGCCGCAGAACCGCCGCGTCGAGATCGTGCTCGGCTGATCGGTTCGCACCGGACGAAAAAAGAGGGCGGTCCCTTGCGGGACCGCCCTTCGCATTTGCCGGAGCGGCGTTCCTCGCTCCGGCGAATGCGGGCCGATCAGGCCGCGAGATGCGAGCCGGCGTCGGCGCGATAGCGCATCGCCAGCAGATTGTTGGGCTTCAGCGCCAGCCGCTCGTTGGCCAGCGCCCGCACCAGGCAGTGGCGGCCGGCGCGACGGGCCGATTCCAGCAATGTCAGGTCGATCAGGTCGCGCTGTGCGTTGGAACCGCCGAAGCGGTGGGCGATCGGCCGCAAGCCGCTCAGCGTGTCGATCGCCGCATCGTGCGCGCCGCGGCCGAAGGCGTGCAGCGCGCGCGCCAGCGGCAGGCCGACCTCGCGGGTCATGGCGCGATTGACGCCGCCCTGCTCCTGCGCCCGGTTCATCGCCGCCAGCACCTTGTCGGCCTCGCGCCAGCGCCCGGCGCCGACCATCGCCATGATGGCGTGGCAGTCGTTGAAGGCGTAGAAGCCGTCCTCGGCCATCGGCGCCCAGGCGTCGGCGATCTCGTTCCAGCGCGCGCCGACGTCGATGCCGCGCAGGCCGAGCCGCCACAGCATCGCCGAGGCGTCGATCATGTCGAGCGCCACCTGCGAGCGGCCGCCGCGGATCTTCTGGTCGTACAGCGCCAGCACCTGCTGCGTCTCGTCGAGATCGAGATGGTAGAGCGCCAGGTGCCACCAATTGTGCACGGCGAAGGCGCTGTCCTGCGACCATTCCTTCTCGCGCGCCCGCATCCAGGCGATGCCGTCGCGGCGGCGGCCCTGCATCTCCATGACATGCGCCACCGCATGATGCGCCCAGCAGTCGCGCGGCTCGATCTCGACCGCCGCCCGGCCGGTATCCTCGGCGCGGGCGAAGTCGTTGTTCTCCTCCAGCCCGAAACTGTGCATGCCCAGCACCGCGGCATAACCCGGCATGTCGTGCCGCCATTCGGGCAGCACGCGCGCCGGCCGGTCGCGCAGGGCGCGCGCATCGCCGCAGTAGAAGTCGAACAGATGCGCCACCTGCAGCGCCAGCACGTCGCGCGGGAATTCGTCGAGAATGCGCTGCAGCCGCCCGCGCGCCACGTCCCAGTTGCCGTCGGCCAGCGCCTGGGCGGCGCCGATATGCGCCTTCTCGCGCGAATTCGCCTCCAGCCCGGCGGCGATCGCCAGCGAGCTGCGGGCGATGTCGACCGCGGCCTTCTCGGTGCCGCACAGATGCAGATAGGCGCGCAGAACGTGCGCCATGGTGAAATCGGGCCGCTCGCGGATCGCCAGGTCGATGGCGGCGACGGGATCGCCGGCGCTGCACTGGAAGCGCCACAGGGCGGTTTCGAAATGCGAGGCGGCGATGGTGTCGCTGCCGCTGATCGCCATGCCGCGTGCGTCGTTGCGGGTCTTCATCTTCTGTCCTCCATGCCGGCGCCGATACGCGGCGCCTTCGATGGGGACTAGTTAAGGGCGGGGGGAAAAGCCTGCTGTGAGCGCGTTCACAACCCCGGGCAGGCCTGCCGACCGGCTGTGAGCCGGATCACAACGGGATCGCACCGCCCTTGTTTTTCGCGGAAAAGCCGGGATCTCGCGGCGGGTCGGCCTAGTCGCGCACCGGATCGGCGGCGCGCTTGAGCGCTGCCATGTCGCGCACCACGACCTTGCCCTTGTCGAGCTTCAGCACGCTCTTGTCGGCCCAGGCGTGCAGCTGCTTGTTCACCGCCTCGCGCGTCACCCCCAGCATCTGCGCCAGCTCGCTCTGCGACAGGCGCAGGCCGATCAGCAGTCCGGCCTTGGTCTGCTCGCCATGGGCGATGGCCAGCTCGTGCAGCTTGCGCGCCAGCCGGCCGCGCAGGTCGAGAAAGGCGAAATCGGAGATGGTCTCGGTGTTGTTGCGCATGCGCTCGCACAGCAGCTCGATCAGATGCTGCGCCAGGTTGCCGTCGGTGCGCAGCACCTCGAGGAAGGGCGAGCGGCCCAGCACCAGCAGCGCGCAATCGGCCGCCGCCGTCGCCGAGGTGGTGCGCGACAGCCCGTCGAGCAGCGCGATCTCGCCGAACACGTCGCCCGGCTCCATCATGGCGAGGGTGAGCTCCTTGCCGGCCGCCCCGCCGATCCAGATCCGCACCAGGCCGTTGGCCACGGCGTAAAGGGCGTTGCCGTCGTCGCCCTGGCTGAACAGGTGCTGGCCGCGCTCCAGCGTGCGCAATTGCGCCACGCCGGCCAGCCGGTCGACCGCCGCCTCGTCGACGTCGCGGAAGATGAAGCTGCCGCGCAACAGCTTGCGCCGTTCCTCTGGTCCCAGCGTGAGCTGTTCCGTCGCCATCGAATTCGCCCGTTTTTCCGTCCGTTAGTCGCCTGTGACGGGCGTCACAGCCCGCGTCGACCGCTCAGGCTACACGCTGCCGCAGCACTTGCCCATAAGGGGCGGGAGCGGCCGCCGGACCGGACCCGCGTCGACAGCGCCGGCCATGGCGGGCATCATCGCCCGTGTCGCGTCGTGACAGCCGGGCGCCGGAAGTCGAGGAGCAGGACATGGAACGCGAACATCCTTTCATTGCGCAACTGAAGGCGGCAAACCGCGCCAGCCGCCGTCGCCGGCTGCGCCTGGCGCTGTTCGCCGCCGGGCTGGGATTGCTGCTGGCGCCGATGGCGGTGGCCGACGCCACCGCCCAGCAGGCGCGCAGCTGCGCCGTCGCCGGCCTGCAGGGCGAGGCCGCCATCGAGCGCGCCGGCCAGCGCCAGCCGGTCGCGGTCGGCGCCATTCTCACCGCCGACGACCGGCTGGTCAGCTTCCGCGAGGCCAGGGTCGAGATCCGCTGCAACGACGGCGTGCGCATCAATATCGGCGCCGACACGCGGCTCGAACTCGCCACCCTGGTCGGCCCGCCGCAGACCTCGCGCAGCGTGATCATGCGCCTGCTGGAAGGCATCGTGCGGGTGGCGCTGCCGGCGGTGCGCTCCTGGCGTCGCTTCGAGGTGCAGACGCCCACCGCCGTCGCCTCGGTGCGCTCGACCGACTGGATCGTGCAGGCCGCCAAGGACGGCGCCACCGCCGTGTTCGTGGTCGAGGGCCAGGTGCTGGCGGCCGACCGCGCCGGCAGCCAGGGCGCCTTCCTGCAGCCCGGCGAAGGCATCGACTTCCGCGCCGACGGCTCGATGGCCGCGCCGATGGTCTGGGGCGAGGCGCGCGTCAAGCGCACGCTGGCCGCCGTCGCGCCGCGCTGAGTCGCCGAGCGGCACGCCCCACGCAATCATGGTTCCGCCGACTGGCGCCCCCCGACCCGATCCGCCGTCCGATAACCCGCGGCGCAGCGCGCTGGGTCGCTTTCTCGCCGGTCGCGCCGGCACCGTGCGGCCGCATCGTATCTGGCTGCTGGCCATCGTGGCGCTGGCCGCGACGCTGATCTTTCTGCGGCTGGCCGGCGGCGGACCGTTCGCCGCCGCCGAGGGCGTGGCGCTCGATCTGCGCTTCGAGCTGCGCGGCACGCGGCCGGCGCCGGCCGAGGTGGCGATCGTTCTGATCGACGATCGCACCATCGCCAATCTGCGTCGCTTTCCCCTGCCGCGCGCCGCGCTGGCGCAGATCGTCGACCGCCTGCGTCTGGCCGGCGCGCGCGCCATCGGCTTCGACCTGCTGCTGACCGACTTCGAATCGCCGTCCGACGGGGTGCGCCTGTCGCCGGGCGACCAGGCCTTGTTCGAGGCGCTGCAGCGCGCGCCCGACGTCGTGCTGGGCGCCGCCGGCGTGTTCCGCGGCCCGGTCGAGAACCCGCTCCAGATCGCCCCCGAGACGCGCGCGGCGGCGCAGCGTGCGGCGCTGCCGCTGCCGGCCGATCACAGCGAACGCGCCGCGCTGCTCGAGCGCCTGCCGCAGGCCCATGATCTTCTGGCGCCGCTGCCGCCCTTCGCCGCCGTCGGCGCCATCGGCCACGTCAACGTGCCGGTCGATCCCGGCGGCGCGCTGCGCCGGCTGCCGCTGGCGATCCGGTTCGAGAACACGCCGATCGCCGGCTTCCCGCTGGCGGCCCTG
>JBDZUM010000092.1:0-17425 GCA_040255215.1 Rhodospirillaceae bacterium
GCAGCGGCCAGACGCGCAATCTCGAACGGCGCGTCGGCGAGGGGCCGATGGGGCCTTCGCACTATCTGCTCAACAAGCCGGTGATCGGCGCCATCGCCGGCTATGCCGTGGCGGGCGGGTTGGAACTCGCCCTGTGGTGCGACATGCGGGTGGTCGAGGAGGACGCGATCTTCGGCGTCTACTGCCGACGCTGGGGCGTGCCGCTGATCGACGGTGGCACGGTGCGCCTGCCGCGTATCGTCGGCCAGAGCCGGGCGCTGGACATGATCCTGACCGGTCGGCCCGTTGACGCCAGGGAAGCCCTGGCCTGGGGCCTGGCCGACCGGCTGGTGCCCAAGGGCCGCTCGCGCGAGGAGGCGCAGAGGCTGGCGCACGAGATCGCGCGCTTTCCGGAGCTGTGCATGCGCACCGACCGCCGGTCGGCCTATCTGGGCTTCGATTATTCGCTGGAAGACGCGCTGATCAACGAGAGCCGGGAGGGCGCCAAGGTGCTGACGGCGGAGTCGGTGGCAGGCGCCGCGCGCTTCGCGTCCGGCAAGGGGCGCGGCGGCCGGTTCGACGAAATCTGAGGCGAAAGCAAGACGGGATAAACTCGCCTCGCGTCGGGAACATGCCGCGAGCCGCCACCGTTATAATTGTCCAAGGCAAACGTCGGCGCGGATCCGGCGAACGGTAACGGGTTGAAACATGCATATGATGGCGACGGAGAGCTTCAGCATCGAGCGCGAGGATCACGACGGCAAGGGCAGATACGTGATCCGCTTCGACGGCCGGGAAGCCGAAATGACCTACGCGCATGGCGGCGAGAATCTTTTCATCATCGACCACACGTACGTGCCGCCCAGCATGCGCGGCAAAGGCTTCGCCGAGGCGCTGGTGGCGCGGGGCGTGGCCGACGCACGGGCCGAAGGCAGCAAGATATTGCCGCTATGCTCCTACGTGCGCACGGCTTTCCGGCGCCATCCGGAATGGCGCGACGTTCTGAACGACACGACGACGTTTTCCGTGCCGGACGGGCTCAAGCCGTAAGCCCGCCATCGGCCGCGAATTCCGCGCCGGTAATCAGGGCTGAATCGTCGGACAGCAAGAACAGACAAAGCGCCGCGATCTCTTCGGCCTGACCCAGCCGGCCGATGGGATGCATCTTCTCCAGCCGCGCGCGGTTGGCGGCGGGATCCGGGCCTTTCTCGAGCCGGGGTTTGACCATCGGCGTCTCGATCCAGCCCGGATGGACGGAATTGCAGCGGATGCCGTATTTCATGGCCGCGCAATGCAGCGCCACCGCCTTGGTGAGAAGGCGCACCGCGCCCTTGCTGGCGCAATAGGCGGGGGCGGCGGCCATGCCGCGCAGGCCCAGCACCGAGGAGATGTTGACCAGCGAACCGCCGCCACTCTGCTTCATCGCCAGCACGCCGTGCTTGCAGCCGAGAAACGTCCCTTTCGAATTCACGTCGTTGACGAAGCGGAAATCCTCCAGCGTGCAATCCTCGACCGAGGCGACGCGGCCTACGCCGGCGCTGTTGACGACGCCATCGAGCCGGCCGAAGCGCTCGACCGCCGCCTCGACCGCGGCGATCCAGTCGGGCTCGCTGGTCACGTCATGACGGACGAACAGGGCGCTCTCGCCCAGCTCGCGAGCCAGGGCTTCGCCGGCGTCAGTCGCCAGATCTGTCAGCACGACGTTGGCGCCGCGCTGGCGGGCGAGGCGGGCGCTGGCGGCGCCGATGCCGGAGGCACCGCCGCTGATGAGAATCGTCTTATCGGTTAAGGCGGACAAAATCGAACCTCTTGGCTACCCCGGCGGTGACGCCGCCATCGACGACGATCTCCGCTCCGGTCATGAATTTGGAGCGCTCGGAAGCGAGAAACAGCACCGCCTCGGCGATGTCGGTCGGCTCGCCCATGCGGTTCAGCGGATGCATGCCGCCGATGAAGGCCTGCGCCTTGTCCTTGCCGAAGTGGCGGTAGAGCGGCTCGAGGATCGGCGTGTCGATGCCGCCGGGATGGACGGAATTGACGCGGATGTCGTAGCCCTTCTCGGCGCAATCCATGGCGACGGCCTTGCTCAGCAGCCGCACCGCGCCCTTGCTGGCGGTGTAGGCGGCGGGACCGGCCGAGCCGACGATGCCGGCGATCGAGGAGATGTTGACGATCGAGCCGCGGCTTTTGGCCTTGTCGGGTCCGGTGCGCTTCATGGCGGCGATGGCGTATTTGCAGCCGAGGAACACGCCTTCGACGTTGACCGCCTGGGTGCGGTCCCAGGCCTCGACGGTGGTGTTCTCGATATTGCCGGCGCCGCCGCCGATGCCGGCATTGTTGACCAGCACGTCGAGCCGGCCGCAACGACGGACGATCTCGTCGACGGTGGCCCGCCATTCGCCTTCGCTGGCGACGTCGAGATGCAGGTAGAAGCTGCCATTGCCGAGGGCGGCGGCGAGTTCCGTGCCGGCCGCGTCCTGGATATCGGCGACGACCACGGTGGCGCCGGCGCCCGCCAGGGTGCGGCAGGTCTGGGCGCCGATGCCGGACGCGCCGCCGGTGACCAGCGCGACACGATTTTCAAGATCAGCCATGGATTGCCTCACATCGCCGTGCAGCCGCCATCGACGACCATTTCGGCGCCGGTGACGAACCGGGATTCGTCGGACGCCAGGTAGAGGATCATGTAGCCGATGTCGTTGGCCTCGCCGATGCGGCCGATCGGCACCATGCGCAGCAGCCGCTTGCGCGCCTTGTCGGGATCTTCGGCCGCCGCCAGCGGCGCCTCGACCATCGGCGTCGAGATGAAGGCGGGATGCACCGAATTGCTGCGGATGTTGTAGCCGGCGCGCGCGCAATGCAGCGCCACCGACTTGCTCATCATGCGCACGGCGCCCTTGGAGGCGCTGTAGGCGCACATCTGGTAGCCGCTGACAATGCCGGCCACCGAGGAGATGTTGACCAGCGAGGATGCCTCGCCGTGCTTCTTCATGGCGGCGATGCCGTATTTGCAGCCGAGGAACACGCCCTCGACGTTGATCGCCATCATCTTGCGGAAGTCGGCCAGCGAGGTGTCCTCGATCGTGCCCTCGGTGCCGATACCGGCCGAATTGACCACGACATGCAGCTTGCCGAATGTCTTCTCCGTTTCGGCGACGACCTCCTGCCAGCGCTTTTCGCTGGTGACATCGTGCTCGAGGAAGACGGCGCCGTTGCCGATTTCCTTCGCGGCGGCCGGACCCTTGTCCTTCTGGATGTCGGTGACGACGACCTTGGCGCCTTCCGCCGCCATCAGTTTCGCGGCGGCCAGGCCGAGGCCCGACGCGCCGCCGGTGATCAGCGCGACTTTGCCCGCGACGCGGCCCATCATTTCCTCCCCGAAATCTTCATGAACGGCAGTTTACCAAGCGGCCGGCGCAGCGCACGAAAAAAGAAGCCCGGGACAAGCCCGGGCTTCCGATCCGTCGAGCGGAATTCAGATCAGAACGTCAGGCCGTCCTGCACCATGACCCAGCGGCCGCGCAGCACCTGCTGCACCGAGGTGATGGTGGTCGCCAGATGGTTGGTCTTCGAGAACTTGGTCGGCGGCGAGCCGAAGATGTCCTTGAACTCGTTGCCCGACTCCAGCGCGGCGAGGAACTTGTCGCCGGTCAGATCCTTGCCCGCCAGCTTGACGTAATGGGCGAAGGTCATCACCGAATTGTAGCCGATGATGGCCTGGGTATTGGGTTCGGTGTTGAAGGCCTTCTTGTAGTTGCCCAGCCAGTCCTTGACCTTGCCCTTGGCGGTGTCCTCGTAAGGCACCTCGAAGCCGCCGGCCGAGTAGAGGCCCTCGACCGCTTCCTTGCCCAGCGCCGGGACTTCCAGCACGTTGGTCGGCGTGGCGCCGAGGAAGGTGACGTTCCAGCCGATCTTCTTGGCTTCGGCCATGGCGCCGATGGTCTCGCGGATGACGGTGCCGAGCACGACCAGATCGCACCCGTCGGCCTTCATCTTGGCGACCTGCGAGCTGAACTCGGAGGCGCCGCGCTTGTAGGTGGTGACCGAGGCGGGCTTCATCTTCATCGCCTCGACCTGCTGCGTGAAGCCGTCGAGCACGTTCTTACCGTACTCGTCGTCCTGATGCATGATGCAGGGCGCCTTGAACTGGCGGCTCTCGACCATGTACTTGACCGCCGCCCGCGTGCTTTCGACGTAGGGCAGCAGGTTGTTGAACTTCAGGCGCTCCTGCGGCTTCTTCGGATCGACCTTGAAGGTGAACTCCGCCGCGGTCAGCGGAAAGAGCTGCGGAATGCCGGCCTCGAGCAGGATGTCCTGCGCGGCGATGACGGTGGGCGAGCCCATCGGGCCGACCATGGCGAACACCTTGTCGCGCTCGACCATCTTCTGGGTGGCGAGCACGGCGCGCTTGGGATCGTAGCCGCTGTCCTCGAGCACCATCTTGATCTTGCGGCCGTTGATGCCGCCCTGGGCGTTGATCTCCTCGACGGCCATCTTCATGCCGTTGGAGACCGGCACGCCCCACACCTTGATCGGGCCGCTGAGGTCCTGATGGGTGCCGATGACGATCTCGTCCTTGGAAATGCCCTGGTTCGTCACCTTGACCTGGGCCAGGGCGGGCGTGGCCACCAGGCCGAACACCGCGCCCATTAGCGCCATGCGCAACGTCGTCTTTCTCATCGTGGTTTCCTCCTGTTTGCCGTCCCGATTGGCCGGGACTTTCTGCTTTTGCCAGTCGCTTGTTTGCGTCCGTGAGGCGGCGACCGTCGCCCCACAGTGGATGTCAGGCCGCGGTATCGGCCCAGCCCCGCCGCAGGCCCTATGCTGCGCCGCGGTACATGTCGTCGATCAACTCCTTGTATTTCTGGTTTACGAAGGAGCGCTTCAGCTTCATGGTCGGCGTCAGCTCCTCGTCCTCGGCCGTGAGCTGGGTCTCGATCAGGCGGAACTTCTTGATCGTCTCGACGCGGGCGAAGTTCTCGTTGATCTTCTCGATCTCGGCCCAGATCAGGTCCTGCACCTCCTTGGCGCGGCACAGGCTGGCGTAGTTGGTGAACGGAATGTTGTTGTCCTGGGCGTATTTCATGACGTTGTCCTCGTCGATCATGATGAGGCAGGTCAGGAACTTGCGCTGGTCGCCGATCACCACCGCGTCGGAGATGTAGGGCGAGAACTTGAGCTGGTTCTCGATCTCCGACGGCGTCACGTTCTTGCCGCCGGCGGTGATGATGATGTCCTTCATGCGGTCGGTGATCTTGACGAAGCCTTCGTTGTCGATCAGCCCGACGTCACCGGTGTGCAGCCAGCCTTCGGCGTCGACCGTCTCGCGGCTCTTCTCCGGCTGGTTGAGATAGCCCATGAACACGAATTCGCCGCGCACCAGGATCTCGCCCTGGTCGGAGATCTTCACCTCGCCGTAGGGCACCGGCTTGCCGACGGTGCCGAGCTTGATGTGCTCGGCCGGCATGTAGGTCGCCAGGCCGCAATTCTCGGTCTGGCCGTAGACTTCGTACATGCCGACGCCGAGGGCGAGATACCAGCGGATCAGGTCGGGCGAGATCGGCGCGGCGCCGGTGAACAGCCAGCGGCAGCGGTCGATGCCGATGATCTTGCGCACGTTGCGCAACACCAGCCAGTAGGCGGCCTGGAAGGCGAGCTTCTCGAGCGCGTTGGGCGCGCGCCCGGCCAGGCGCGCATCGGCCATGCGATAGCCGGCGGCGATGGCCTTGGAATAGGCCCATTGCTCGAGCGGCGTGGCGTCCTTGAGCGCGATCATGACGCCGGAGTAGAACTTCTCCCACACCCGCGGCACGGCGCCGAAGAGAGTGGGCTGCACTTCGCGGATGTTCTCCGGCACCGTCTCCGGGCTTTCGGCGAAGTTCATGACGCAGCCGGTGGCGATCGAGTAGTAGCAACCGGCGACGCGTTCGGCGACGTGGCACATCGGCAGGAAGGACAGCCGCTCGTCGCCTTCCATCCAGGACAGCGACGAGAGATCCATGCAGTGCCGCATCTGGGTGCAGACGTTGTGGTGGCTGTGCATGGCGCCCTTGGGCGGGCCGGTGGTGCCCGAGGTGTAGACCAGGATGGCGAGATCGCCGGGCTGGCGCGAGGCGACGCGCTCGTCGAACACGGCGTCCTTGCCCTGGCCGTAGTTCTTGCCGACGGCGAGGAACTCGTCGAGCGACATGACCATGGGGTCGGAGAACTCGCTCAGGCCCTCCATGTCGAACACGACGATCTGCGTCAGGGTGGGGCAGCGTTCGCGCACCTCCAGCACCTTGTCGAGCTGCTCGTCGTCCTCGACGAAGATGACGCGGGTCTTCGAATCGTTGATCAGGTATTCGACCTGCTTGGCCGAATCGGTCGGGTAGATGCCGGAGGAAACGCCGCCGGCGCACAGGATGCCCATGTCGGCGAAGTTCCATTCCGGCACGGTGTTGCTGAGCACCGAGGCGACCTCGCCCGGCTGGAAGCCGATCGACACCAGCGCCATGGCGACCTCGCGGGCGCGGGCGGCCCATTCGTTCCATGTGATGGTGCGCCAGACGCCGAGATCCTTCTCGCGCATCGCCGGCTTGTCGCCGCGCGTCTTCACCGACAGAAGGAACGATCTGGGCAGCGTATCCGCCACCGTCAATGTCGCCGGCCTCGCCATGCTCGCCTCCCAGTTCCGGCTGGCGCCCTCAGCGCCAGGTCTTCTTGCGCTTCCAGCGCCGCTCGCCGCGGGCGCCTTCTTCCTTGGCGCCGAGGTAGAATTCCTGGATGTCCTTGCTGTTCATCAGCCGTTCGCAGGTGTCGTTCATCACCACGCGGCCGACTTCCAGCACGTAGCCGTAATTCGCGGTCTCGAGCGCCATCTTGGCGTTCTGTTCGACCAGCAGGATCGAGGTACCGGCCTCGGCATTGATGCGCTTGATGATGGCGAAGATTTCCTTGACCAGCAGCGGCGACAGGCCGAGCGACGGCTCGTCGAGCAGCAGCACCTTGGGGCGGTTCATCAGCGCGCGGCTGATCGCCAGCATCTGCTGCTCGCCGCCGGAAAGTTGGCCGGCGGGCTGCGCCATGCGCTCCTTGAGCCGGGGGAAGTAGTTGTAGACGCGCTCCAGATCGTCGGCGATGCCGGCGCGGTCGCGGCGCAGGAAGGCGCCCATCATCAGGTTCTCGCGCACCGTCAGGAACGGGAAGACCTCGCGGCCTTCGGGAACGTGGCTGATGCCCATGCGCACGATCCGGTCCGGGTCCATGCGCTGGATCTGGTTGCCCTCGAACTCGACCGAACCCTTCTGCGGATCGAGCACGCCGGAGATCGTCTTCAGAATGGTGGTCTTGCCGGCGCCGTTGGCGCCCAGCACCGTGGCGATCGAGCCGGGATGCAGTTCGAGGCTGACGCCGCGAATAGCCATGATCGGCCCATAGAAGCTTTCGATGTTGGAGACCTTGAGGATCGGTTCGCTCACGTCGCTGCTCCTCAGCCGCCGAGATAGGCCGCGATGACGTCGGGATGGCTCTGCACCTGGGACGGCGTGCCGCTGGCCAGCACCTTGCCGTAATTCAGCGCCAGAACCCGGTCGGAGACGCGGTTCACCAGGCTCATGTCGTGCTCGACCATCAGCACGGTGATGCCGAGGTCCTTCTTGATGTCGGTGATCCAGTAGGCCATGTCCTCGGTCTCCTCGACGTTGAGGCCGGAGGAGGGTTCGTCGAGCAGCAGCAGCTTGGGCTCGGTGCACAGCGCGCGCGCCACTTCGCAGACCTTGCGCACGCCGTAGGGCAGGCCGGCGATCAGCATGTCGCGGTACTTCTGCAGCCCGAGGAAGTCGATCACTTCCTCGACCGCGCGGCGATGCGCCAGCTCCGCCTTGCGCACCGACGGCAGGAACAGCAGCTCGTTCCAGATGCTGGTCGTGGTGTGGCAGTGCCGGCCGACCAGCAGATTGGCCAGCACTGAGGCGTTCTCGAACAGCTCGATGTTCTGGAAGGTGCGGGCGATGCCGAGGCTGGCGATCTCGTGAGGCGGCACGGCGGTGATGTCGCGGTCTTCGAAGGTCAGCGTACCTGAGGTCGGATTGTAGAGGCGGCTGATGAGGTTGAAGATCGACGTCTTGCCGGCGCCGTTCGGGCCGATGATGGTGAAGACCTCGCCCTTCTCGACGGCGAAGCTGACGTCGTCGACGGCGCGCAGGCCGCCGAAATGCAGCGAAATATTGTCGACCTTGAACAGGCTCACCGGTTGCGCTCCGATTTGACGTAGGTCTTCTGCCGCTTGAAGGTCGCCTTCTTGTAGAGCGGGAAGAGCTGGAAGTAGAGCTTGACCTTCAGCCAGCGGCCGTAGAGCCCGTACGGTTCGAAGATGATGAAGAAGATGATGATCAGGCCGTAGAGCGCGCCCTTCATGCCCGGCGCCGCGCCGATGTCGCCGATCGAGGAGGCGACGCCGGCGGCGGTCTGCTCGGCGGCGCCGAAGGCCAGCATCAGCGAGCTGATCAGGGTCGGCACGTCGTCCTTCAGCAGCGTCAGGAACGGATCGATCATGACGATGAACACCGCGCCCAGCACCGCGCCGTGCAGGCCGATGATGCCGCCGATGATGATCACCATGATGAACTCGAGCGACAGCACGAGTGTGAACATCTCGGGGCTGATGAACGACAGCTTGTGGGCGAAGAGGACGCCGGCCATGCCGGTGATCGCGGCCGAGATGGTGAAGGACTTGACCTTGTACAGCGCCAGGTTGACGCCCATGCTCTTGGCCGCCGTCTCGCTGTCGCGGATCGCCATGAAGGCGCGGCCGGTGGGCGAACGGGCGAGGTTGAGCGCCAGCACGATCGCGGCGACCAGCGTGCCGAGGCAGAGGAAATAGAACCCTGGCTCGTCGCGCGGCAGGTTGATGCCAGCGATCAGGTCGGCCGTCCGCACCCGCATGCCCTCGTTGCCGTGGGTGACCGCTTCCCAGCGCGCCGCCACTTCCTCGACGATGAAGCCGAAGGCGATGGTGGCGATGACCAAATAGATGCCGGTCAGCCGCAGGGCGGGAATGGCGACGACCATGCCGACCGCGCCAGTGATGACGGCGGCGGCGGGGAAGTAGACGACGAACGGCACGCCGAGGCTCTGCAGGAAGCCCGCGGTATAGGCGCCGATCGCCAGGAAGGCGGCATGGCCCAGCGACACCTGGCCGGTGAAGCCGGTCAGGATGGTCAGCGAGACGCCGACAATGGCGTAGATGTAGACGAAGACCAGCTGTGACAGCAGGTAGCCGCCCAGCACGAAGGGCGCCAGCGCCAGCAGGAAGGCCAGCACGCCATACGACCACCAATAGCCGCTGTGCTTGAGCAGGCGGATGTCCTGGTCGTAGTCGGTCTTGAAAATAAAGCGCATGGGATCAGACCTTCTTGCGCATCTTCAAGCCGAACAGGCCTTCGGGCTTGAACCAGAGCACCAGCAGAAGAACGATGTAGGCCGCGACGTCCTTGAAGCCCTGCGGCAGGTAGAAGCCGGCCAGCGCCTCGATGACGCCGATGATGATGCCGCCGACCAGCGCGCCGGGGATCGAGCCGAAGCCGCCCAGCACCGCGGCCGGGAAGGCCTTCAGGCCGAGGAAGCCGACATTGGTGTGGATCAGCGTGCTGGGCGCCAGCAGGATGCCGGCGAAGCAGGCGACGGCGGCGCTGATCGCCCAGATCATCGAGAAGACGCGCTTGACCGGAATGCCCATGTAATAGGCAGCCAGCATGTTCTGCGAAGTCGCCTGCATGGCGACGCCCATGCGGGTGCGGGAGAAGAAGAAGTAGAGCACGACGCAGAGCAGCACGGTAGCGACGATGATCGAGACCTTGTCGTCGGCGATCACCAGCCCGCCGATGCGGACCACGTTCTCGGTGACGCTTTCGCTGAAGGGCGTTTCGATCTTCAGGTCGTCGGTGCTCCAGATCATGCCGGCGATGGAGCGGGCGAAGAAGCCCAGGCCGATGGTCGCCATGACGATGGAGAACTGCGGGTAGCCCAGGATCGGGCGGACGACGACGCGCTCGATGGCGCTGCCCAGCAGCGCCATGCAGATGACGGCGAGCAGGAAGCCGATCCAGTAGTTCAGACCCATCAGGGTCATGAAGGTGAAGGCGAAGAAGCCGCCCAGCATCATCAACTCGCCCTGGGCGAAGTTGACGACCTCGGTCGCCTTGTAGATCAGCACGAAGCCGAGCGCGATCAGTCCGTAGATGCACCCGACAGCAATGCCGTTCACCAGCTGCTGTACGAAATCGAACATAGAATTTCTTTCCGCCCTGTCCGTCTCCGCCCCGGCCCGTTGCCGGACCGTCGCTTCCGCTTTTTGTCGCGGCGAAGACGTGGGAGGAACGAGACAGGTTTTGCCCCTGTTATGTCAACAGAATTTCTCTGTGAATGACTTTCGTTCCGCATTGAGGAACGTACATATGCCTTCCTCCCGGGGGTGGTTTGACCACGCCGCGCCGCTCCTATAATGAGCCGGCCGAGCCGCCACCGGCTTGCGCTTTGGAGACGCCGTCCCATGGACATGCTGCCGCGACCGCCAAGCCCCTATTACACGGCCGAACATGACGCCTTCCGCGACCAGATGCGGCGCTTCGTCGAGCGCGACATCGCGCCGTTCGTCGACCAATGGGACGAGGCCGAGGAATTTCCGCGCGAACTCTACAGGAAGGCGTCCGCCGTCGGCCTGCTGCAGATGGGTTATCCGGAAGAGTATGGCGGCGTGCCGACCGACGGCTTCTTCCGCATCATCGCCAGCGAGGAGCTGGCGCGGGCCGGCAGCGGCGGCGTCAGCGCCGGCCTGGGCAGCCACACCATCGGCGCGCCGCCGATCGCGGCCCTCGGCCCGGAATGGATGAAGCGCAAGGTGCTGCCCGAAATCCTCTCCGGCGAGAAGATCAGCGCGCTGGCGATCACCGAGCCCAGCGGCGGCTCCGACGTCGCCAATCTCAAGACCACGGCGCGGCGCGAAGGCGACCACTATATCGTCAACGGCCAGAAGATGTTCATTACGTCCGGCTTCCGCGCCGACTACTACACGGTCGCGGTGCGAACCGGCGGGCCAGGCATGGGCGGGGTGTCGCTGCTGCTGATCGAGCGCGACCGGCCGGGTTTCTCGCGCACCAGGCTGCGCAAGATGGGCTGGTGGGCCTCGGATACGGCGCAACTGTTCTTCGACGACGTGAAGGTGCCGGTCGACAATCTGATCGGCCCTGAGAATGCCGGCTTCAACGGCATCATGCGCAACTTCAACCCCGAGCGCATCATGCTGGCGGCCGGGGCCTACGGTTTCGCCAAGGTCTGCCTCGAGGAGGCGATCGACTATGCCCGCCAGCGCGAGACGTTCGGGCGGCCGCTGATCAGGAACCAGGTCATCCGGCACAAGATCGTCGACATGGCGATGCGCGTGAATGCGGTGAAGGCGACGCTGGAGCAGCTCGCCTGGCGCGTCGAGCAGGGCGAGCAGCCGGTGGCCGAGATCTGCATGCTGAAGAACTTCGCCACGACGTCGCTGGAATGGGTCGCCAACGAGGCGATGCAGATACTGGGCGGCGCCGGGTATTTGCGCGGCAGCAAGGTCGAGCGTATCTATCGCGAGACCAAGGTGATGTCGATCGGCGGCGGCTCGATCGAGATCATGAAGGATCTCGCCGCGCGACAGATGGGACTATGAGCGACAAGCCGGACCGCAAGATCTACGAGCAGGCCTTCTCGGACGCCATTCCGCAAAACAAGGCGCTGGGGCTGGAGGTGGTCGAGGTCGCGCGCGGGCGGGGCGTGCTGCGGCTGCCCTGGAAGCAGGAACTGGTCGGCAATCCCGAGACGGGCGTGATCCATGGCGGCGCCATCACGACCATGCTCGATGCCTGCTGCGGCATGGCGGTGGCGACGATGCTGAAGACGCCGCAGCCCTTCGCCACGCTCGACCTGCGCATCGACTACGTGCGGCCGGCCACCAAGGGCGAAGCGGTGATCGCCGAGGCCGAATGCTACCGCATCACCAGCAACGTGGCGTTCACGCGGGCCTTCGCCCATCACGGCGATCCGTCCGACCCGATCGCCGCGGCGTCGGGCACCTTCATGCTGGCGACCAAGGGAACGCCGCGCAACAAGGAGCCGTTGATCAAGGCCGACGATGGCAATGCGGACGACGGCAAGGGAGACGGCGCATGAGCCTGCTCGATCTCGTGGCCGAGGCCCGACGCAGCGGCGATCTGTCCGCCCTGGTGGATTCGACGCCCTACAACAAGTTCATGAATATCGCGCCGGAGAACTCGACCGGCGAACTGCTGACGCGCATGCGCTACGACCGGCAGCTGATCGGCAACATCATGCTGCCGGCCCTGCATGGCGGCACGATCGGGGCGCTGCTCGAGGCGGCGGCGATCTTCCAGGTGCTGTGGGAGATCGAGACCACGAGCATCCCCAAGATCATCACGATCACGGTCGACTATCTGCGGTCGGGCCGGCCGGTCGACACGCTGGCACGGGCGGTGCTGACCAAGCAGGGCAGGCGGGTGGTCAACGTCGCCGTCGAGGCCTGGCAGGACGACCGGGCCCGGCCGATCGCCTCGGCCAACGCCCATTTCCTCATCAGCCCACGCGAGAGCGCCGGTTAAAGCCGCCTTCGTTTACGGCGCACGGCGCTGCGCCTTGCGCAGGGCTGCCCTTCAGCCCGGCGACTTGACTTGTTCGCCCGGCGAACGAGTTAATGAACGTCAGTTCACAGGATAAGCGGGCAGAGGGTTGGCATGCCGGACATGGCCGAGACGGATGCGGAGAAGATCGCCATCGAAACGCTGGGGGACGGCGCCTCTCTGGCGGAGTGCCTGAGCCCGCGCGAATATATCGACAGCGACCATCCTGCCATCGTCGCCTTCGCCCGCGACGTGGTGGGCGACAGCCAAGACCGCATCGAGCAGGCGGTCAGGCTCTACTACGCGGTGCGCGACCAGATCCGCTACGACCCCTATAACACGCCGCTGGTGCCGCACGCCTACAAGGCCAGCACCTGCCTGATGCAGGGCTATGGCTATTGCGTCACCAAGGCGGCGTTGATGGCGGCGGCGGCGCGCGCGATCGGCATCCCGGCCCGCGTCGGCTTCGCCGACGTGCGCAACCACATGACGACCAAGCGCCTCAGCGAGATGATGGGGACCGACGTCTTCTACTACCACGGCTATACGGATCTGTGGCTGGACGGCAAATGGGTCAAGGCGACGCCGGCCTTCAACAAGGAGCTGACCGAGAAGTTCCGCCTGAAGTCGCTTGAATTCGACGGGCGCGAGGATTCGATCTACCACCCGTTCGATCTGCAGGGGCAGAAGCACATGGAGTACCTGCGCTACCGCGGCGCCTTCGTCGACGTGCCGTTCGCCACCATCCGCGAGGCGTTCCGCAAGCTCTACCCGCAGATGCCGTTCCTCAACAACGAGGAAGCGACGCCGGTAGGCGACTTCGCGCGCGAGGCCGAAGCCGAGAACGCGGCCTGAGCAACCCTCCATGTCGCTGGACAATCGCAAGCTGATCGCGCTGCTCGTCGCGCTGAGCGCCTTCGGGCCGCTTTCGATGAGCATCTATACGCCGACCATGACCACGATCGGCCATGCGCTGGCGGCCAGCGACGAGCAGGTCAAGCTGACGCTGACCACCTTCCTGGTCGGCTTCTCCGCCGGGCAGATCATTTACGGACCGCTGTCGGACCGCTTCGGTCGCAAGCCGGTGCTGCTGTTCGGCGCGGCGGTCTTCAGCCTGATGGGGCTGGCCTGCGCGCTGGCGACGACCATCGACGCGCTGATCCTGCTGCGCCTGTTCCATGGCCTTGGCGTGTGTTCCGGCGCGGTCATGGCGCGCGCCATCACCCGCGACACGTTCGGGCACCAGGGCTCGGCGCGGGTCATGTCGTGGCTGTCCTTCGGCATCAACATCGCGCCGGCCATCGCGCCGGTGCTGGGCGGGCACCTGACGGCGTGGTTCGGATGGCAGTCGGTGTTCTACGTGCTGGCCGGCTTCGGCGGCACGGTTTTCCTGGTGGTGCTGTTCGGCCTGCGCGAGAGCAATCCCTATCTGGGGCAGGGTGTGGGCATCGTCGGCACCATCCGCCAGGCCGGGCCGATGCTGACCCATCGCCAGTTCCTCGGCTACGCGCTGGCCATCGGCGCGACGTTCGGCACCATGTTCGCCTACGTCGCCGGTTCGCCCTTCGCGCTGATGAACATGCTGCATCTGACGCCTGAGGATTACGGGTACTGGATCCTAACGTCGGTGGCGGGGTTCACGCTGGGCAGCTTCGTTTCCACCCGCACCGTGACGCGGGTGCGCCTGCCGGTCTGCATCCTGATCGGCATTTCGACGGCGGCCTGCGGCGGCTTGCTGATGCTGGCGCTGGCGCTGGCCGGCGAGCTTTCGGTGCTGGCGATCGTCGGGCCGTATTTCATCGTCGCCACGGGCTGCGGCATGAGCATGGCGCCAGCGATGGCGGGGTCGGTCAACCAGTTCCCGCGCCAGGCCGGCACGGCATCGTCGCTGATGGGCACGCTGCAGATGGGCGGGGCGGCGCTGTCGACCGCCATCGTGACCGCCCTGACCGACGGCACGCAGATGCCGATGATCTGGACCCTGCTGGGCTTCGCCGCGTTCGGCCTGCTGGCGACCTTGCTGCTGCTGCGGCCGCATCGGGCCGAGCCGCCCGTGGTGCAGACGGTCGAGCCGGTGCCGCCGCCGGCGCCCGCCGCGTCTTAGATCGTTATCGGGCCAGCGTCTGCTGCAGCCAGGCGTCGATGCGGCGCCATAGCTCAGGCGCGCCGCGCAGATGGACGAAATGGCCCGCCTCGGGCAGAGCGATATCGCCCGGCGCCAGATGCCAGCGCGTCAGTTGCGCCCTAGGCAGGCGGCGGATGTAATCGTCGCAGGCTTCCTTCGGCGCCAATCGCAGATCGTCGGTGAAGGAAATCGACAGCACCGGCAGTTCGACGCCGGCCAGCGCGCCGTCGAGATTGCGCTTTTCGGTGTCCGAGTATCGGCCCGTGAAGCCCCAGCGCGCCCAGTCGAGCACCACCTGGCGCGACAATGGCAGGCCCCAGTCGAACACGCTGCCGTCGAGCCAGCCATGCCGGCGCGCCCACAGCGAGAAGGCGCTGAACATGTAGAGGCCGCGCAGCCAGCGCGAGAGGAACGGCGTCGACCGGAACCAGACGCTGGTGGTGGTCAGCAGCACCAGCGCCGAGACGATGCCGGGATTGAGGCCGGCGTAGTTGCCGCTGAGCTGGCCGCCGATGGAATGGCCCATCAGCACGATGCGGCGGCCGGGATGGCTGAGGCGCGCCCAGGCGATGGCGGCGGGCCAGTCCTCGTAGAGATGCTTGCTGACGCCGAAATCGATGCCGCGGCGGGGGATCGGCAGGCTTTCGCCGGTGCCGCGCGTGTCGAGCGTGGCGATGGGGTAGCCGCGACCGGCGAACCAGCGGCACAGCCGGCGATAGGCGCGAGCCGGCGCGCCCATGGCGGCGAAGACCAGAACGATCGGCTTGTCGGGATCGGGGGCGGGCGGCGAAAAGTCGCGCAGCGCCAGACGCCAGCCATCGGCGGCGTCGAGCCAGACCAGCCGCCCTTCGTCGTCGCTGGCGGCTGGTCCGGCAGGTGTTTCGCCAAGCGGCACGGGATGCCCGCCCGGCGGCGTCTCAGGCCTCGATGATGGCGACGACGTCGCCTTCGTTGACCGTGTCGCCCTCGCCGAAGCGGATCTCGGCGACCTTGCCGGCGGCGGTGGCCAGAACCGGGATTTCCATCTTCATGGCTTCCAAAATGACTATCGGATCATCTTCCGCCACGGAGCTGCCGACCGGGGCCGCGATCTGCCAGACCTTGCCGGTGATTTCCGCCTTGATATCGATGGACGCCATGTTCGTTCGTACCCTTCTTGCGTTGCGTGTCTAACCGTTTTGGACGTATTGATATGAACAAGTATTCATGATCTCGCAAGTGCAAGAAAGGAAGCTCAAGGACATGCCAGGCTCGCAAATCGTCAAGGACAAGGTCGTATTGGTGACCGGCGCGGGGCGCGGAATCGGCCGCGATATCGCGCTCATGATGGCCGCCAACGGCGCCAAGGTGGTGGTCAACGACCTGGGCGGCTCGGCCGACGGCGAGGGCGCCGGCAGCAACACGCCGGCGCAGGAAGTGGTGGACGAAATCAAGAAGGCCGGCGGCAACGCCGTCGCCAACTACGATTCGGTGGCCGACGCCGCCGGCGCCGAGAAGATGGTCAAGCAGGCGGTCGATGCCTTCGGCCGCATCGACTGCGTCGTCAACAATGCCGGCATCCTGCGCGACCGCATCTTCCACCGCATGAGCCACATGGACTGGAAGGCGGTGATCGACGTGCATCTAAACGGCTGCTTCAACACCAGCCGCGCCGCCGCCAACTACTTCAAGGAGCAGAACGGCGGCAGCTTCGTGCACTTCACCTCGACGTCGGGGCTGGTCGGCAATTTCGGCCAGGCCAACTACGCCGCCGCCAAGATGGGCATCGTCGGGCTGTCCAAGAGCATCGCGCTCGACATGCAGCGCTTCAACGTGCGCTCCAACTGCATCTCGCCCTTCGCCTGGAGCCGGTTGATCGGCACGATCCCGACCGAGACCGACGCCGAGAAGGCGCGCGTCGAGCGCATCAAGCAGATGACCACGGCCAAAATCGCGCCGATCTGCGTCTATCTGGCCAGCGACAAGGCCAAGGACGTCACCGGCCAGATCTTCGGCGTGCGCAAGAACGAGATCTTCCTGTTCAGCCAGCCGCGCGTGCTGCGTTCGGTGCATGCCGGCGACGAGGGCTGGACGCCCGACAGCATCGCCGAGGTGGCGATGCCGGCGATGCAGAGCTCGTTCTACAAGCTCGACCGCTCGGGGGACATCTTCTCCTGGGATCCGATCTGAGAATTCGGAACCGGGCCGCGCTGCGGCAAACTGACTGAACGGGATAGGGAAAGGAGCGATTCTTTCCCTATCTTTTTGGATATGGCGTGTTGTTCCAGAAATATATTGTTTGTCAGTCTGTTATTCGATTTTTCTGACGATTCGCTTCCGGCTCAGATACGTTGGTAGAAGTTCGATTTATACCACTGATTTCCAATAGTTTTTATTCGGTTCGTTAGACTCTGTCCTTGGAGGGCGCGTCGCGGGGGCGATGGCGCGGGCAGGGGGGCAGCATGCAGGAGATCGCGACCGAGATTCTGGTCCAGCTGGCGCGGCTGGTCGGCGGCATGCTCAGCCTTGGCGAACGGCTGTCGCCGGTCTATCTGCTGCTGACCGTGCTGATCGCCTTCGGCGTCTGGCTGGCCATCGGTCGGGCGACCGGCAAGGGCTTCGTGGCCTGGCTGCTGCCGCGCGAGATCTATCTGCACCGCTCGCATGGCGTCGACCTCAAGGTGTTCCTGTT
>JBDZUM010000205.1:0-3192 GCA_040255215.1 Rhodospirillaceae bacterium
CGCAGCGCGGCGGACCGCTCGGCTGGCTCGACCGCCGGCTCGGGCGGCGCGAGACCGAAAGCCGCGTGGCGCTGCTGCGCCGCAAGCTGCGCAAGCTGCGGCCCAAGACGCTGCTGGCGCGGGTGGTGATCATCGTCATCGCGCCCGTGGTGCTGGCGCAGCTCGTCGTCACCGCCGTGTTCTACGAAATCCACTGGGACAACGTCGCCGGGCGGCTGGCGCGGGCGCTGGTCAACGACATCAACTTCATCATCGCCTGGCGCAGCGACTTTCCCGGCGAGGAGAATTTCCGCTGGATCCAGAAGCGCGCCGACGACGACCTGCGCCTGACGGTGACGTTCCACCCCGGCGCGGTGATCGAGCGCAAGTCGAGCGCCGATCCGCTGTCGCTGCTCGAGCCCACCATTCAGCGCGCGCTGGAGCGCTACAACACGCGCCCCTACTACTTCGACGCCGACGCCGAAGACGGCGTGCTGATCCGCATCCAGCTCGCCGACGGCGTTCTCGAGGTCATTTCGCCGGTGTCGCGGCTCTACACCAACACCAGCTACACCTTCATCCTCGCCATGCTGGGCACGACTCTGATCCTGCTCGGCGTCGCGCTGCTCTTCATGCACCGCACCATCGAACCGATCCGCCGCCTGGCGGCGATCGCCGACATGTTGGGCAAGGGTCGCGAGGTGCCGGATTTCGAACCGGAAGGCGCGCTGGAGACGCGGCAGGCGGCGCAGGCCTTCCTGACCATGCGCGAACGCCTGCGCCGCCAGGTGCAGCAGCGCACCGAAATGCTGGCCGGCGTATCGCACGATCTGCGCACGCCGCTGACCCGCATGCGGCTGGGTCTGGCCATGATGGGCGACGGGGCGGACGTCGAGGCGCTGAAGGGCGACATCGCCGACATGGAGCGGATGATCGAGGGCTATCTCGCCTTCGCCCGCGGCGACGGCGACGAGGAACCGAAGCCGATGGATCTGGGGTCGCTGATCGACGACGTCGCGAGCGACGCGCGACGTGCCGGCGCCAGCCTGTCGGTGCGGATCGAGGGCGACCTGGACGTCGTCGCGCGGCCGCTGGCCATGAAGCGCTGCCTGACCAACCTGGTCGCCAACGCCCAGCGCTTCGGCAAGACCGTCGCCATCACCGCGGTGCGGCGCAAGCGCTGGATCGAGGTCACGGTCGACGACGACGGTCCGGGCATCCCGGCCGAGCGGCGCGACGACGTGTTCCGGCCTTTCTTCCGCATCGAACAGTCGCGCAACCCGCTGACTGGCGGCGCCGGACTGGGCCTTACCATCGCCCGCGACGTGATCCGCGGCCATGGCGGCGAACTGGTGCTGCTCGATTCGCCGATGAAAGGCCTGCGAGCGCGGCTGCGCCTGCCGATCTAGACTGTGCCCCGAAAGGGAGGACAGTCATGCAGCTCGACTACGTCACGGTGGAGAAGAACGGCCCGATCGCGATCGTGCGCTTCGATCGCAAGGGCAGCCTCAATGCCTTCAACCAAAAGCTGGTGCGCGAACTCACTCACGTCGCGCTTGGCTTCCACGACGATCTCGACACGCATGCCGTCGTTCTGACGGGGGCGAGCAACGCCTTCTCCGCCGGCGCCGACCTGCGCGATCCGGAAACATGGAAGATCGACGCCCTGAGCGATCTGGAGAAGCGCCACATATTCTATGGCGGCGTGCGCCTGTGCCGCGCCTGGGAGGACATGCCGCAATTGACGGTCTGCGCCATGGAACGCCTGTCGGTCGGCGCCGGCGTCGCCATTGCGCTTGCCTGCGACTGGCGTGTGCTGGGCAGGAGCGCCTATCTCTACGTGCCGGAAACGAAAATCGGCCTCAACCTGCAATGGGGTGCGCTGCCGCGGCTGGTGACCCTGGTCGGTCCCGCGCGCGCCAAGCGTATCACGCTGATGCAGGAAAAGATGGGGGCGGAGCAGGCCCTCGATTGGGGCCTGATCGATGCCGTCGCCGAAGACGGCGCCACGGTCGAGACGGCACTGGAGATGGCCAGGACCGTGCTCGAACAGGCGCCGGCAGTCACGGTGCGGCTGGTGAAGGAGGCGATCAACGCCACCGCCGGCGCCCTGCATCGCGCCACCTCCTTCGCCGACGCCGATCAGAGCCAGCTCACCGGCAAGTTCACGGCCGCGGTCGAGGCGCGCGCGAAGTTCGGAAAGTGAGGTCGATCTCCAGGATTGAGCCGCAACCGATGGTCGTGCATCATCCTGCGCATGACCATCGCCGCTGACGACGCCTTCGATCCGACGACACCCCGACCCTGGCGGCGCTTCTTCGCCAAGATCGTCGATTTCTCGATCTATTCGATCATGATCCTGTTCGCCATCTTCCTACTGGCGATCGGCGTGGCGCTTGCCGGGATCGAATACGACTACGACTACCCGCGCTGGGTCGAGCACGTCATCCTGACGCCGCTCATCATCGTATTGTGCTGCATCGTCGACGCCGTGTTTCTCGGTCTGGTCGGCACGACGCCGGCCCGGGCGCTGTTCCGCATCCATGTCGCGCCGAACGGACCCGGCGAACTGACCGTGGCCAGCGCCATGCGGCGCAATCTCAAGCTGGCCGCGCTCGGGCTCGGGCTCGGTCTGCCGATCGTATCGCTGGTCATGCAGATCGTGTCGTACCGCGCGCTGGTCGACAATGGCGTCACGCCCTGGGACCGGCAGGAAAACCTCTCCGTCACCTATGGCGAAACAAGCGAAGCGAGGCTGGCCGGCCAGATCGTGGCCGTTCTGCTGGCCTTTGCGTTCAACGTGCTGCTCAATCTGGCCTGATGGCAGGAACGGTCAGAACAGCCGCCCGCCATTGGGCACCGCGCGTTCGGGCTGCAGCAGCACGACCTCGCCATCGGCGTCGGGAAAGCCGAGCGTCAGGACCTCCGACATGAACTTGCCGATCTGGCGCGGCGGAAAATTGACCACCGCCGCGACCTGGCGGCCCACCAGCTCCTCCGGCCGGTAATGCCGCGTGATCTGGGCCGATGACTTCTTCTCGCCGATCGCCGGGCCGAAATCGATGCGCAGACGGATCGCCGGCTTGCGTGCGCCTTCGAGCGGCGCGGCCTCGATCACCGTGCCGACCCTGACGTCGACCCGCAGAAAATCGTCGAACCCGATTGTGTCGGCAATGCCGGCCGGTGCGCTCATCTGATCCCCCAACTGAGATC
>JBDZUM010000093.1:0-16758 GCA_040255215.1 Rhodospirillaceae bacterium
AGTCCGGACCACGCCGCTTTTGCCAGCCCGATGCTAGCGTTCATCATCCGCCGCATCCTGCAGGCCATCGTCGTCATGCTGGCGGTGGGCCTGATCGCCTTTTCGCTGTTCAATTTCGTCGGCGACCCGATCAACAGCCTGGTCGGCATCGATACGCCGCTGGACGAGCGCGAGAAGCTGCGCGAGCAGCTCGGCCTCAACGATGCGTTCCCGATCCAGTTCGCCCGCTTCGTCTTCAACGGCGTGCAGGGCGATTTCGGCCTGTCCTACCGCATGAGCGAGCCGGTGATGGACGTCATCGGCAGCCGCCTGCCGGCGACCGTCGAACTGAGCTTCGTCGCCGCCGTCATCGCGCTGGTGGTGGGCGTCGGGCTGGGCGTGTTCACCGGTCTCTATCCGCGCAGCGCCGCCAGCCGCTTCTTCCTCACCGTGTCGCTGATCGGCGTGTCGCTGCCGACGTTTCTCATCGGCATCCTGCTGATCCTGGTCTTCGCCGTCTGGCTCAACGTGCTGCCGTCCTTCGGGCGCGGCGAGGTGGTGCAGATCGGCTGGTGGAGCAGCGGCTTCTTCACGCTTTCCGGCCTGTCGGCGATGATCCTGCCGGCGATCACGCTTGGCCTGTTCCAGCTCACCCTGATCATGCGGCTGGTGCGCTCGGAAATGCTCGAGGTCATGCGCACCGACTACATCAAGTTCGCCCGCGCCCGCGGCCTGACCGACCGCGCCATCAATTTCGGCCACGCGCTGAAGAACACGCTGGTGCCGGTCATCACCATCACCGGCCTGCAGCTCGGCGCCATCATCGCTTTCGCCATCATCACCGAGACGGTGTTCTCGTGGCCGGGCATGGGACAGCTCTTCATCCAGTCGGTGCAGTCGGTCGACATCCCGGTGATGGCGACCTACCTGGTGCTGATCGCGCTGTTCTTCGTCGTCATCAATCTCGCCGTCGACCTGCTGTACTACGCCGTCGATCCGCGCCTGCGGCTGGACAGCATCGGCAAGGGAGGGCACTGACATGTCGACCCGCCTTGCCGCCATGGTCTATCGCGCCTGGGACAGCGACATCGCCTACAGCTTCCGCAAGTCGCCGGTCATCGTCACCGCCGGCATCGTCACCGCCCTGCTGTTCCTGGCGGCGATCTTCGCGCCGTGGATATCGCCCACCGATCCGCTGGATCTCGGCTCGATCAACCTGATCAACGGCCTGCTGCCGCCGTTCTGGATCGAGGGCGGCAACACCGAGTTCCTGCTCGGCACCGACGAGCAGGGCCGCGACGTGCTCTCAGCCATCATCTACGGCATGCGCATCTCGCTGTTCGTCGGCTTCGTCTCGGTGCTGTTCGCCATGGCGCTGGGCATCACGCTGGGGCTGATCAGCGGCTATGCCGGCGGCGCGGTCGACGCCTTCATCATGCGCGCCGCCGACGTGCAGCTGACCTTTCCGGCGATCCTGATCGCGCTGCTGATCAACGGCGTGGCACGCGGCATCGTCGGCAACCAGCGCTTCGACGAGCTGGCGATGATCGTCATCATCCTGTCGATCGGCCTGTCGTTCTGGGTGCAGTACGCGCGCACGGTGCGCGGCTCGGTGCTGGTCGAGAAGAACAAGGAATACGTTCTGGCCGCCAAGGTCATCGGGATCCATCCCATCGTCATCCTGTTCCGCCACATCCTGCCCAACGTCATGGGGCCGGTGCTGGTCATCGCCACCATCAACCTGGCGCTGGCCATCATCACCGAGGCGACGCTGTCGTTCCTTGGCGTCGGCCTGCCGGCGACGCAGCCGTCGCTGGGGCGGCTGATCGAGGAGGGCAACCGCGTCATCCAGGAGGGCAATTGGTGGATCTCGATGATGCCGGCCATCGCGCTGCTGGCGCTGGTGCTGTCGGTCAATCTGCTGGGCGACTGGCTGCGCGACGCGCTCAATCCCAAGCTGCGCTGAGGCCGGACCGATGAACGCCGTCGCCAACCAGCCGCTTCTCGAGGTCCGCAACCTGCGGGTCGAGTTTCCGACGCGGCGCGGGACGTTGGTGGCGGTCGACGACGTGTCGTTCCATATCGATCCCGGCGAGGTGCTGGGGGTGGTGGGCGAATCGGGCGCCGGCAAGTCGCTGACCGGCGCCGCCATCATCGGCCTGCTGGAACCGCCCGGCCGCGTCGCCGGCGGCGAGATCAGGCTGGCAGGCAGGCGCATCGACGATCTGCCGCACGAGGAAATGCGCAAGGTGCGCGGCGCGCAGATCGGCGCGATCTTCCAGGACCCGCTGACCAGCCTCAATCCCCTCTACACGGTCGGCCGGCAGCTGATCGAGACCATCCTCACCCATCTCAGCCTGACGGCGCAGCAGGCGCGGGCGCGGGCGATCGAATTGCTCAAGGAGGTCGGGATTCCCGCCGCCGAGCAGCGCGTCGATCACTATCCGCACCAGTTCTCCGGCGGCATGCGCCAGCGCGTGGTGATCGCGCTGGCGCTGTGCGCCAATCCGAAGCTGATCATCGCCGACGAGCCGACCACCGCGCTGGACGTGTCGATCCAGGCGCAGATCATCGCGCTGCTCAAGCGGCTGTGCCGCGAGCACGGCACGGCGGTGATGCTGGTGACGCACGACATGGGGGTCATCGCCGAGACCGCCGACCGGGTCGCGGTGATGTATGCCGGCCGAATCGCCGAGATCGGGCCGGTGCGCGACGTGGTGAAGAACGCGCGCCATCCCTATACCAGCGGCCTGATGGGATCGATTCCCGCCATCGGCGGCGAGCAGGGCAGGCTGACCCAGATCGAGGGCGCCATGCCGCGGCTGACCGAGATTCCGCCGGGCTGCGCGTTCAATCCGCGCTGCCCGCATGCCGGCGCCCGCTGCACCGAACAGCGGCCGGACCTGCTGTCGGCCGGCGCGACGCAGGCCGCCTGCTGGCTCTACGACGCCGCCGGCACCGGGCCGAAGCTGGAACGCGTTCTGGAGGCGGCCAATGGCTGAACGGGCGGAACGCAAGGTCAGCATCGGCGGCGACACGCTGCTCGAGGTGCGCGGGCTGAAGCGCTATTTCGACGTCTCGCCGCCCTGGCTCAATCGCGTGCTGGAAGGCAAGCCCGAGCAGATCGTGCGCGCCGTCGACGGCATCGATTTCGACATCACCCGCGGCGAGACGCTGTCGCTGGTGGGCGAATCGGGTTGCGGCAAGTCGACCGTGGCGCGGCTGGTGGTCGGGCTCTACCGGCCGACCGACGGCACGATCGCCTTCGAGGGCCGGGTGCTGGATCCCAAGATCGGGCGGCGCGAAATGGCGCCGCTGCGCCGGCGCATGCAGATGATCTTCCAGGATCCCTATGCCAGCCTCAATCCGCGCTGGCGTGTGTTCGATATCGTCGCCGAGCCGATCCGGGCCTTCAAGCTGGCGCGCTCGCCGGCGGCGATCGCCGACCGGGTCGGCCAGCTGCTGCGCCAGGTGCGGCTGACGGCGGCCGACGGGGCGAAGTTTCCGCACGAATTCTCCGGCGGCCAGCGCCAGCGCATCTCGATCGCCCGCGCGCTGGCCAGCGAGGCGGAGTTCCTCGTCTGCGACGAGCCGACTTCGGCGCTCGACGTGTCGGTGCAGGCGCAGATCCTGAACCTGATGAAGGAGCTGCAGCGCGATTTCGGGCTGACCTACCTGTTCATCTCGCACAACCTGGCGGTCGTCTACAACATCTCGACCCGCGTCGGCGTGATGTATCTCGGCCGGCTGGTCGAATTGGCCGATACGAAAACTCTGTTCTACCGCCCCAAGCATCCCTATACGCGCATGCTGCTCGACACGATCCCGGATCTGGAGATGACGGGCCGCGAGCGCACGCCGGTGGGCGGCGAGGTGCCGAGCCCGATCGATCCGCCGCCCGGCTGCGCCTTCAATCCGCGCTGCCCCTTCGCCAACGAGCGCTGCCGCACGGAAGTGCCGCAGCCCTACGCCATCGAGGGCGGCATGGTGGCCTGCCATGCGATCCAGGAAGGGCGCCTGGCGGTCGAACAAAGGGCCGGCTGAGCCGTGGAATCGGCGATTCCCCGTTGATCTAGATCATTTTATCCGGAACCCTTCGGGTCCAATATGCTTGTCTATTGAAGGCATTGGAGGGATCGATGGGCTACAAGACGATTCTGGTCAATTGCGACACCGCGCCGACCAACGACAAGCGGGTCGAGGCGGCAGCGGAGATCGCGCGCGGCTGCGGCGCGCATCTGGTCGGCCTGTTCCTGCGTGGCAACATCGTGCTGCCGGCCTATCTCGAGGCGGGCATCAGCCCCGACCTGATCCTGCTGCAGGAGAACCGCACAAAGGAGCAGGCGGCGAAGGCCAAGGCCTCGTTCGACGCCATCTGCAACCGCGTCGGCGTCAGCAGCGAGTGGCGCGAGGCGCAGGGCGACGTCTACGATCTCGGCACCATGAACGCGCGCTACGCCGATCTCGTGGTCATGGGCCAGTACGACAGCAACCTGGCCGACCCCGACGTGGTGCCGGACCTCCCCGAGACGGTGGCGCTGCGCGCCGGCCGGCCGGTGATGCTGTTGCCCTATATCGGCTTCAAGGGTCCGCTGATGGGTGGCCACGTCATGGTGGCGTGGAACGCCGGCCGCGAGGCGACGAGGGCGGTGAGCGATTCGCTGCCCCTGCTGCAAGCCGCCAAGGCCGTGACGGTGCTGGCCGTCAATCCCAAGTCGGGCCCGCGCGGCCATGGCGAGGATCCCGGCGCCGACATCGCCCAGTTCCTGGCCCGCCACGGGGTCAAGGTGACGTCGTCCTTCACTGTATCGGACGATGCCGATCCGGGCGACGTGATCCTCTCGCGCATCGCCGATCTCGGCGTCGATCTGCTGGTGATGGGCGCCTATGGCCATTCGCGACTGCGCGAGCTGGTGATCGGCGGCGTCACCCGCAAAATCCTCGGTTCGATGACCGTCCCGGTGCTGATGAGCCACTGAGGCGGTTGCGATAGCGCCATGCGGCCGCCGGCCTGCCGGCGGCCGTTTGCATTGGAGGCCCCGGCATGATCGTCGTCTTCGGCTCCATCATCGTCGACCATCTGTTCGCCGTGCCGGTATTGCCGCGGCCGGGCGAGACGGTGCTGGGCGAGACCTATCGCGTGGCTCCCGGCGGCAAGGGCGCCAACCAGGCGGTGGCGGCAGTCCGCGACGGCGCGTCGGTAAGGCTGGTGGGCGCCATCGGCCGCGACGCACTGGGCGAGCAGGCGCTGGCCAATGCGCGGGCCGCCGGCGTCGATCTTGCCACCATTCGCACCGTCGAGCGTCCGACTGGGGCGGCGGCGGTCGGGGTCGGCACCGACGGGCAGAACCAGATCATGGTCGCTGCCGGGGCCAATCTCGCCGTCGAGGCGGCATGGCTGGAAGGCCAGCTTGCGGCCGGCGACACGTTGGTATTGCAGCGCGAATTGCGGCGCGAAGAGACGGAACGGGCCATCGCGATGGCGAAGAAGGCCGGCGCGCGCGTCGTCCTCAACCTGGCGCCGGCGCTGGAACTGGCGGAAGTGGCGTTGCGGGCGGTCGATCTGCTGGTCGTCAACGAGCTGGAAGCCACGGCCTTGGCGCGCTGGACCGCGGCAAGCGCTGCTGACGCGCCGGCCCTGTGCGGAAAACTCGGTGTACCCGTCATCGTCACGCTGGGCGAGCTGGGGGCTCAGGGCAGCGACGGCCGGCACGACTGGTCGGCTCCCGCGCTGGCCGTCGAGGTCGTCGATACCACGGGGGCGGGCGACGCCTTCGTGGGCGTGCTGGCAGCGGCGCTGGCGCGGGGGCTGTCCCTGCCGGATGCGACGCGGCGGGCCTGCGTCGCCGGCAGCCTGTCCTGCCGTGCCGCCGGCGCCCAGGCGGCGCTGCCCGATTCGGCGGCCATCGAGGCCGGCCTGGCCAGTTACGGCGACGCAACTTGACCGGCCCGCGGCAGGCTCTAAGCTGCCGCAAAACCCGGTTTCGAGGAGAGTTGCATGCCGATCATCAACCGCATCGCCGACTTCCAGAAGGACATGGAGGGCTGGCGCCATGACATCCATCAGCACCCCGAGACGGCCTTCGAGGAGCATCGCACCTCGGACGTCGTGGCCAAGCTGCTGCAGTCCTTCGGCATCGAAGTGCATCGCGGCCTCGCCAAGACCGGCGTGGTCGGCGTGCTGAAGGCCGGCAACGGCCGTCGCGCAATCGGGCTGCGGGCCGACATGGATGCGCTGGACATTCTCGAGACCAACGATTTCGACCACGCCTCGACGATCCCGGGCAAGATGCATGCTTGCGGCCATGACGGCCACACCACCATGCTGCTGGGCGCCGCCAAGTACCTGGCCGAGACCAAGAACTTCGACGGCACGGTCTATTTCATCTTCCAGCCGGCCGAGGAGAACGAGGGCGGCGGCCGCGTCATGGTCGAGGAGGGGCTGTTCGACAAGTTCCCGGCCGAGCAGGTCTACGGCATGCACAACATCCCGGGCATTCCGGTCGGCCACTTCGCCGTACGCCCGGGCCCGATGATGGCCGCCTACGACATTTTCGAGATCACCGTCGAGGGCCGCGGCGCGCATGGCGCCATGCCGCACCAGGGCATCGACCCGGTGATGGTCGGCTCGCAGATCGTGGTGGCGCTGCAGGCCATCGTCAGCCGCTACACCGATCCGATGGATACGGCGGTGGTCAGCACGACGCAGTTCCATTCCGGCGACGCCTGGAACGTGATCCCGCAGACTGCCGTGCTGCGCGGCACGGTGCGCACCTTCAAGAAGGAAGTGCAGGATCGCGTCGAGCGCCAGATCGAGGAAATCAGCCGTGCGGTGGCGCAGGGCTATGGCGCCAAGATCGGCTGGCGCTACGAGCGGCGCTATCCGGCCACGGTCAACAGCGAGACGGAGACCGAGATCGCCGCGCGCGCCGCCGCCGCCGTCGCCGGCCTGCCCAAGGTCAACCGCAATCCGACGCCGGCCATGGGCTCGGAGGATTTCGCCTTCATGCTGCAGGCGCGGCCCGGCTGCTACATCTGGATCGGCAACGGCGACCGGCCGGGCTCGTGCATGATCCACAACCCCGGCTACGACTTCAACGACGAGATCCTGCCGCTGGGCGCGTCCTACTGGGCGACGCTGGTCGAGCAGGAGCTGTCGAAGGAGATGCCGCGCAAGCAGGCGGCTGAGTAAAGCCGGTACGTCATCCCCGCGAAAGCGGGGATCTTTCTCCCACGAGGGCTTTGCCACCGAGTCACAGGCTCGCCCGCCCGAGATCCCCGCTTTCGCGGGGATGACGGTGTGGGACGCGGCGATAGCGGTGGGGACAGGCGGCGCTTTTCTTTTTCAGGAACTGCGCCGATCCAGCGCCCGCGGATCGAGCGCGTCCTGCAATCCGTCGCCGACGAAGTTGAAGGCGACGACGGTGAGGAAGATCAACAGGCCGGGCCAGATCGCCAAAGCCGGGTCGGACCAGATCAGCTCCTGCGCGTTGGTCAGCATGTTGCCCCATGAGGCCAGCGGCGCCTGCACGCCCAGGCCGAGGAAGCTCAGCACCGATTCGAACAGGATGATGCTGCCGACCGACATGGTGGTGGCGACCACCACCGGCGACAGGGCGTTGGGCAGGATGTGGCGGAACATGATGCGCAAGGGCCCGGCGCCCAGCGCTCTTGCGGCGCGCACGTAGTCGCGGGTCTTGAGCGACAGGGTCATGCCGCGCACCAGCCGCGCCACGGTGGTCCAGCCGAACAGGCTGACGATGACGACGATCTGATAGAGCGAGATTGTCGGCGAGCGAGCGATTTCGAGCGGGATGCCGAGCTTCTGCAGATCGACGGCGCTGAGCAAAATCAGCAGCGGCAGGATCGGCAGGGCGATCACCACGTCGGTCAGGCGCATCAGCAGGGCGTCGAGGCGACCGCCGACATAACCGGCAACCACGCCGATCACCGAGCCGGCGACGGCGGCGATCAGGGCGGCGGCGATACCGACCAGCAAAGACACCCGCCCGCCTTCCAGCAGGCGCAGCAGGAGATCGCGCCCCAGATCGTCGGTGCCGAGCCAGTGCTGCGCCGAGGGCGGCTCCAGCCTGCTCAGCAGGTCGGCCTGGTTGGGATCGATGCCGCGCAGCTCGGCGATCAGCGGCGCGGCAAAGGACAGCAGCGCCAGCAGCAGGAGCAGCGCGAGGCTGGCGACGGCGAAGCCGTGACGGCGGAAACGCCGCCAGAAATCGCTGAAGCGGGGCGCCGGCGCGTTCATGTCCGTTCGCTCAGGCGCACGCGCGGATCGGCCCAGGCATAGGCCAGATCGGCCAACAGGCTGCCCAGCAGGGTGGTCAGCGTGGCTAGCAGCAGGCCGACCAGCGCCAGATTGTAGTCGTTGGCCTGGATGGCATCGAACATTGTCTTTCCCATGCCGGGCCAGGCGAACATGATCTCGGTGATCAGCGCGCCTGAGAACAGGCTGCCGAAGGACAGCGCCAGGATGGTCAGGATCGGCGACAGCGAATTGCGCAGCGCATGCCGCCAGACGATGCCGGCTTCGGGTACGCCCTTGGCGCGGGCGGTGCGGATGAAGTCCTGCCGCAGCGTCTCGATCATCGCCGCCCGCACGTAGCGGGTGTAATGGCCGACGCTGGCGATCGTCAGCGTCAGCACCGGCAGCATCAAATGGCGCGCTCGTTCCGCCAGCGTGGTGAGCAGGCCGCCACCGGCATCGGCGCCCGAGCCGCTGGCCGGCAGCCAGCCCAGCACGACGGCGAACAGGATGATGAGCAGCAGCGCCAGCCAGAAGGGCGGCACGGAGATGCCGGCGAAGCAGAACAGGTTGACGCCGTTGTCCAGCGCGCCGTACGGACGGCGGGCGGCTTCGATGCCCAGCGGCAACGCGATGGCGATCGACAGCACGAAGGAGATGCCCATCAGCACCACGGTATTGCCCAGCCGCGGCAGCAGCACATCGACCGCCGGCCGCGCGAACATGCGCGAATAGCCGAAATCGCCCTGCAGCGCCTGCACCAACCAGGCGAAATAGCGCTGGTGCAACGGCTGGTCGAGGCCGTAGATCGCGCGCAGGCGCGCAATGTCGTCGGACGTGACGTTGGGATTGCCGGTGAACAGCAGGTCGATCGGATCGCCCGGCATCAGGCCGATCATCAGGTAGACGATCAGCGACATCACCAGCAGCACGACCAGAATCTCCGCCGTGCGTCCCAGCAGATAGCGGCTCATGGGCTCAAGCGAACGTGAAAAGCGAGGCGGGACGTTGGGTTTCGGGGATTGGGCATGGTGCGATAGACTAGCCCATTATGAAGGCGATTGAGAGAGTCCAATGGCGGATCATCGGCGCGACGCTCGTTTTCCTGCTGACGCTGGGTCTGGCCGTGGCTGAAGCGCAGGCGGCGAGCGCGCATGTGATCGACGTGAAAATCCGGCAGACGGCGGCCGGCGCCTACAATTTCGACGTCACGGTGCGTTCCGACGACAATGGCTGGAAACAGTACGCCGACGCGATCGAGGTGCTGACGCCCGATGGCCAGACGCTGCTGAAGCGGCGCATTCTGCTGCACCCGCACGATACCGAGCAGCCCTTCACCCGCGACGTCTATGGCGTGGCGGTGCCGCAGGGCATGACCAGCGTTCTGGTGCGCGCCCGCATGAAACCGGACGGCTATACCGGCGACACCATGACGGTGAAACTGCCCGGGCGCTGACAGGCGCATGCCCCCGTTCCAGCAGCCGGCCTAGAACATGTGAATTTGCTCCAAGCGCTTGGGAATGGAGCGGATTCACTCGATCCGACGGAAGCGCGCACGCTTCCGTCGGATCGTGATCCGCTCTAGGCTGTCGGCAACGAATGGAGGGGGAGACGATGGCCGACAATCCGCTGCGCCAGCGCGAGGCCGAGCCGGCGACCGAAGCCGCCAACCGCGCGGTGCTCGATGAGCTTCCATTCGACGACCGCCAGGATTACGAGGACTCGCGCCGCGGGCTGGTGGCGGCGCTGCCGGACGGCAAGATCGTCAATCGCGGCGGGTTGATCTGGAATCTCGGCGCCTACCAGTTCCTCGACGGTCCGAACGCGCCGCCGACGGTCAATCCCAGCCTGTGGCGCATGGCGCAGCTCAACATGGCCAACGGCCTGTTCAAGGTGGTGGACGGCGTCTACCAGCTGCGCGGCCTCGACATCGCCAACATGACGGTGATCGAGGGCGAGGACGGGCTGGTGTTGATCGATCCGCTGACGACGGTCGAGGCGGCGTCGGCGGCGCTGGAACTCTACTACGCCCATCGTCCGAAGAAGCCGGTGCGGGCGGTGATCTACAGCCACTCGCATGTCGACCATTATGGCGGGGCGCGCGGCGTGGCGAGCGAGGACGACGTTCGCTCGGGCCGCGTCGCCGTCATCGCGCCCGACGGGTTCATGGAAGCGGTGGGCGGCGAGAACGTGCTGGCCGGCAATGCGATGACCCGCCGCGCCATGTTCCAGTTCGGCCCGCTGCTGCCGCCGGGACCGCGCGGCCAGGTCGATGCCGGGCTGGGCAAGGGCGTGGCGCGCGGTCGCGTCTCGCTGCTGGCGCCGACCATGACCATCCGCGAGCCGGTGGAAACCCATGTCATCGCCGGGGTCGAGATCGTGTTCCACCTGGCGCCCGGCACCGAGGCGCCGGCGGAAATGCACATGTTCATGCCGCGCGGCGGCGTGCTCAACATGGCGGAGAACGCCACGCGGCATCTGCACAATTTCTGTCCGCTGCGCGGCTCGGTGGTGCGCGACCCGCGCATGTGGGCGTACTACCTGGCCGACGCAGTGCAGCGCTTCGGCGACCGCACCGAGGTGCTGATCGGCCAGCATCACTGGCCGACCTGGGGGCGGGAGAAGATTCTCGACTTCCTGGCGACGCAGCGCGATCTCTACAAGTACGTGCATGACCAGACGGTGCGGCTGATGAATCACGGGCGTCGACCGGCCGAGATCGCCGAGGTGCTGGCGCTGCCGCCCGGCCTGTCGCGCGACTGGACGGTGCGCGGCTACTACGGAACCATCAGCCACAATTCCAAGGCGGTCTATCAGCGCTACCTGAGCTGGTACGACGGCAACCCAGCCAATCTCAACCCGTTGCCGCCGCGCCAGACTGCCGCAAAGTACGTCGAATACATGGGCGGCGCTGTCGCCGCGCTCGAGCGGGCGCGGGCGGATTTCGCCAAAGGCGAGTTCCGCTGGGTGGCGCAGGTCATGTACCAGCTGGTCTTCGCCGATCCCGACAATACCGAGGCGCGCGAGCTGATGGCCGACGCGCTGGAGCAGCTCGGCTACCAGGCCGAGTCGGCCACCTGGCGCAACGCCTATCTGTTCGGCGCGCTCGAACTGCGCTTCGGTGCGCCTCGACTGCCGCCGCGGCCGATTCTCAGTCCCGATCTGCTGGGGGCGATCGCTACCGAAACCTTGCTCGATTTCGTCGCCGTGCGCATCGATCCGCAGAAGATCGGCAACGAGGCATTCGCGATCAACCTGACCCTGAGCGATTCGGGCGAGAAGCTGCTGCTCAACGTCTCGAACTGCACGCTGAACCATCTGGCCAACACGCATTCGCCCACGGCCGGTTCAAGCATAACGCTCAGCTGCGAGACGCTGGTGGCGCTGATCGTGCGACAGACCAGCGTCGTGCAGGCGTCGGGCGAGGGCAACATCTCGGGTGACGCGACGCTGCTGGCGAAACTGTTCGATTCGCTCGACGATTTCGAGCTGATGTTCGAGATACTGCGGCCCTAGAGAGTCGCGCGTTCGGCGAGTCCCCAGACCGCCAGTATCCACAGCGCCAGCATGCACAATGCGCCGGGAACGTAGCCCCAGCCGCGCTTTTCGCTGTCGGCCAGATAGAGCACGGCGTAGAGCACGCGAAAGGCGATGAACAACAGGCCGATCGCGCCCGCCGCCGCGTCGGAATAGAGCCAGGCGGCCAGCCACAGCGAGGGCAGGAAGATCGGCATCTGCTCCAGCGTGTTGGCCTGGACGCGATGGGCGCGTTCGAAGACGGGATGGCCGGAGACGGCGGGCGCCTTGACCCCGTACCGCCAGCGCGCCCAGCCGACCAGCAGGATGCTGCCGGCATAGAGCAGGGCGGCCAGCAGGGTGACGGCGGCGGCGTAATACATGGCGGTCGACCGGGGGCGGCGCTCAGCGCGTATCGCGCCAGTGCTCGATCCACAGCGTGGTCGAGTAGAGATGGCCGGTCGGCTCGATTCCCTTCAGCCATTTGGGAATGACGAAGGGCTCGGTGCGGAAGAACAGCGGCAGCACCGGCAGGTCAGTGGCGTAGAGGTGCTGGAATTCGCCCCACAGCGCCTTGCGCTTGCCGGCGTCCAGCTCGGTTTCGAGATTCTCGACGATGCGATCCATCTGCGGACTGCGATAGGCCGGATAGTTCTGGCCGCTCCAGCCATTCTCCGCCGAAGGGATCTGCGTCGAATGCAGCATCGAGTGCGGCACGCTGAGCGGCGAGGAGATCCAGGCGTACATCGCCATCGCCTCCAGCTCGCGCTTGTTCAGCGTGTTGGCGGAAAAGACCCGCGGTGGCTCGGCGCGCAGGCGGATTTCGATGCCGATCTGCTTCCACTGGCTCTGCAGCACCTGCTGCACCAGTTCGCGAACGCGATTGCCGCCGGTGGTCGCCAGTTCCAGCGACAGGCGCTTGCCCTCCGGGCTGTGGCGGTAGCCGTCCTTGATCGTCGTGAAGCCGGCTTCGTCAAGCAGCTGCGCGGCTTTCTTCGGATCGTAGGCGTAATGCGGCGCCGTCGGATCGTATTCGGGGCGGTTCTCCGCCATGTAGCCATGCGCCACTGGTTGCTTGCCCTGGAACAGCTTGTCGACGATGGCCTTGCGGTCGATGCCGTAGAGCAGCGCCTGGCGCACGCGTCGATCAGTCAGCAGCGGATTCTCGAGATTGAGATCGATGTGTTCGTAGATCAGGCCCGGCTTGTAGACGACGTCGAAGCGGTCGCGGTTGCGCTTCTCGAAGGCGAGCGCCTGGTCGAGCGTCAGGCCCAGTTCGCCCAGGATGTAGTCGACGCTGCCTGACAGCAGATTGGCTTCCAGGGCGGCGGTGTTCTCGATGGCGCGGAAGGTGATGCGCCTGAAATGCGGCTTGGCGCCGTTCCAGTGCGGGTTGGTCTCGAGCACCACGCTGGCGCCGGGCGTCGCCGACACCACGCGATAGGGACCGTAGTAGAGGCCGGGATTGCCCTGCTCCGTATCGTACTTGGTGCGGTTGCGATACTGCGCCGGATCGGCGTCGAATACCGGCTTTTCGATATGGGCCGGCAGCGGTTCGGGAATGTAGGTGGAGAAATTCCAGATCCGGCGGTCGATATGGATGGTGAAGGTGCGCTCGTCTTTCACGTCGATGGCGGTGATGCGCCGGAAATATTCGGCGGCGGTGACCTGCGATTGCGGATGCTTGCCGACCTCCCAGGCGAACACCACGTCGGCGCTGGTCACCGGCTTGCCGTCGGCCCATTTGACGCCTTCGCGAATCGTGGCGGTGACCGACATGCCTTTCTTGCCGTCGCGTTCCTCGAGCTTCGCCAGACCGTTCTCGAGCGTCGGCACCTCGACGCAGAGCATGCAGATTTCCTTCCACTGCGGATCGATGGCGGTGAAGGGGCGGCGCGCTGCGGCCATGATGATCGACTTGGCCAGCATCGAGTCGAACATCGGATGCAGGGTCGAGGGATATTGCGTGGTGCCGATCGTCAGCTCGTCCTTGGCGGCGGCTGGCGGCGGCAGGAATACGAGGGCGACCGCCAGCGCCAGGGCGGCGGCCAGATGCGTCAGGGCTTTGTGCGATAGGGCTGAAACCACGCCAGGCTGTCCTCCGTGCGTCCGCTGGGCTGGTACTCGGCGGCAATATAGCCGCCGTAGCCGCTCTTTTCGATGGCCGCGAAGACATTGGCGAAATTGACCTCGCCGGTGCCGGGCTCGTGCCTGCCGGGCGTGTCGGCGAACTGGATGTGGCCGATGCGGTGGAGCAGCCGCTCGAAAGTGGGGATCAGATCGCCTTCCATGATCTGCGTATGATAGAGGTCGTACTGCAGCATCAGGTTGGGCCGGTCCGCGCGATCGAGGATGTCGATGGCCTCCGCCGAACGGTTGACCACGAAGCCCGGAATGTCGCGATCGTTGATCGGCTCCAGCATCATGGCGATGCCATGCGGGGCGGCCCGATCGGCGGCGTATTGCAGATTGTCGACCAGCGTATCGAGGTAGCGCCGTTTGTCGCTGCCCTTGGGCACGATGCCGGCCACGACATGCAGGCGCGGGCAGCGCAGGGCGCGGGCCAGGGTGATGCCGCGATCGACGGCGGTGCGGAACTCGGGGACGCGGTCGGGCAGGCAGGCCAGGCCGCGATCGCCGGTGGCCGTATCGCCAGCCGGCAGGTTCATCAACGCGATATCGAGACCGGTATCCTTCTGCGCCTGCACCAGTTCGCCGAGCTCGTAACCTTCGGGAAAGAAGAACTCGACCGCCTTGAAGCCGGCAGCACGGGCAGCCGCGAAGCGTTCGAGAAACGCGATCTCGGGAAACAGAAACGAGAGATTGGCGGCGAAACGCACTGCCGCGCGGTCAGCCCCGCGCCGCCGCCGGCGTGGGCGCCGGGCGCATCTTGGCGCCGCCATGGGCGGCCGACCATTCTTCCGGCTTCTCGAGGAAGGCGCGGGTGGTGTCGATGCCCTTCTGGTCGAAATACTTGTGCTTCTCGGCCGCTTCCAGCACGTCCCACCAGGTCGCCAGCCCATGCAGCTTGACGCCCATCATGGCGAGCGCGTCGACGCTTTGCGGAAAGATGCCGTAGTGGAATACCACGAAGGCGTCGGTGCACTTGGCCTCGGCCTTGCGCAGCGCCTCGATGAAATTGATCTTGCTGCCGCCGTCGGTCGCCAGATCCTCGACCAGCAGGGCGCGCTGGTTCTTCTTCAGGTCGCCCTCGATCTGCGCCATGCGCCCGAAGCCCTTGGGTTGCTTGCGCACGTAGACCATCGGTTTCTTGGCCTTGTCGGCCATCCAGGCCGCGAACGGAATGCCCGCGGTCTCGCCGCCGGCGACGACGTCGATCTTCGCCCACTTGATCTTCTCGTCGATCAGCTTGTGGGCGTGCGCCATGATCTTGGTGCGTGCCTCGGGGAAGCCGATGATCTTGCGACAGTCGATATAGACCGGGCTGGCGCGGCCGGACGTGAAGATGAATGGCTGATCGGGCCGGCAATGGACGGCTTCGATTTCCAGCAGCAATTTCGCGGTTTCGCGGGCTGCCGCCTGCTCCACTTTGCTGCGCGTAATTTTCTTAGTCGTCATCATTGCCCCCAAGCCAGAGCGCGCTCGTTCTTAACGGCAAACCCCAGGCCCGGCAAGGGGGCTAAGCGCTTATCATTGCTGAAAAAAAAGTCACTGACGATTGTGCGCCGCAATATCGGGCCGGACTGCGGCACTGGGAATTTTCCACAGAGATATTCAGGCCGCGGTGGTACCTCGATCGAGAAAAATAGAGCGGCCACAGAGGCTTTCGGCGCGTTGCGCATCCTGCTCGGCAAGCAGCAGCGAAATGCCCTGCCGGGCTATTCCGTGCATCGCTTCGGCGAGACGCTCGCCGGCAGCGGGCGATAGGCCCAGGAATGGCTCGTCCAGCAACAGCAGACGAGGGCGCCCCATCAGCGCGCGGGCGAGCGCCAGCATCTGCTGCTCGCCCCCGGAAAGCTGCCAGGCGGGTGCGTCGAGGCGGCGCTGCAATTCGGGGAACAAGCTCAGCAACTCCCGCATCAGCCTGCGATCGGCGGTTACCGAGGCGACGAGCAGGCTGTCGGCGACCGACATGGCCGGAAACATGCGCCGGCCCTCGGGGCACAGGCCGATGCCGAGCCGGGCGCGGCGATGCGCCGGCATTCCGTGCAGATCGTCACCGTCCAAGACGATGTCGCCCGTGCTGCGCAGATGACCGGCAATCGCCATGACCAGCGACGACTTGCCGGCGCCGTTTGGCCCGACGATCGCCACCGCCTCGCCAGCGGCGATTTCGAGATCGACGCCGTGCAGCACGGGCGCCGCGCCACGCCAGGCGCACAGGTTCCGGACCTGCAGCAAGGCGGCGCTCATGGCATGCCCCGGTAGCCGGCGAAGAAGTCGCGCAGTTCCGGCTGCCGCGCCAGATCGGCCGGCGGCCCCCCGGCGACGACGCGACCGTCGCGCAGGCAGATCAGCCGGTCGGCGAGCGGCAACAGGAAGGCGAGATCGTGCTCGACGATCGCCATGCCGAGGCCGTCGTGTCGCAATGCGTTCAGTACCTTGCCCAAACCATCGCGCTCGCTGCCGCTGAGGCCGGATGTCGGTTCGTCGAGCAGCAGCACACCCGGCGACGCCGCCAGCGCACGGGCGATGTCGACCAGGCGCCTGGTGGCGGGTGGCAGCGTGCCGAGCGGTTCGATGCTGCGTTCGCCAAGACCCAGCCGGCGGAGCAGGGCGTTCGCTTCCATCCGGGCGACGGACATCGATCCGGTCCGCCAGACGGCGGCGGCGACCGCATCGAGCGCGATCAGTGCGCCCGGCATCTGATCGATCTGGAAACTGCGGCCGATGCCAGATCTGGCGCGACGGCTGGTTTCCAGAGTCGTGATGTCTTCTCCGCGCCATGCGATCGATCCGGCATCCGGTGCTTCGAAGCCGCTCAGCAGGTTGAGCAGAGTCGTCTTGCCGGCGCCATTGCCGCCGATCAGACCGACGATTTCGCC
>JBDZUM010000094.1:0-16685 GCA_040255215.1 Rhodospirillaceae bacterium
CCGCCGGCCAACCCGCCGCAGCCGGCGGCAAAGGCGAAGGCGGCAAACCGCCAGCGCGCGGCATCCATGCCCATGGCGCGCGCCGCCAGCGGCGCTTCGCGCAGCACCAGCCGACGCAGAGCGGCCAGTGGCCCCGGCAGCCAGAACAAGATGGCGCACAGGGCGGCAGCACCCCAGATGGCCGAGGTCAGCGGCGCTCCCGGCGTCAGCGCGACGCCGGCAACGGCGAAGGAGGGCAGCGGGCTGAGGCCGTTGCTGCCGCCGGTGAGGGACTCCAGATTGATCGCCGCCAGCAGCACAAGCTGGGCCAGGGCGAGCGAGGCGAGGGCGAAGTAGTGCGACGCGAGCTTCAGCATCGCCGGAGCGGCGACGATCGCCAACAGCAGCGCGGCGATGATGGCTGCGCACAGCAGAAGCAAGCCATCCCACCCGGTGCGCAGCGCCAGGATTGCGGTGGCGTAACCGCCGATGGCGAAGAAGGCGCCCTGCGCCAGCGACAGCACGCCAAGTTCGCCGAAGATCCGCTGGTAGCCGATGGCGAGAATGGCGTAGCAACCGGCGACGGCGAGCAGCCGTTGCAGATAGGCATCGCCGACGAAGGCGGCGGCGGCGAGGGCTGCAAGGATCAGCGCCCCGCCCATGACGCGATCGAAGGCAAGGCTGCGATCGGTCGAGATCATGCGCGTCGGCTCGACGGCTCGCCGAACAGGCCTTCCGGCCGCAGCCACAGCATCGCCAGCAGCGTGACGTAAAGTGCCGCTTCGGCGGCCGGCTGCGATACCAGGGTCGCACCGACGACCTCGAAGGCGGCGACGATCATTGCTCCGAAGAGCGCGCCGCGCACATGACCCCAGCCGCCGATGACGGTGGCGACGTAGGCCTTCAGGATCAAAGCGGCGCCGTCATGCGGCGATACGAAATGCAGCGGCGCCAGCAACAGACCGGCGGCCCCGGCCAGCATGGCGGCAATGGCGAATGAGAAGGCGATTGCGCGACGCGTGTCGATGCCGATCGATGCGGCCATCAGCGGATCCTGCGCGGTGGCGCGCAGGCGGCGGCCGAACTGGGTGCGATGGAGGAGCAACTGTACGCCGGCCAGCAGCAGTGCGGCTGCGACGATGGTGGCCATCGCCTGGCTCGAGACGACGATATCGCCGAACCGCAAGGGCGCCGCGTCGAGCAGCGGCGGCCCGCGCCGCGGCGCCGGACCGGCGAGATTGAGCAGCGCGTTCTGCAGCATGACGCCGACGGCAATGGTCGACACGTAGATCCCGACTGGCGGTCCGCGCCGCAGCGGGAAGTACGCAACCAGCGAAAGCACCAGGCCGAGTCCGCCCGCCGCCAGAATCACCGCCGGCGCCAGAGCGACGGCAGGCAGGTCGATCAGTGTGGCGAACAGCACGGCAAGAAATCCGCCGGCGACCACCAGGTCGCCATGCGCAAAGTTCACAGCGCCGACAGCGTTGATCACCATGACGAAGCCCAGCGCCACCAGCGCATAGGCGGCGGCCAGCGCCAGCGTGTTGAGCGCCAGTTGCAGGGCCAGCATGGCGGCGGCGATCGGCCCTTACGGCGTTCCGGTATAGCGCTGGACGATGGCCGGCACGCGGCTCTTGCCGTCGTAGCAGACGATCGCCGCGTCATGCGCCATGTTGCCCTTGCCGTCGGACCGGTAACGCATGGCCAGCCCCTGGTGCGGATTGGCAGCAAGCCAGGCCCGGACCTCGTCGGGCTTGCCGGCTCCGGCCTGCAGCGCGGCGAGCACCATCATGGTGCCGTCGTACTGCGCCACGGCGAAAGCGTCGGGCTCGGTGCTGAAACGTTTGCGATAGGCGGTGGCGAATTCCGTCATCGCCGGATCGCCGCCGGAGATCGGCGACGATGCGGTCTCGGCGCAGACGCCGGCGAGATCGCGCGGGCTGAGCAGTGCCGCCGTTGCCGGCTGGTGCATGGCCGAGCCGGCGACGATCGGAAGGTCGATCCCTTGCGCCCTTGCCTGGGCAATGACGAGGGCGGTGCTGGGGGCATGCAGATGCAGGATCAGCGCATCGGCACCGGCCGCCTGTGCCTTGATCAGTGCCGGCAGCACGTCCTTGACCGTCGGCGCCAGCCCTTCCTCGAACACCAGCGGCGCGCCGAGGCGGGCGAACTGCTCGGCAAGGTGCTGGCGTCCGCTCTGGCCGTAAGCGGTGGTCTGGTAGAGCAGCGCCGGCTTGCGGGTGCCGAGCTTCTCGACGGCGTAGCGCGCCTGCGCGACCTTGACCACGTCGTCGCCGGGGAAGAAGCGGAACACCCAGGGATTGTCGAGTTCGGTGATCTTCGCGGTACCGGAGACCGTGACCAGCGGCACCTTCTCGCGTTCGGCCAGCGGCAGCAGCGCCAGCATCTGCGTGCCCAGCATTGGCGCCACCACCGCCGGTGCCTTGCCACCGCTCATGGCGCGCTCGAAGGCCGTGATCGCGCCTTCGGGCGTGACGCCGGTATCGATGACCTCGGCGTTCGGCGTCGGAGAAAGCGTGCTGCGCTCCAAAGCCAGCAAGGCGCCGTTGCGCTGGCTCGTGCCCTCGAGCGCCAGGAAGCCGGTGATCGGCACTAGCACGGGCAGCCGCAGCGGTTCGGCGGCAACGGGGGTCGCGACAACGGCGAGCAGGATCGACAGAACGGAAAACGGACGATGGAAAATCATCGCGGGCTCCCTTTCGCTGGCATTATCCAGATCAGGTGCGATGGGTTTGATCTCAGCCGGACGACGCGTCCGGCACCCCAGCCTGTGGGCGGCAGAATGGGAACTGGGCGCGGGCTTGTCAACGCGAGGCCGGCAAATTATCTGCTGTCGTCACAAGGGGATATTCGCCGTCCCGCCTCCGGATGGGCTATTCTCGTCGCCTGAAGAGGCCAGTCACGGTGGACGCCGGCGCGTGCAGCAGGATGCAGAGATCGATCTGAAGGCGCTGGTCGGCGGCGACAAGCGGAGCTGGGATGCCTTTTGCGCCCGCTACGCGCCGACCATCCATGCCGCGGTGCGCCGCGCTTTCGGTACCTTCAGGCCGACCCAGGACGACCTGCTCGATGCCGGCCAGGAGGTGTTCCTGAAGCTGTGCCGCGACGACTACCGGCTGCTGCGCGAATTCGATCCGGCCAAGGCCAAGCTGGCCACCTGGATCGGCATCATCGCGTACTCGACCACGGTGGATTGGCTGCGCCGGCGGCGTCCGACCTCCAATATCGACGACGTGCCCGAATCGGCCCTGGCGGTCGAACCGGTGGAAAAGGAAAGCCTGACGATCCCGGACGGGCTGCTGACCGAACGCCAAGCCCTTGTTCTGAAAATGATTTATGACCGGGATATGGACGTGGCGGAGATTGCCGCGGTACTCCGTATCGAGGCCCAGACGGTGCGCTCGACCCACCATAAGGCCTTGACCCGCCTGCGGGAACATTTCCGCGACAGTGCAGGGGGATAGGCGGCGTCGCCCCGCCGTATAGGCAGACGAGGAACTGAAGATGACCGAGGAATTTGACCCCAGCGAAGCCCGCCGATTGTGGCGCCGTGCCGCCCCCCGCCCGCAGCACGGGCAGGCGGCGATAGACCCGCTCGATCTGGCGGCCTGGATCGATGGCCGGGCCGATGCCGGGCTGACGGCGCGCGTCGAACGGTCGCTGGCAGCCGATGCCTCGCTGCTGGAGACGGCGCTGGCCGCCCGGGCGGCGGCAGAGGCTGTCGAGCCGGCCCCGGATCGGCTGCTGGTACGGGCCCGCGCCATGGTGGCGCCGGCGGTTGCCACGCCGCGCCCGGCCGGCTTCTTCGCCCGTCTCGGCGCCCAGTTCGACCCGTGGCAGCGTCGCCTGGAATGGGCGGCGGTGGGGGCCTGTTTCATGATCGCCGCCAGCGGCGGCTTCTTCATCGGGGGAGGTCTGGGCGACAACATCGCCATGGCCGATGAGCCGGCCGAGTTCGCCCTTCTGGGCGACGACTCGACCGGCCTGTTCGGAGGGGGGATCTGAGCATGCGCGCGAAACTGCCCTGGATATTGCTGGCGCTGTCGCTGGTGCTGAACGTCTTCGCCATAGGCGGCTTCATCTACGGCAAGCGGCTGGCCGAGCATCGCATGGGCGGTCGTTCGCCGATCGTCGCGGCATTGCACAAGCTCGATCTCAACGGGCCGCAGAAGGCGGCGCTGGAGAAGCTGCGCCAGGAACTGCGTGACGATTCGAACGACATTCGCGACGAGATGCGCCCGCTGCGCCGCGAATTGCTGACGGAAATGACCAAGGCGACGCCTGATTTCGCCGCCGCCGACGCCAAGATCGATACGCTGGGCGATATCCAGAGCAAGAAGTACAAGGCGATGCTGCGTTCGGTGAACGAGTTCTACCAGACGCTGACGCCCGAACAGCGCCAGGCGCTGCAGGCCGGCATTGCCGAGAATCTCAAGCGCCGCGACGAACGTCGCGCGCGCCGCGACGACGCGCGACAGTAACTTCATCGACGGGGGCCTCGTCATGATCCGATCCGGCATGCAGGGTTTTGCGGTTGGATTGGGCGTGGCGGTCGCCTTGGCCACGGCGCCGGCGCTGGCGGCGCCGATGGGCGCGGACATGGCGCGCCATCTTCTGGCCCGCACCGGTTTCCAGCCGACGCCTGAGGAGATCGCCCGCTTCGAGCGCCTCGACTACGCCGACGGCGTCGAGCGCATTCTCGACGGCATGCGGACCAAGGCGGCGACGCCGCTGCCGGGCTGGATGGACATGTCGCCGACCGAGTTCTTCCAGCTCAACCGCGAGATCCGCCGCGAGAAGCGCGAGGCCGAGCGCGATACCGGCCGCATCCTGAAGATCGCCAATCTCATGCGCCAGCAGGGCGGCGAGGCCAAGGCCTGGTGGTATCGCGAGATGCTGTCGACGCCTTCGCCCTTCACCGAGCGCATGGTGCTGTTCTGGCACAACCATTTCACCTCGTCGGTGCAGAAGACGCGCTACGTGCCGTCGCTGATCCGCCAGAACGAACTGTTCCGCCGCGAGGCCGCCGGCAACTACGCCCGGCTGCTGCAGGACGTGGCGCGCGATCCGGCGATGCTGCTCTATCTCGACGGCGTCAGCAGCCGCAAGGGCCAGCCGAACGAGAATTTCGCGCGCGAGCTGCTCGAACTTTTCACCGTCGGCGAAGGCCATTACAGCGAGCGCGACATCAAGGAAGCGGCGCGCGCCTTCACCGGCTGGTCGATCGACCGCGACACCGGCGCCCATCGCGTCTATCGCGTGCTGCACGACGACGGCGACAAGACCTTCCTCGGGCGCAACGGCAATCTCGATGGCGACGACATTATCGCCACGGTGCTGAACCATCCGCGCACGGCCGAGCGGCTGGTGGAAAAGCTGTGGCGCGAATTCGTCTCGCCGCAGCCCGATCCGGCCGAGGTCCGGCGGCTGGCCGCGCTGTTGCGCAACGGCAAGTACGAGATGAAGCCGCTGCTGCGCGCCATGCTGCTGTCGCCGGCTTTTCGCGATCCGGCCAATCGCGGGACGCTGTTCAAGTCGCCGGTCGAGCTGACGGTCGGCACGCTGCGGCTGCTGCAACTGCCCGTCGACGACGCGCAGAAGCTGGTCCGCGCCGGCAGGCTGCTGGGCCAGGACGTGTTCGATCCGCCCAACGTCAAGGGCTGGCCGGGCGGCGAAGCGTGGATCTCGTCCTATACGCTGATGCTGCGCGAGCAGGGGCTGCAGCGCATCATCCAGGCGACCCAGATCGCCGGCGGCCGTTCGATGGGAACGATGAAGCCCGTCGACAAGGAACAGCTCAACGAAATGCCGGTCGAGGGCCGTTCGCTGCGCGACGTGCCGATGGCGATACGCATGCCCGAGACGCTGCGTAGCATCGACAGGGCGCGGCTCGAACGCATCGTGCTGGCGCTGCCGCCGGTCAACCCGTCGCCGCGCGATACCGAGGCGGGGGCGGCGCTGGCGCAGATGCTGCTCGATCCCGTCTACCAGCTGAAGTAGCCGTACCATGCTCAATCGGCGCGATTTCATTGCTCTGGCCGGCGGCGTCTCGGCGGCGCTGGCGACGCGGCCATCCTTTGCGGCGCCGGCCGGGCCGAACTGGGACCGGGTTCTGGTGCTGATCGAGCTGAAGGGCGGCAATGACGGGCTGAACACCGTTATCCCTTATGCCGATCCTCTCTATCATCGGCTGCGCCCCAATCTCGGCATCGAGCGGGATGCGGTCGTGCAGCTCAACGACGGTCTCGGGCTCAATCCCGGACTGAAGCCGCTGCTCGAGCCGTGGAAGGCGGGCGAGCTGGGCGTGCTGCTGGGCGTCGGCTATCCCGATCCTAATCGTTCGCATTTCCGCTCGATCGAGATCTGGGACACCGCGTCCGCGAGCGACGAATATCTCAGCGAGGGCTGGATCGCGCGCGCCATGGCTAAGAGCCCGCGGCCGGCGTCGTTCGCGCTCGACGCCGTGGTGGTCGATGACAACGTGCTGCCGGTCAGCGGGCCCGGGTTGCGCAACATCGTGCTGAAGGACGTGGAGAATTTCGTCCGCCAGGCCGAGCGCATGCAGCAGGCCTCGGCGGCGCGGCCGGCCAATCCGGCGCTGCGACATCTGCTGAAGGTGCAGGGCGAGGTGCACCAGGCGGCGCTGACCCTGCGTGATCGGATGAAGAGCGCGCCGCAGCCGGCGGTCGAAATGCCCAACGACGCCTTCGGCCGCCAGCTCGATCTGGCGCTGCGCCTGCTGCTGTCGCGCACGCCGCTGGCGGTGATCAAGGTAGCGCTGGGCGGCTTCGACACCCATGCCCGCGAGCGCGAGACCCATGACCGGCTGATGCGCCAGCTGGGCGCCGGCCTGGGATCGTTCCGCACGGCGCTGAAGCAGGCCGGGCTGTGGGATCGCGTGCTGGTGATGACGTATTCCGAGTTCGGCCGGCGCGCGACCGAGAACGGCAGCCGCGGCACCGACCATGGCACGGCGGCGCCGCATTTCGTCATGGGCGGCGGGGTCAAAGGCGGTTTCCATGGCCGCCAGCCGTCGCTCGGCGATCTCAGCGATGGCGATCTGCGCCATGCCGTCGATTTCCGCGACGTCTATGCCACGGTGGCGCAGCGCTGGTGGAATCTGCCGGCGCCGGCCGCCGGCAGTCGCAACCGGCTGCTCGATTTCGTCTGAGCTACAGGCCGGTGATGCGCCGGATCAGCGGGAAGTAGAGCCGGTAGGGCAGCAGGCGCAGCGCTTTCAGCACCAAGGTGAAGCGCATCGGGAAGTGGATCTCGAATCGATCGCTTTCCATGCCGTCGGCGATGCAGCGGGCGGCCTGTTCCGGCTCGACGATGGCCGGCATCGGAAAGTCGTTCTTCGCCGTCAGAGGCGTGCGCACGAAACCCGGATTGACGAGTTGCACCTTGATGCCGCGATCGGCGAGATCGAGCCGCAGCGTCTCGGTCATGTTGATCAGTGCCGCCTTGCTGGCGCCGTAGACCAGCGCCTGCGGCAGGCCGCGATAGCCGGCGACGCTGGCCATGACGACGATCTGGCCGCGTCCGGCCCGCAGCAGCAGCGGCACGCTGGCGGCGATGCAGTTGAACGTGCCCTCGACGTTGATCCGGAGCAAACGCCGCCCGGCTTCGGCGTCGATGGCGAAGGCGCGCATCGGCTCGTAGGCGGCGGCGCCGAACACGACGGCGTCGACGCCGCCCCAGTCGCTGTCCAGGGTGTCGACCGCCGCGCGCAGGGCCGCCATATCGGCAATGTCCAGCCGCAAAGCGCGATGGCCGGAGCCCAGAAGCTGGGCGCACAGCGTCCGCAGAGCGTCCTCGCTGCGCGCCGACACGGCGAGGCGGGCGCCGCGACCGGCCAGTTCGCGCGCCAGCGCCGCGCCGATGCCGCTCGAGGCGCCGACGATCCAAACCCGTTTTCCGGCCCAGCTCTGCTTTATCGCCATGAGGCTTATACGAACGAATCGACGGGTTCGTTCACTGCGCCTGTTCGCTGCGCACCGCGGTAATCGGCTTGCGGTACTGGCGCCACTGTTCGCCGACCGACTGCTTGGCGGATTCGACCCTGATGCGCCAGATCCAGGCGATGGCGATGAGTTTCACCAGTGCCGGCAGGGCGGCATAAACGGCAATCAGCGCCCAGCCCGAATCGACATGGCCCGGCGTGTAGCCGAGCCCGTCGAGCAGTGGCAGCGCCAGACCCCCGCCGATCGCCGTGGTCAGTTTGGTCGCCATGGCCCACAGGCCGAAATACTTGCCCGATTCGCCCTGGCTGTCGCTGACTTCGTTGTGGATTACGTCGGCGAGGATAGCCGGCGGCAGACCGTAGTCGGCGCCCAGGCCGAAACCCGCCAGCACGCAGACGAACAGGTAGGCGGTGATGTCGCCGGCGCCGAGGAACATGGCGCAGGCCATGCCCGTCGAGCTGAACGCCATGCCGACGAACCAGGCGGCCGACTTGCTGGTGCGGCGCGACAGCCATAGCCAGAACGGCACGCTGGACATGCCCGAGACGAAGTAGGCGAGGATGAACCAGACCTTGTAGTGCGGCGCCTCGATGATGTCGTCGATGAAGAACAGCACCACCGAAGCGGCCACCGCGACCGAAGTGCCGTTGATCAGATAGACGGTCAGCAGCGTGCGGAAACGCTTGTTGCGGAACGGCGCGACGAAGACGCGGCTGATGCTGAAGGGCGTGCGGGGCACTGGCGGGGTCACCGGGCGCGGCTTGACGACCCAGATGAGGATCGCCGGCACGAGCAGCAACGGCACGAAGGTGAAGGCAAGCCGGGTATAGCCGGAGACTTCGCCGAACAGATCGACGAAATAGGACGGCAGAGCGGCGCCGATCAGCAAACCGAGAATGCCGAAGACTTCGCGCCACACGGTGACGCGAGTGCGCTCGTGATAGTCGTAGCTGAGTTCCGCGCCCAGCGAATGGTAGCTGATGGAAACGCCGGAATAGCCGAGATGGACCGTGACCAATGCCAGCAGCAGATAGACCAGCATGGCGTGGCCGGTCAGGTCAGGCGGAGCAAATACGCCGTAGAAGCCGAGGGCCAGCAGCGGTACGGATCCCAGGGTCATCATCAGGCGGCCGTTACGACTATGCGTCAGCCGGTCGCTGAAATAGCCGATCAACGGGTCCTGGATGGCGTCGATCAGTCGCGTCAGCAGGAAGATGATGCCAATCAGGCTGAGATTGACGCTGAAATGCTTGCCATAGAAATGCGAAACGTTGAGCACGATCGGCAGCGCCGCCATGGCCAGCGGCAGCTGCAGCATTGAATAGGCCCCAAGACGCCAACTGCTCAAACGTACGGGCGCGGCCGCCGATTTGTCGGTCGATGGAGTCAAGTGGGCCTTTCTCGCAGTTGCGAAACGCGCGCGCTCAGAGCCGCGACGCCCGCGAAACCTGATTAAGCATGAACCAGTTCGGCCTGCAAGACGTCGGTCCGGCCGGTCGAAAAGCCCGCGATGCAATAGGCCAGATAATACCGCCACATGCGCTGGAAGCGCTGGTCGAAGCCCATTTGCCGCACCCTGTCGGACACCCGGTCGAAGCGCTCGAGCCAGGCGGCGAGGGTGCGCGCGTAGTCTTGGCCGAAGCCGTAGGCGTCGGCCAGCTTCAGCCCGGCATGGCGGGCCTGCTCGACCAGCCGGTGCGGCGACAGCAGCATGCCGCCGGGGAAAACGTGGCGCTGGATGAAGTCGGTGCCGCGTCGGTATTGCTCGAACGCGCTGTCGGCGATGGTTATGGCTTGGATCAGCGCCTTGCCGCCGGGCCGCAGATGTCGCGCCAGGGCGGAGAAATACTGCGGCCAGTATTTTTCGCCGACCGCCTCGATCATCTCGATCGAGACGATATGGTCGTAGACGCCCTTCACGTCGCGATAGTCGCGGAATTCGATCTCGGCGGCATGCGCCAGATCGGCCTGCGCCACGCGGTCGCGGGCGAACTCGAGCTGCTCGCGCGAGATCGTAATACCGTGCACGCGCGCGCCACGACGCGCGGCCGCTTCTGCGAAGCCGCCCCAGCCGCAACCGATCTCCAGAATCGTGTCGCCCTGGCGCACGCCGAGCCGATCGAGAATGCGGGCGTACTTGGCGTCCTGCGCCGATTCCAGGCTGCGTCCGACGTCGTTATCGTAGAGACCCGACGAGTAGGTCATGCCGCCGTCGAGCCACAGGCGATAGAAATCGTTGCCGAGATCGTAGTGCGCGCGGATGTTGCGGGCCGATCCGCGGCGCGAATTGCCACGGCGGGCATGGATCAGTCGCCAGACGGCGCGACGCAGCCATGTGGCCTGGAAGGCGCGCTCCAGCGCCGCTTCGTTCAAGGCTCCCAAGGTCAGCAGCGCCGGCAGGTCCGGCGTATCGAACTGCCCGTCCATGTAGGCTTCGGCGAAGGCCATGTCGCCGCCCTTGATGACGCGCGCGAAGAAGCGCCAGTCGGTAACGTGCAGTTCCGCGCGCGGGCCGTCCCGGCGGCCGGCGAAACGATGGACCGTGCCGTCGGGCAGCGTCACCGTCAGTTCCCCGGCATCGAGACGCGCGGCGGCGGCCAGCGCCAGTCGCGCCGCCATCGGCATGTGTCCGGAGATGGTCGGCAGGTTCATCGCGTCAACTCCTCGGTTGGCGGCGCGGGCTTGCGGAAGAAGCGGGTACGCTTCAGCCACAGCCGCACCGCCTGCAGGTGGATGCGGAACACTACCATGAAAGTCATCAGTGGATGGCGCAGCACGGCGCCGACGGCCGAGGTTGAACTCAGATCGCGGCGATCGCCGTCCAGCCAGGTCACCAGCATTAGGCCTTCGTCATCATGGTAGTGAATGTCGGCCCGCACTCGCTGCGAATCAAGGCGGAAGCGGAAACGATAGCGTCCGCCAACCGGCAGGAACGGCGAAACGTGGAAGACCTTTCGCGCCTCGATCCAGTCCTGCGCCGCGATCGGCCGGCCGTCCTCGTGCGCCACCAGATAAAGATGGCGTTCTCCGAAGGTGTTGTTGACCTCGCACAACACGGCGCGCAGCGCGTCGTGCCGATCATGGCAGAACCACAGGCCGATCGGATTGAAGGCATAGCCAAACAAACGCGGATGGCAATGCAGGACGATTCGACCGTCCGCCGCCACCACACCGTTGTCGGCCAGCAAGCCGCGAATCCAGATCTCGAGATCGGAGCCGTCGCGCGGGCCGTGATCGGCGCGACGGAAGCTCAGCAGATTGAAACGGTCGAGCGAGAAGAACGGACGGCGCAGCCGTTCGAGATCCTGCAGGTCGACGCAGATGTAGAAAACGCCGTAGCGGAACTGATTGGCGCGCGGCCGCAGGCGTCGATGGAACACCGTGGCGAAACTCAGGCCGCCCGCGACCGCGCCGCTCGTGCGAGCGCTGCGGGAAGCGGCGTGCGTCAGCGTCATCGTCATGCGTCGTCGGCTCGTCCTCGCACCGGTCCGTGACCCGGCAGGGCTCCGCCGCCGCCAAGGCCAGGCAGAGTGTCGATCAGTGGTCGCGACGGCGCAACCCCGGCCGGCGCGGTCCGCCACGGCCGGTGCGCCCCAAGCGCCTCGGCAACATCGAGGCCGGAAGCCAGCGCGCCCTCGTGAAAGCCGAAGCCGAAATAACTGCCGCAGAACCATGTCCGGTGGACGCCCTGCAGATCGGACAGCGCCGGCTGGGCCGCGAAGGCGCGGTGATCGAACAGCGGATGCGAGTACTCGAACTCGGCCAGCACGCTTTTTTCGGCGGGCGGACGGCGCGGATTGTTGGTCACGAAGAGCGGGCAGGCGTTGTCGATGTCCTGCAGCCGGTTCATCCAGTAGGTGACGGCAACGGGGCCGTGACGATCGACCTGATCGGCGACGTAATTCCAGCTCGACCAGACCCGGCGGCGGCGCGGCATCAGGCGCGCGTCGGTATGCAGCACGGTGCGGTTGGGTGCATAGCGGAAGGCCGACAGGGTGGCGCGTTCTGCCTCGCTGGGCTGCGCCAGAAGCGCCAGGGCCTGATCGGCATGGCAGGCCAGCACGACCTGATCGAACCGATCCCAGGCGCCGCTCGCATCGCGCACCGCGACGTGATCGACATGACGCTCGATCCGGACTGCGGCATGCGACAGCCGCGCGCGCGTCCTGAGCGGCGCGGCGAGCTTTTCGACGTAGTTGCGGCTGCCGCCGCTGACCGTCCGCCATTTCTGCTGGCGCCAGATGTTGAACAGCCGGTGCTCGTCGAAGAATTCGGCGAACTGCAGAAGCGGGAATTCCCTGATCTCGTCGAGCGATGACGACCAGATGCAGGCGGCCAGCGGCAGGATGAAGCGGTCGGCAAACCAGTCGCCGAATCCCCGGCGCTGCAGCCAGTCGCCAAGCGTCAGGCTGGCCAGCGCCGCTTCGCCGCGCAGACGCCGGCCGGCCCGGTTGAAGCGCAGCAGATCGGCCAGCATGGTGCGGAAGCGGGGATCGAAGACGTTCGATCCCTGACCGAACACCGCAAGATTGCCGCTGCCGAATTCGAAGCCGCCGTCGAACAGGCTGACGGCGAAGGACATGTCGGAGGGCTGCGTCGCCACGCCGAGATGGGCGAACAGCGCGGCCAGTTCGGGATAGTTGCGTTCATTGTAGACGATGAAGCCGGTATCGACCGGAATTTCCCGGCCATGGGCGCGGGCTGTAACGGTGTTGGAATGGCCGCCCAGCCTGGCGTCCTTTTCGTAGAGCACGACATCGTGGCGCCTGGCGGCAAGCCAGGCGGCGCCCAGTCCGGCGACGCCGGCGCCGATCACTGCGATCTTCATGCTGCCTGATCCTTCAGCGAGGCGAAGGCTCCGAGCGCGCGTTGCCGGGCGTGATCGTGCTCGACCACGCGGTTGGGGTAAGTGTTGCCGAGTTCTACACCAGCCTTGGCCAGTACGTCCTGGTCCGCTTCCCACGGTCGGTGCAGGAAGCGATCGGGCAGGCCGGCCAGCTCCGGGACATAGCGGCGCACGTAGGCGCCGGAGGGATCGAACTTCTCGCCCTGCAGCACCGGATTGAAGATGCGGAAATAGGGCGCGGCGTCGGCGCCGCTGCCGGCCACCCACTGCCAGCCGGCCGAGTTGTTGGCGAGGTCGGCATCGACCAGCGTGTCCCAGAACCAGTCCTGCCCGATCCGCCAATCGATCAGCAGATGCTTGATCAGGAACGATGCCGCCACCATGCGCACGCGATTATGCATCCAGCCGGTCTGCCACAACTGGCGCATGCCGGCGTCCACGATCGGGTAGCCGGTAAGGCCGCGTTGCCATGCCTCGACGTTTACGCGGCTGCGGCGCCAGGGGAAGCGCTCGAATTCGCCGCGCAGATTGCGCTCAGGCATTTGCGGATTGTGGAACAGCAGCGAATGGCAGAATTCGCGCCAGCCAAGCTCGGCAAGGAACTTCTCACCCGATTTCGCCAGGCCGCCCGCGCGGCTGGCGGCGAGCGAAAAGCGTACGGCATGCCAGATCTTGCGCGGCCCGATCTCGCCGAAATGCAGATGCGGCGACAGGCGCGACGTGGCGGCCAGACCGGGCATGTCGCGCCCGCCGGCATAATCGGCCATCGCCTCGTCGATGAAATCCTCCAGTCGGCCGAGCGCGCCGGCTTCGCCGGGAAACCAGGTCTCGCGTAGGCCGCCGGCCCAGTCCGGCTTCGTCGGAAGAAGGCCCCAGTCGTCGAGCGAATCGGAGTTCGGCCATTGGGCAGGGGCGGCGATCGATTTCGGTTCGGCTACCGGTTTCGGGGGATCGCCGGCGGCGCGGCAGGCACGCCAGAACGGGGTGAAGACCTTGAAGGGCTCGCCGCTCTTGTTGCGAATCTCGGTCGGCTCGAACAGCAGAGCGGCGTTGCGGCTATGCGCTTCGACCCCGCGAGCCTTCAGCGCCTTCTTGATGGCGGTGTCGCGAGCGATGGCGGCGGGCTCGTAGCAGCGGTTCCAGAAAACGCCGGCAGCGCCGGTCTCGTCGATCAGCCGGTCGATTTCCGCCGCCGCCGGGCCGCGCCGCAGCACCAGCCGGCTGCCCTTGGATCGCAAGGCCTTGTCGAGAGCGGCCAGAGAATGATGCAGCCACCAGCGGCTGGCGCCGCCCATAGCCCATCGTCCGGCTGTCTCGTCGTCGAGTATGTAGCAAGGGACAACTGGTCCGGCCTCGAGGGCTGCCAACAGGCCGGGATTGTCGGAAAGACGAAGGTCCTGGCGGAACCAGAACAAGTGGGGGGCTGCCATGATTCCGCCAGGACCGGTTATACGTCGTCTACGGGGAGACGCTTGAGAATACGCAGCGTCCGGTTGGGCGGATCACCCGCAGGGCTGGGAACGGGCAGGCCTTCGTCAGCAATCGCCGGCGGCGAGCACGGCGAAGCGGGTCAGGTCGACGCCCAGTGTGATCCAGCCATACGTCAGTACCATGCGGCTGACGATGCCGGTCTCGTGCAGGCGCAGGCGCGCCTCGAACATGGGTGGATCGGTCGGCCGGTCGGCGCGATGGAACTGCAGCAGCACCGGCCAGACCTTTGCGCCGACTTTGGCCGGGTCGATGCCGTCGAGGAAGCGAGGCGGCAGCTCCTGCGGGTCGATCACGCGCCCCTTGATGAGGAAATTGTCGCTGATGATCTCGGCGTCGAACGTCTCCAGCGTGAAGATTTCCGCGCCGCGCTTGAGCCGCTCGATCGCCGCCGGGATCAGGCCGACCGGCAGCACCGTCTCCGGCGGCAGATCAAGGGTGCGCCGGCCCTCCGGCGCACTCAGCACAGCCTTGCCGCCGCTGCGGGTCAGGCTGACGCGGCCGGAACGCTCGCTGCGTTCGCCGTTCATGTCGCGCCTGAGACTGTAGGACAATGCGTTGCCCGACAGGGTTTCCTCCGCGCGCAGATCGGAGCCGATGTCGAAGCGCAGGTTCTGAGTCAGCGCCACCGAGGCCTGCACGTCGCGGGTCAGGCGCCAGCCGCCGTTGCAGGCTGCGAGCGTCTGCGTTGCAGAGCCGATCGCGGCGGCATTCTCGCCGGCACCGACGGTGACGCGGTACTCCGCGCGATGCGGCAGCAGATTCTCGGCCGCCGCCGGCGCCCATGGCAGCATGGCCAGCGCGGCGAGGCCGAACGCGAGGGCTTTGCGGGGCAGGGCGGCAAGGGGACGCATGGACGGACCCGAAGAATCTGCTGGGATCGCGGCAGGATAATGGCAAACGCGGTCCGTGGCGCGGCAATATGCGGCCGGACGGCAAATCGGTAAACAATGGTGGGGAGGACGGCATGGCGCAGGCGGCGACGAAACCCGGCAGCGAGGGGACCGCAGCGGAGCAGCGCACCGTGATCGTGCGCGGCGCCGGAACCGGCAAATACGCACAGATTATCGACGTAGATTATCACCGGCTGCTGTCTGACGAAGGCCCCGCCACCGGGGGCGACGATGCCGGCCCCAATCCGCACGAGATCGCCTTGGGAGGGCTGGGCGCCTGCACGGCGATGACGCTGCGCATGTATGCCGATCTCAAGAAGATCGCGCTGCAGGACGTGATCGTCAGCCTTTCCTACGAGCGCGTCGATGGCAAGGGACCGGACGGCAAGCCGGCCAAGATCGATCGCGTGCGGCGCGAGATCGAGATCGTCGGCGAACTCGATGCCGCCCAGCGGCAGCGCATGCTGGAGATTGCCGAGCGGTGTCCGGTGCATCGCATGATGACCGGCTACGCGACGTTCGAGACCTGGCTGAAGGAGTAGGGTGACGCCGCTATGGCGTATGCGCCGCAGCGAACGCCGTTATCGGCGTCCGGCCTTGCGGCGGCGGGCCTCGACAGCGGTGACAGTCGCAAGCGTGATGGCGAACAGCAGCGTGGCGCCGACCACCATGCCGAGATAGAGCGCGTTTTCGTAGGACATCGCTTCCTCCGTCATTGCTGAAGGCTTTCTAGAAGCGGGCTGCATGCCGGACGTTGATCGCGATCAAATGCGACGCCCCGCCGCAGCGCTGCGATTGCCAAGCTTTCGCAAACGCCGTTTAATTGGCGGATCAGATAAGGGAGAAGCGCCATTCCCGACAGCAATGTCCTGTCCCAACTGCCGCCGGAGCAGAAGGGCGATGCCGCCTGGTATGGCCCGGCGATGGCCAGGCGCAGCGACTGGATCGTCACGCTCGATGCCGCCGACATTGCCGAGATCGATGCGGCCATGGCGCCGCTGCTGGCGCGCGATACTGACATCGCGGCGTTGACGGCGGCCGACTTCCCGCTGCCGCGCCTGAAGGAGAAGATCGACGGCGCGTTGCACGATCTTTTGCACGGACGCGGCTTCGTGCTGCTGCGCGGCCTGCCAGTCGAGCGCTACGACCGCCGCCAGGCTGCGCTGGCGTTCTTCGGCCTCGGGACGCATTTCGGCAACGCCCGGTCGCAGAACGCCAAGGGTCACGTGCTGGGGCATGTGCGCGACCTCGGTCTCGATGTGAAGGATCCCAGCGTCCGCATCTATCAGACGCATGTGCGCCAGACCTTCCACACCGATTCCTGCGACATCGTCGGTCTGCTGTGCCTGAAGACGGCGAAGAGCGGCGGGCTGTCGGCGCTGGTCAGCTCGACGACGATCTTCAACGAGATGCGCCGGCGGCGGCCGGATCTGCTGCGCCTGCTGTTCGAGCCCATCGCCACCGACCGGCGCGGCGAGGTGCCGGCGGGCATGA
>JBDZUM010000095.1:0-16650 GCA_040255215.1 Rhodospirillaceae bacterium
GCGGGGACGCAGGCGGGAACCGCGGCCGGCATGCGCGTGTTGGCCTATGCGGGAGCCGCGCATGCGGACCGCGCAGGGCTGGCGGCAGCCGGCGGAATCCTGTTCGAGCGCATGGACGATCTGCCGCGGCTGCTCGGCATTCCGGCCTCGTCAGGCGGCGACGGTGGTCCTAATATCCACCGCTGAATCGGGCGGCCGGCGCCCGCGGGAGTGAAGCTCATGACCGTCTTTCTCTATATCCTGGTGGGAATCGGCCTGATCGGCACCGTCCTGAGCCTGTTCTCCGGCCTGTTCTCGATGGGCCGCGGCGGCGCCTTCAACGCGCGCTACGGCAACAAGCTGATGCGCATGCGCGTCTATTTCCAGCTGTTCACCGTGGCCGCGTTCGTGCTGCTGCTCCTGCATCTGCGCGGCTAGCTCGATGGTCAAGCTCACCCGCATCTATACGCGCGGCGGCGACAAGGGGCAGACCTCGCTGGGCGACGGGACCCGCGTCGCCAAGCACGATCCGCGCGTCGCAGCCTATGGCGACGTCGACGAGGCCAATGCCTGCATCGGCCTGGCGCGCGTGCACGCGCAGGGCGAGGTCGACGCCATGCTGAGCCGCATCCAGAACGACATGTTCGATCTCGGCGCCGACCTCGCCACGCCGCATGTCGACAAGGATCTGGGCTACGAGCCGCTACGCATCGTCGCCGCGCAGGTCGAACGGCTGGAGCGCGAGATCGATGCGATGAACGCCGAACTGCAGCCGCTCAATTCCTTCATTCTGCCGGCCGGCTCGGCGTTGGCGGCGCATCTGCATCTGGCGCGCACCGTCGTGCGCCGCGCCGAGCGCCTGATCGGCGCTCTGGCCGAGCGCGAGACGGTCAATCCCGAGGCGGTAAAGTACGTCAACCGCCTGTCCGACCATCTGTTCGTCCTCGCGCGCCACGTTGCCGACAAGGGCCGGGCGGACGTGCTCTGGGTGCCGGGCAAGAACCGCGCGTGAGCGCGGAAATCGGACCATTCGCAGGGTGAAACGGCGGAAATCCGGGCTTTTTCGCAGTCGCAGCGACGGCTTGACTTGCCCCGACCGTCACCCTAAAGAACAACGTTCATTTGCTCAGGGGAACGCTGAAAGATGAAAGTCCTGGTCGCGGTCAAACGCGTGATCGACTACAACGTCAAGATCCGCGTCAAAGCCGACAAAACCGGCGTCGAGACGGCAAACGTCAAGATGTCGATGAATCCTTTCGACGAAATCGCCATCGAGGAGGCGGTCCGCCTCAAGGAAGCGGGCAAGGCGACGGAAGTCATCGCGTTTTCCGCCGGTCCGCAGCAGTGCCAGGAAACCATCCGCACCGCGCTCGCCATGGGCGCCGACCGCGGCGTGCACGTGCTGAGCGATGCCGAGCTGCAGCCGCTCGCCGTCGCCAAGCTGCTCAAGGCGGTGGCCGAGAAGGAGCAGCCGGGCCTCATCATCGTCGGCAAGCAGGCTATCGACGACGACAGCAACCAGACCGGCCAGATGGCGGCGGCGCTGCTCGGCTGGTCGCAAGGCACCTTCGCCAACAAGGTCGGCATCGCCGACGGCACCGTCGAGGTCAAGCGCGAGATCGACGGCGGCCTGGAGAACGTCAAGCTCAAGATGCCGGCGGTGATCACCACCGACCTGCGCCTCAACGAGCCGCGCTACGCCTCGCTGCCCAACATCATGAAGGCCAAGAAGAAGCCGATCGACCAGCACAAGCCGGAAGATCTCGGCGTCGACATCGCGCCGCGCCTGAAGACGCTGAAGGTCGAGGAACCCGCCGCGCGCAAGGCCGGCGTCAAGGTCAAGACGGTGCAGGAGCTCGTCGACAAGCTGCGCAACGAAGCGGGAGTGATCTGAGATGAGTGTTCTTGTAATCGCCGATCACGACAACGCCGCGCTGAAAGCGGCGACGCTCAACACCGTTGCCGCCGCCGGCAAGCTGGGCGGCGACGTCCACGTGCTGGTCGCCGGTCAGAACGCCGACGGCGCGGCCCAGGCCGCCGCCAAGGTGGCTGGCGTGGCCAAGGTGCTGAAGGCCGACGATGCGGCCTATGCCAACCAGCTGGCCGAGAACATGGCGCCGCTGATCGTCAAGCTGGCGGCCAACTACAGCCACGTGCTGGCGCCGGCCAATTCGTTCGGCAAGAACATCATGCCGCGCGTCGCGGCCCTGCTCGACGTGGCGCAGATCTCCGACATCGTTTCCGTCGAATCGCCCGACACCTTCGTGCGGCCGATCTACGCCGGCAACGCCATGGCCACCGTGCAGTCGTCGGACAAGATCAAGGTCATCACCGTGCGCGGCACGACCTTCAAAGCGGCCGATCCGAACGGCGGCTCGGCTTCGGTCGAGAGCGTCGACGGCGCTGGTGCGGCAGGCCTCTCCGACTATGTCGGCGCCGAGCTGTCGAAGTCCGAGCGGCCCGAGCTGACCTCGGCCAAGATCGTCGTCTCCGGCGGCCGCGGCCTGCAGAGCAAGGAGAATTTCAAGATTCTCGAGACTCTGGCCGACAAGCTGGGCGCCGCTCTGGGCGCCTCGCGCGCCGCCGTCGATGCCGGTTTCGTGCCCAACGACTACCAGGTCGGCCAGACCGGCAAGGTCGTGGCGCCCGATCTCTACATCGCCATCGGCATCTCCGGCGCCATCCAGCATCTGGCCGGCATGAAGGACAGCAAGGTCATCGTCGCCATCAACAAGGACGAGGAGGCGCCGATCTTCCAGGTCGCCGACTACGGGCTGGTGGGCGACCTGTTCCAGATTCTGCCGGAACTCGAAGCGGAACTGGCCAAGAGCTGAAATTCCTGACGGGCGGGGGCATTGGCCCCCGTCTTTTTTTGGCGTCGGCGACGCGAGGGCAACGGCAATGGCGATCCAGAATATCGGCGTGATCGGCGCGGGACAGATGGGCACGGGCATCGCCCATGTCTGCGCGCTGGCGGGCTACGACGTGCGCCTGGTCGATATCGACAAGGAGCGGGTCGACCAGGGCCTGTCGGTGATCGACGGCAACATGGACCGGCAGGTCGGCCGCGGCCGGCTCAAGCCGGACGAGAAGGTTCTGGCGCTGTCGCGCATCCAGCCGGCGACCGACTACGCCATTTTCAAGGAATGCGACCTCGTGATCGAGGCGGCGACCGAGAACGAAGCGGTCAAGCGCGAGATCTTCAAGAAGCTCTGCCCCTCGCTGAAGCCCAGCACGTTGCTGGCTTCCAACACCTCGTCGATCTCGATCACGCGCCTGGCGTCCGTGACCGACCGGCCCGGCAAGTTCATGGGCATGCACTTCATGAACCCGGTGCCGCTGATGCAGCTGGTCGAGCTGATCCGCGGCATCGCCACCGAGGACGACACCTTCCAGGCCGTGCGCGATCTGACGATCAAGCTCGGCAAGACGCCGGCCAACGCCGAGGATTTCCCCGCCTTCATCGTCAACCGCATCCTGCTGCCGATGATCAACGAGGCGGTCTATGCGCTCTACGAGGGCGTCGGTTCGGTCGAATCGATCGACACCGCCATGAAGCTGGGCGCCAATCACCCGATGGGCCCGCTCGAGCTGGCCGATTTCATCGGCCTCGATACCTGCCTGTCGGTCATGCAGGTGCTGTACGAAGGCCTGGCCGATTCCAAGTACCGGCCCTGTCCGTTGCTGGTGAAATACGTCGAGGCCGGTTGGATCGGCAAGAAGGTCGGGCGCGGCTTCTACGACTATTCCGGCCCCAAGCCGATCCCCACGCGCTGACGCTTCAGCCCGCCAGCAGAGCGCGGGCCTTCGCAAGGACGATTTCGAGGCTGCCCCTGGCATGGCGTCGAGCAAGGCGCTGCGCCAGTTCCTGCGCCGTCCGCGCCATCTCGGTGTCCTCCGCGATGCGGCGCAGCGCCGGACCGACATCGCCGCCCGACCTGCCTGTGCGCACACCGGCCTCGCCAACGCGCAGCTGCTCGACCGCTCGCGCCGTGACGAACTGGTCGGTGACGTGCGGCCACAGCATCTGCGGCCGGCCCATGCCCAGCGCCGCCATGGTGGTGGCGATGCCGCCGTGATGGATCACCACCGAGGCCCGCGCCACGGCCTGTTCCAGCGGCGGCGCCCGGTCCAGCACCTCGATGCCGCGCTCGACCAGGTACTGGCGCAGGGTGGGGGTGAGGCGCTTGATGTGCACCGAGCCCGGCAGGCGCGCATTCACCAGCGATTCCAGCGCCAGGCGAAGCTGGCGGAAATCCGCCGCCAGATAGGCGTAGAAGCGCGGCGTCGCCGGCAGCGGCACCGGCGCGTGGGCCTCGAGCGGGCCGTCGGCCTTCTGCGCCCGCAGCGCGTCATAGGGATCGAGCTCGGGATAGGCGGTGACGACATGCGCGGTGCCGCCGTAGAAGCCGGGCAGGGTGGCGATCTGCGGCACGCCGCGCGATGCCTGAACCCGGCGGCAGACCTCGAGCAATGTCTCCTGCGGCACGAAGGCGGGGCGGGCGTAGTCGAACACCGGGAACTGCGATAGCTCGGGCGGCGGCAGGATATAGCCATGCCCCATCGCCAGCAGCTTGTACCGACCATAGGCGGCCAGCGCCATGACCGGTGCGTATTCGGCCACGATCAGATCCGGCCGCACCGTCTGGAACAGCACGTCCCAGGCCAGCATCAGCCGCGTCAGTTCGGTCTCGTTGTTGAAGTTCGACGCGCCCAGCAGATCGGCGAAACTGCCGGGCGAGAAACTGGGCGAGATCGGATCGAGTTGGCCGATGGCGACCGGCGATTGCAGCACGGGATAGCGGATGCCGGCCAGTCGCCCCGCCGTCGTGATCATGTCGCGCACGCTCAGGATGGGCTCGTGCCCTTCGGCCGCCAGCGCGTCGGCGACCGTCAGCAGCCGGTCGACATAGCCCGTACCCAGCCCGTTGTCCCAGCCCAGCAGGATGCGCGCCATACGGGGGGCCTCGTCAGCCGCCGGCTTTCAGGTAGTGCCGCAGCAGGGCCAGCGCTTCGGGCGCATCCCATTCGGCCGGGCCCTCGAGCCGGCCGACTTCGCGCCCGTCGCGGCCGATGACGATCGTGGTCGGCAGCACGCCGACCCCGAAGCGGCCGAAGGTGGCGTTCTTCTCGTCGAACAGGATCGGCAGATTGTCGAGCTTCTGCGCCTTGTAGAACGGCTCGACCCGCGGCTTGGTGGGGCCGTCCAGCGACAGCGGCAGCACCGCCAGCCCTTCCTCGCGCAGCGCCGCCTGCAGCCGGTCGAGGCTGGGCATTTCGCGCACGCAGGGCGCGCACCAGGTCGCCCAGAAGTTCAGCACCACGACCTTGCCCTTGTAGGCATCGAGGCTCTGCGCCTTGCCCTCGGCATCGACGAAACGGCTCTCGGGCAGCGCCTTGGCCGGCTCGGCGGGTTTGAAGGCGGCAACCGTGCCCGAAACGGGCGGGGCGGTTTGCGCGCTTGATCGCGGCGCGGATATGGCGACAATCGCGCCCAGAGCGACGCCGACCAGCACCGCGAGGGTTCTGCCGGAGAGCGAGCGCGCAACCAGACGCGGCGGAACGGCCAGAAGACGATCGGCAAGCATGGCAACAAGGAAGCACAAAGCCGCCGGTGGCGCCAGCGGCGCCCGCTCACATCGTCGTGCGAAGCCATCCTCCGACGCCAATGCCCTGTGGGGCGGGCGCTTCGCGCAGGGGCCGGCCGCCGTGATGGAGGCGATCAACGCCTCGATCGGCTTCGACCGGCGGCTGTACCGCCAGGACATCGCCGCCTCGAAGGCGCATTGTGCCATGCTGGTGAAGCAGAAGATCGTCTCGGCCAAGGACGGCGCCGCCATCGCCAAGGGGCTGGACGCCATTCTGGCCGAAATCGATGCCGGCCGGTTCGCCTTCTCGACCGCGCTCGAGGACATCCACATGAACGTCGAGGCGCGGCTGGCCGAGCGTATCGGCGACGCCGCCGGGCGGCTGCACACCGCGCGCTCGCGCAACGACCAGGTGGCGACCGATTTCCGCCTCTGGGTGCGCGATGCGCTCGACCGCACCGAGATCCAGCTCACGGCGCTGCAGGCCGCCCTCATTGCCCGCGCCGAGGAATACGCCGACGCCGTCATGCCGGGCTTCACCCATCTGCAGACGGCGCAGCCGGTGACCTTCGGGCATCATCTGCTGGCTTACGTCGAGATGTTCGGTCGCGATCGCGGCCGCTTCGCCGATTGCCGCCGCCGGCTCAACGAGAGCCCGCTGGGAGCGGCGGCGCTGGCCGGCACGCCCTATCCGATCGACCGCCACGTGACGGCGAAGGCGCTCGGCTTCGACCGCCCGACGGAGAACTCGCTCGACGCCGTCTCCGACCGCGACTTCGCCCTCGAGTTCATGGCGGCGGCGGCGATCTGCGGCGTGCATCTCTCGCGGCTGGCCGAAGAGATCGTGCTGTGGTGCAGCGCCCCCTTCCGCTTCGTCGCGCTTTCGGATGCCTTCACCACCGGCTCCTCGATCATGCCGCAGAAGCGCAATCCTGACGCCGCCGAGCTGGTGCGCGCCAAGAGCGGCCGGCTGTTCGGATCGCTGGTGGCGCTGCTGACCACGATGAAGGGCCTGCCTCTGACCTATTCCAAGGACATGCAGGAGGACAAGGAGCCGACCTTCGAGGCGGCCGACACGCTCGAACTCGCTCTGGCGGCGATGGCCGGCATGGTGCTCGATCTCAAGGCCGACACGCAGCGCATGCGCGCGGTGGCCGGCGCCGACTATTCGACGGCGACTGATCTCGCCGACTGGCTGGTGCGCAGCCTCGGCCTGCCGTTCCGTCGCGCGCACCATGTCACCGGCCGGCTGGTGTCGTTGGCGGCCGATCGCAAGGTGACGCTGGCCGACCTGCCGCTGCCGCAGATGCAGACCGTCGAGCCGCGCATTACGAAGGACGTGTTCAAGGTTCTGACGGTCGAGGCGTCGGTCAATGCGCGCCGCTCCTACGGCGGCACGGCGCCCGCCAACGTGCGGGCGGCGATCGGCCGCGCCCGCAAGCGATTTCTGTGAGGCTCCGATGATGCAAGACGACGCCCCCGCCGATGCCACCCGCCGCATGCTGCTGCGCGGATTGCTGCCGGCGGCGATCCTGGCGCTCGCCGCCTGCGGCAAGAAGGGCGACCTCGAGCCGCCGCCGGAAGCCAAGGACCGCAAGCCGCGTTCCTATCCCAAGCCGCAATGAGCGCCGTCGCCTACCGCAACGGCACCCTCCACATGGAGGATGTGCCGCTGGACCGGATCGCCGAGGAAGTCGGTACGCCGGTCTATTGCTATTCGCTGGCCGCCCTGCGCGCCAACTATCGCGAATTCGCCGCCGCGGCGGACGGGCTCGACGCCTCGATCTGCTATGCGGTGAAGGCCAATTCCAACGTCGCCGTGATCGCCGCGCTGGCCCGGCTCGGCGCCGGCGCCGACGTGGTGTCGATCGGCGAGATGCGCCGGGCGCTGGCCGCCGGCGTGCCGGCCGGCCGCATCGTGTTCTCCGGCGTCGGCAAGAAGAAGTCGGAGATGGCCGAGGCGCTGCGCGCCGGCATCATGCAGATCAACGTCGAGAGCGAGGCCGAGCTGCGCCAGCTCAGCGACGTGGCGGTCGAACTCGATCTGACCGCGACGCTGGCCGTGCGCATCAATCCGGACGTCGATGCCGGCACCCACGCCAAGATCACGACCGGCCGCAAAGAAAACAAATTCGGCGTCGATTATGACCAGGCGCGACGGGTCTATGCCGTCGCCAAGCAACTGCCCGGGCTCGATCCGGTCGGCGTCGCCGTCCATATCGGCTCGCAGATAACCGACGTGACGCCCTATCGCGCCGCCTTCGCCAGGGTGGCCGATCTGGTCCGCGATCTGCGCGCCGACGGCATCGCCATCGATCGCATCGATCTGGGCGGCGGGCTGGGCATCGTTTATGGCGGCGAGACGCCGCCACCGCTTGGCGACTACATGGGCATCGTGCGCGACACGGTTGGCGGGCTCGGCTGCGAACTGACCTTCGAGCCGGGCCGCTGGATGGTCGGCAATATCGGCGTGCTGCTGAGCGAGGTGATCTACGTCAAGCCGGGCCACGAGCGGACCTTCGTCATCGTCGATGCGGCGATGAACGACCTGATCCGCCCGACCCTGTACGAGGCGCATCACGGTGTCCGGCCGGTAACCGAGCCGGATTCGCGTGTCAAAACCGTGATTTGCGACGTCGTCGGGCCGATCTGCGAGTCCGGCGACTATCTCGCACAGGCTCGTGAACTGCCGCCGCTCGCGTCCGGCGACAGGATCGTGCTAGAGTCGGCGGGTGCTTATGGCGCGGTCATGTCGTCGACCTACAACACGCGGCCGCTGGTGCCGGAGGTCATGGTCGATGGCGAGCGTTACGCAGTGATCCGGCCGCGGCAGACGCTCGAAGAGTTACTGGCGGCGGACAAGCTTCCGCCCTGGCTGAGTTGAGGCGATAGCGTCGCAAATCCGCCAGCGTCGAGCAGAATTCGAGGACGCATGGCGACGACGGGTCGATTGCGAAATCCACAATCCTTCCTGCGCCGCAGGCTGGCCCTGTCGCGGCTGGCGCTGCTGTGGGAAGGGCTGTGGCCGCGGCTGGTCTGGCCGCTCGCCATCCTCGCCGCGTTCTTCACCGCCGCCTATGCCGAGATTTTCTCCGTCCTGCCGGGCTGGCTGCATATCGCGGCGCTTGCCGGTTTCGCCCTGGCCTTTGTCGGCGTCGCGTTCTGGCAGTTCCGTAGCTTCAGGCTGCCCGATGCCGCCGCGGTCCAGCGGCGACTGGAGCGCGACAGCAATCTGCCGCACCGGCCGCTGGTCGCGCTCGACGACCGGCTGTCCGGCGGCAGCGAGGATCCCGCGACGGCAGCCCTTTGGCGCGCGCATCAGGAGCGCATGGCCGCGCGGCTGCGCGAGCTGCGCAACGCGCTGCCGAGCCCCGGTCTTCCCAATCGCGATCCGCTCGCCCTGCGCGTCGTTCCGATCCTGGCCGTGGTGGTGGCGCTCGTCGCTGCCGGCGGCTGGCGGCCCGACCTGCTGCGGTCGGCGCTGACGCCGCATTTCGCCCCGCCGCCGCCCGTCGGGTTCGAGATCTGGATGAACCCGCCGGCCTATACCCGCCTGGCGCCGCGTTTGATCGATCCCGCCGAGAAAGAGGTGCGGGTGCCGGTCGGCAGCAAGATCACGGCCATCGTGCAGGGTGGTACGCGCGCGCCGGTGCTCAAGTTCGGCGACAGCGAGACCGAGTTCACCACCGTCGAGCGCGAGAAGTTCACGGCCACGGCCGAAGTGCGCAAGGGCGCGCGGCTGACCATCGAGCGCCGCGGCAGCGAACTGGCCGGCTGGCCGCTCGTGGTCGTGCCGGATTACGTGCCGACGGTCGAGCTGTCGAAGGATCCCGAGGCGACGTCGCGCAACCTGCTGCGGCTCGATTACCTGGCCGGCGACGACTACGGCGTCGTCAAGCTGACGGCCGAATTGCGGCGGGCGCCGATCGAGGGGATTCCCTTCGATCCCGACGCGCCGGGCATGGCGGAGAAGCTGCTGCTCGATCTGCCGCTGCCGGCCAATTCCAACAAGCGGCTCGACGAGACTTCGTATCACGACCTGACGCCGCATCCCTGGGCCGGCCTGCCGGTCTACGTGACCCTGGTGGCGCTCGACGGCGCCGATCAGGAGGGCCGGTCGACGCGCGTGTCCTTCGTGCTGCCCGAGCGCCAGTTCCGCAACCCGGTGGCGCAGGCGCTGATCCTTCTGCGCAAGGCGCTGACCCGCAATCCCGACGACCGCGCGCAGGTCGCCGAGGGCCTGGCGCGGCTCGGCGGTCAGCCGCAGCTCTACAGCGGCGACACCGTCGTCTACCTGGCGCTGCGCATGGCGGCCAACCGGCTGATCCTCGATCCCAGCTTCGCCAGCATCGGCGAGGTCCAGAAGCTTCTGTGGGAAACGGCGCTGCGGCTGGAGGACGGCAATCTGTCGCTCGCCGAGCGCGAGCTGCGCCGCGCCCAGGACGCGCTGCAGGACGCCATCGACAAGAACGCGCGCGACGAGGAAATCGAGCGCCTGATCGAGGAGCTGAAGCAGGCGCTCAACAACTACATGCGCGAGCTTGCCGAGCAGATGGCGCGCGAGGGCGAGGAGATGGTCGAACCCGGCGACGAGGACCGGGTGATCACCAGCGAAGACCTGCAGCGGATGATCGACCGCGCCCGCGAACTGGCGCAGTCGGGCAATCGCGACGCGGCGCGCCAGATGCTGTCGGAGTTGCGCAACATGCTGGAGAACATGCGGCCGATGAAGTCGGACCGGGCCCAGCGCCAGCAGCGCAACCAGCAGGGCCAGCAGATGATGAACGAGATGGACCGGCTGACGCGCGAGCAGCACAACCTGCTCGGCGAAACCCAGCGCCAGCAACAGGGCCAGCGTGGCCAGCGCGGTCAGCAGGGGCAACGCGGTCAACAGGGCCAGCAAGGGCAGCAGGGACAGCAAGGCCAGCAGGGTCAGCGCGGCCAGCAGCCGGGCCAGGGCATGGGGCCGGGCGACGGCGAAGGCATGGAGGGCAGCCGCCAGCGCCAGGAGGCGTTGCGCCGCCAGCTCGGCGACATGATGGGCCGGTTCAACGACATGATGGGATCGATTCCCGATTCGCTGGGCAATGCCGAACGCTTCATGCGCGATGCCGAGCGCGGGCTGGGCCAGGGCGATCTCAATTCGGCCGAGCGGGCGCAGCGCCAGGCGCTGGATGCCCTGCAGCAGGGAATGCAGGATTTCGCCCAGCAGATGCAAGGCGAGGGATCGGGCGCACAAGAAGGCCCTCTGGCTCAGGATCCGCAGAACCCGCAGCGCGATCCGCTTGGGCGCGAGGGCAATTACGGCCGGGCCGTCGACGATCGCGGCGTGACCATTCCCGACCAGCCTGCCCGCCAGCGGTCGCGGGAAATCCTCGAGGAACTGCGCCGGCGCGCCGGCGAGGGCGATCGGCCCAAGTTCGAGCTGGATTACATCGAGCGCCTGCTGAGGCAGTTCTAGATCGCCGAACGCCCGGTCGCGGCCTCAGTCGAGTTTCACGCCGATATAGGGCAGGCCGCGATGGTAATGGGCATGATCGAGCCCGTAGCCGACGACGAATTCGTCGCCGATGCGAAAGCCGGTAAAATCGGCCTCGATTGCCGCCACCCGCCGCATGGGCTTGTCCAGCAGCGTGCACAGCCAGACCTTGCTGGCGCCGCGTTCGAGGAAGAGATCGCGCGCGAAGGCCAGCGTACGGCCCGATTCCAAGATGTCGTCGATCAGCAGCACCGCCCGGCCGGCGACGTCCTCGCTGATGTCGCGCGTCAGGCGCACGTTGCCTGACGACTCGGTCGCCGCTCCGTAGCTCGACAGGGTGACGAAATCCATCGGCCAGTCGACGCCGTGCCGGCTCAGGGCGCGGATCAGGTCCGCCGTGAAGACGAAACTGCCCTTGAGCACCGCGACGATCAGAACATCGGTTGGCAGCTTGCCGGCGATGTCGGTCGCCAGCGTATCGACGCGGGCGGCGATCTCGGCTGCCGAATAGCGTACTTCGATCCGGGCCAATGCCGCCGCCTAGGGCTTCTTCACGAAGCGGACCGTCATGGTTTCGGCAGCCGGCGGCACGTTCTCGACCCTGGTCTCGTACTCGACCGATCCGTTGGCCGGGATGCGCGCAGCCTTGGCGGCGAAACCGTGCGTGCCGACGGTCTCCCCATTGGCGGCGCCCAGCACCAGCTCGAGCGGCGGCACCTCGCGTTCGCTGGCGCTGGCGTTGACGATCACGCCCTTGACGATCAGCGCCGTGCCGTCGCGGCTGAACTCGATGCGATCGCGGGGAATCTCCAGCACCGCGCCGGTGCCGAGCGCGTCGGGTCCGAACACGCCGCCGATCAGCGCGTCCAGCCCGTCGATGCGCTTGACCAGCGTATCGCGGTTGTACCAGGCGACGGCCAACGCGGCGATCAGCAGCAGGACCAGCAGCAGCCAGCCGAAGGTGCGCAGGCTGCGGCGCGGCGGCGGCTTGATCGCCGGCAGGTTGGAGCCGGGCGTGCGCGGGCGGATGATGAATTCCGGGACGGTCTGTTCGAGGCGGATGGCGTCGGGTTCCGCCGGTCCCTGGAACCAGGATTCCTTGCAACGTCCGCAACGGACCTGCCGTCCGGTCGGCCCCAAGGCTGACGCATCGACCATGAATTTGGCCGAGCAATTGGGGCAATTGACGATCATGCCGGAGGGACCCCGAAGAATTCTATTGTTTCCAAGAGTTTAAGTCTTTACCGATGGCAACACAAGGGTAACGCCCCCAGGGCGCCGGAGCCGCGAGCCGTGCGGGCCGCCGCTATGCCGGAGGCAAGCCCCATGCCAAGGTGCGGCCCGGCGAGAGGAGCATGACCCCGGCCATCGTCCGTTTCGAGAATGTCGGCTTGCGCTACGGCCTGGGTGCGGAAGTGCTGCGCGACGTCACGTTCGCGCTGCAGCGCGGCTCGTTCCATTTCCTGTCCGGGCCGACCGGCGCGGGCAAGACCAGCCTGCTCAAGCTGATGTACCTGGCCTTGCGGCCGACCCGCGGCCTGATCAGCCTGTTCGGCAACGACATGGCGAGCCAGCCGCGCGAGGCCATGCCGGCACTTCGCCGCAATATCGGCGTGGTCTTCCAGGAGTTTCGGTTGCTCGACCATCTCAGCGTTTTCGACAATGTCGCCCTGCCGTTGCGACTGGCGGGAGCGCCTGCGAAACGGGTGCAGGATGAGGTGGGCGAGCTGCTGAACTGGGTCGGGCTGTCGGAGAAGCTGCAGGCGCGACCCACGACCCTCTCGGGCGGCGAGCAGCAGCGCGTGGCGATCGCCCGCGCCGTCATCACCCGCCCGCGCCTGCTGCTGGCCGACGAGCCGACCGGCAATCTCGACGAAAATCTCGCCGTGCGTCTGCTGTATCTGTTCGAGGCGCTTAACCGCCTGGGCACGACCATCGTCATCGCCACCCACAGCAAGTCGCTGGTGCGCCAGTTCGAACATCCGGTGCTGATGCTGAGCAACGGCCAGCTCCGCCTCAGCAAGACGCGAACGGTGGCCTGATCATGCGCCTGCTGTCGTGGTGGCCCTGGCGCCTGTCGCGCGATCTGCCGCTCGAACGCGACGAGACTTCGCGCTTCCTGCCGTGGATCGTGGCCTTCATCGTGTTTCTGGCGGCTTTGGCGCTGGCGGCGGCTCTGGTCGTCGACGAGGCGGTGTCGAGCTGGAATCGCGGCCTGTCCAGCGCCGTCAGCGTGCAGGTGCCGCCGCCAGCCGGCGGCGACGTCGCGGCCGGCGAACGCCGTCTGGCCGCCGTGCTGCAGGTGGTGCGGGCGACGCCCGGAGTGGCCGGCGCCGAGCAGGTGCCGGAGGAAAAGGTGCGGGCTTTGCTCGAGCCCTGGCTGGGTGGCGCGGGCGGGCTCGACGCCCTGCCTTTGCCGGCGCTGGTCGACGTGCGGCTGGCCGATCCCGACAACGTCGACCTGGCGGCGATGACGGCGCAATTGCAGGCCATTTCGCCGGAGATCTCGGTCGACAGCCATCGCCTGTGGCTCGACGAGCTGATCGGCCGCGTGCGCTGGGCGCAGATCGTGGCGATCGGGGTGGTGCTGCTGAACGGGCTGGCGGCCTTCGGCACGGTGGTGTTCGCCACGCGCACCGGTCTGATGGTGCATCAGCGGATCGTCGAGGTGTTGCATCTGATGGGCGCCACCGACCGTTACATCGCTCGGCAGTTCGCCATGCAGGCGCTGCGCCTTGGCCTGCGCGGCGGGCTGATCGGCATCGTGCCGGCGCTGCTGGCGCTGGTGCTGGTGACGCAGCTGGGCGGAGAATGGGCCGGCGGGGATTTCGGCGGCTGGCTGGGCCCGGAGATCGCCTTGCGGCCCTGGCAGTGGGCGCTGCTGCTGCTGGTGCCGCTGGTGACCGCGGCGATCGCCGTCTACACGGCCTGGCGGACGGTGATGCGCATGCTGGAGCGCCTGCCGTGACGCCGCAGCTGGTCATGCTCGATCGCGACGGCGTGCTCAACGTCGACCGGCCCGATTCGGTCAAGACGCCCGTCGAGCTCGTCATGCTGCCCCGCGCTGCCGCCGCCGTGGCGCGGCTGAACGCGGCCGGCATCAAGGTGGCGCTGGTCAGCAACCAGTCCGTGGTCGGCCGCGGGGTGATCGCCGCCGAAATGCTGGAGCGCATCCAGTACAGGCTGCGCGAGGCGCTGGCGCGCGAGCGGGCCCGGCTCGATGTGGAACTGGTCTGCACCGATCCGCCTTGGGCGGCCAGCGACCGGCGCAAGCCCGGCGCCGGCATGCTGCGCGAGGCGTTGCGGCGATTTTCGCTGACGCCTGCGGAAGCGGTGATGATCGGCGACGCTGCCAGCGATCTGCAGGCGGCGACGACGGCGGGCTGTGCGCGCGTGCTGGTGCGCACCGGTAAGGGCGCTGCAACCCAGGCCGCCGGCATCGCGCACGAAGTGCTGCCGGTGGCCGTCCGCACCGATCTGGCCGAAGCGGTGGCGCGCCTGCTGGGAGAGGCGGGCTGATGCGCCGGCTGCTGCGCAATCTCGTTCGCCTGGCCTTCCTTGCCGGCATTGTGCTGGCGCTTTGGCTCGGCGGGCTGGTGTGGTTCGTCGATCTGCTGCCCGATCGCGTGCAGCAGCCGGATCGGCGCACCGACGCGGTTGTCGTGCTGACCGGCGGCAGTTTGCGCCTGGCCGAGGGATTGCGCTTGCTGCGCGCCGGTCTGGCGCCGCGGCTGTTCGTCTCGGGCGTGCCCTCGGGCGTCGATCTGACGCAATTGCTGCAGTCGATCGACGATCAGGCCGACAGCACGCCGTGCTGCATCACCCTCGGCCATATCGCCGCCGACACACCTGGCAATGCCCACGAGAGCGCCGTTTGGGCGCGGCAGGAGGGCGTGCGCTCGATCCGGCTGGTGACCAGCGCCTACCACATGCCGCGCAGCCTGATCGAGTTCGAGGCCGCCGCGCCGGGCATCGAGCTGGTGCCGCACCCGGTCTTCCCGCCGGCGGTCAAGCAGGACGCGTGGTGGCGTTTCCCCGGCACGGCCGGTCTGCTGATCGGCGAATACCACAAGTTCCTCATGGCCTGGCTGCTGACCAGCCTGGAGCAGGCACAGCAATGACGTCCTCCCGAACCCGGCCGGCGGCCTGGCTGCAGGCGATCCGATCGGCGATCTTCAACGTCGCCATGTACGTCGCCTCTGCGTTCGACTGCATTGTGCTGCTGCCGCTGTTGCTGGGGCCGATGCGCTGGGCGCAGGCGGCCGGCGTGATCTGGTCGTCGAACATCCTCATCCTGCTGCGTGCCATTTGCGGCCTCGGCTATCGCGTCAAGGGACGCGAGAACCTGCCGGAGGGCGCCTGCATCGTGGCGCCCAAGCACCAGTCGACCTGGGAGACCATGGCGCTCTACACGCTGGTCGAGCGGCGCGTGGCGGTGCTCAAGCGCGAGCTGACCTGGATACCGCTGTTCGGCTGGTACCTGCTACGCGCCGGCTCGATCTCGATCGACCGTCAGGCCGGCCCCAAGGCGTTGCGCGGCATGCTGCGGCAGGCGCGGGACAGGGCCGAGCGCCATGCCGCCCGCATCCTGATCTTCCCGGAGGGCACGCGCACAGCCGTCGGCGCCAGCGCGCCCTATCATCCGGGCATCGCCGCCCTCTACAGCCACCTGAACCTGCCGGTGGTGCCCGTGGCCCTCAATTCCGGGGTGTTCTGGGGGCGTCGCACCTTCATCAAATGGCCCGGCACCATTACCGTCGAATTCCTCGAGCCGATCCCACCGGGCTTGAAGCGGGACGAATTCATGACGCTGCTGCGCGAGCGGCTGGAAACGGCGACGGCGCGGCTGGTCGCCAAAGCGCGCGAGGGGGCTGCCGGAAAATGATCCACAGGCGGTGGCTGGATAAGCCGACCGGGCGTGTTGGTTTCCTGGGGAAAAGCCCGGGAAATTCTGGGGATTGTTGAGACGCCACGACCGCCCCGTCGCAACGTAACAGAACAAAAACGGAACTTTTCTTGACCTGCGACTGGGGCGGGCCTAGCTTCTTCTTATGAGCGATATGCCGGCTTCGCAGCCGTTGTCGCCGATCTCGCAGCAGATCTGGGACATGAAGTACCGCCTCAAGGGCGGTAACGGCGCTGCCATCGACCGCACGGTGGACGACACCTGGCGGCGGGTGGCGCGCGCGCTGGCGCAGCCGGAGAAGGACCCGGCCGCCTGGGAAGGCAGATTCTACGAGGCCCTGGCCGATTTCCGCTTCCTGCCGGCTGGCCGCATCCTGGCCGGCGCCGGCACCGGACGGCAGGTGACGCTGTTCAACTGCTTCGTCATGGGCGACGTGCCCGACGACATGACCGGCATTTTCGAGAACCTGAAGGAAGCCGCGCTGACCATGCAGCAGGGCGGCGGCATCGGGCACGATTTCTCGACCCTGCGGCCCAAGGGCGCGCCGGTGAAGGGCGTCGGCGCGGACGCCTCGGGCCCGCTGTCCTTCATGGACGTGTGGGACGCGATGTGCCGCACCATCATGAGCGCGGGTTCGCGCCGCGGCGCCATGATGGCGACCCTGCGCTGCGACCATCCCGACATCGAGGCCTTCATCG
>JBDZUM010000096.1:0-13759 GCA_040255215.1 Rhodospirillaceae bacterium
TTCGCCGAGTTCGTCAGCTTCTCCGGCATGCCCGAGGGACTGGTCGAGATCGTCAACGGCGCCGGTTTCCCGCCGCTGGCGGTGCTGGCGCTGATGATGCTCGTCTATCTGGTGCTGGGCGCGATCCTCGATTCGCTGGCGATGATCCTGCTGACCGTACCGGTGTTCTTCCCCATCATCATGGCCTTCGGCTACGACCCGGTCTGGTTCGGCATCCTCGTCGTCGTGGTGGTCGAGATCGGTCTCATCACGCCGCCGATCGGGCTCAACGTCTTCGTGCTGAACGCCATGCTGCCCGACGTGCCGGCATCGCGCATCTTCCGCGGCGTATTGCCCTTCATCGGCGCCGATATCGTTCGCCTCGCCGTCCTGGTGCTGTTCCCGACGATTTCGCTGCTGTTGCCCGCGCTGTTCTTCGGCAAGTGACCGGGCGCCCGGCCTTGCGCGCTACAGTCATGCGCGCAATGGTCGGGCAGGGCGGAAACCGGCAGGAGGGACGAATGTTCGTCGCGGTATATTGGTGGCGCGTTCACCCCGGCAAGGAAGAGCAGTTCCGCGCCGCCTGGCGACGCGGCACCGAGCATATCGGGCGCATTTACGGCGGGCTTGGCTCGCGCCTGCATCGCAACACCGATGGCCGTTTCGTCGCCTATGCCCAATGGCCCGACGAACCGACCTGGCGGCGCGCCTTCGACGCGAAGATGGCGTATGACGATCCCGAAACCCGCGCCGCCTTCGTCGACGCCATCGCCGAGACGCCGCCGGATCACGGTCCGGTCTTCACCATGACGATGACCGACAATCTGCTGCGCGCGATCCCCGACGACGAGTGAGAGTCCGGCCGTCGCGCTACTCCGCTGCCCGGCCGCCGCCGGTGAACCGGTCGATCTTGAGCTTGATGCCGGCCTTCTCGCGATCCCAGGTATCGGCGGTGACGCCCTGCTTGCGCAATTCGGCCTTCTGCACTTTCGCGGTCGGCGTTTTCGGCAGTTCGTCGACCACGCGCACGTAGCGCGGGACCATGAAATGCGCCATGCGCTGGCGCAGGAACTCGATCAGCGCCACCGGATCGATGGTGCGGCCCTCGACCGGCGCCACGACCGCCAGAACGTCGTCCTCGCTGATTTCGTTGGGAACCCCGATGGCCGCGCATTCGCGCACGTCGGGATGGGCGGTGACCTCGGCTTCGACTTCGAACGAGGAGATGTTCTCGCCGCGCCGGCGTATGGCGTCCTTGATGCGGTCGACGAAATAGAAGTATCCGTCCTCGTCGCGGCGGAAGGCGTCGCCGGTGTGGAACCAGCCGTTGCGCCACGCCCGTGCCGTCGCTTCCGGATTCTTGTAGTAGCCGCTGTTCATGCCCCAGGGCCGGTCGGTGCGCACCATCATCTCGCCGATCTCGCCGATCGGCACTTCGCAATCGTTGTCGTCGATCAGCCGGACGTCGACGCCCTCGCGCTTCAATCCGCAGGTGCCGCGCTTCAGCGGATTGGCGTCGGAAATGATCGGCGTCGAGATCTCGGTCATGTTGAAGATCGTGTAGACGTCGAGCCCGTATCGCTTCGAGAAGGCGGCGATGTCGCCGGCCAGCGGCACCATGAAGGCGCGGGTGAGGGGATTGTCGGCGTCGTCGGGCTTGGCTTCGAGCTTGTCGAGGAAGCCCGCCATGGCGCCCAGCAGGAACACCACGGTGCTGCCGGTGGCCCGCACGTCGGGCAGGAAGGACTTGGTGTCGAAGCGTTCGGTGAAGGCGATCGAACCGCCGCGCGCGAACATCGCATAGACGATGCCGGAGCCGCCGATATGAAACATCGGCATGTTGATCATGAAACGATCGTCGCCATCGACGAAATGCCAGGTCTCCGGTCCCATGTTGGAATAGATGTGCAGGTAGGACGCCAGCACGCCCTTGGACGGCCCGGTGGTGCCTGAGGTGTAGATGATCGCCATCGGGTCCCACGGCTCGATGGTCCGCTCGGGTGCCTTGAGCCGGCCGGTCCTGGGCAGCAGGGCGTCCTCATAGCGGTGGCAGGTCAGGCCGGGGCAGGAGGCGGTGCCTCCGACCACCACGGCCTGCTGCAGTCGCGCCAACGGGATCTCGGCCAGGCGCGGCATCAGATCGGCATGCACGATCGCCAGCCGCGCGTCGGAATTCTCCACCACATGCGCCAGCAGCCCGCCGCGATAGGCGGTATTGATGCAGACATAGACCGCGCCGATGTAGTTGAGCGCGAAGAGCGTCAGCAGGTTGATCCGGTCGTTGGGCAGCCATACCAGAACGTGCTCGCCCTGGCGCACGCCCAGCGCCTGCAGGCCGATGGCCATCTGCACGGTCTTTTCGTGAAACTGCGCGTAGGTCCATTCCTCGCCGTTATCGGCGAATTTGGCATAGACCTTTTCCGGACAGCTCCGCTGCCAGCGATCGAACAGCGCCCGCGTCACGACGTGATCGCGCGGCGGGATGCGACGGTCGCCGGTCTGCGGCGCTTCGGGCATCGGTTCGACGACGAAAGCGGATTGCATGTTTCCTCCTTAACTCAACGCTTCCGGCTCTGCGGCCGGTTCAGGTCATGCTGCGGCGAGTCTCCTGCGGTCAGTCCCGATAGGACGGATCTTCGCGGTCGAGCTGGCGCAGCATGGCGCCCCATTCCAGTTCGCCGAACACGCGACGGGTGCCCGGCGCGTAGAGATTGGCGGTCTTCATGCCGATCTCGTGGCTCGGCATCGTCAGCTCGGTGCGGGCGGACATGGCGTCGACCTGCGCCTTGCAGGCCATTTCCAGCCAGTACATCAGGTTGAAGGTTTCGGCGATCGTCCGGCCGCAGGTCAGCAGGCCGTGATTGCGCAGCATCAGCGCGTCGTGATTGCCGAGATCGGCCACCAGGCGCGGGCGCTCGTCCTTGTCGATCGCGACGCTTTCGTAGTCGTGATAGCCGATGCTCTCGTAGAACCGCATCGAGGTCTGGGTCAGCGGCAGCAGGCCGCATTTCATCGCCGACACCGCCATGCCGGCCCGCGTGTGGGTGTGGATGACGCAGGTGACGTCCGGCCGCGCCTCGTGGATGGCGCCGTGGATCACGTAGCCCGCCTGGTTGATGCCGTACTCGATGTCGGCCGGCAGCACCATGTTCCCCTCGAGATCGATCTTGTGCAGGTTCGAGGCGGTGATCTCGGTGTAGAGCAGACCGTAGGCGTTGATCAGCAGATGCTCTTCGCCGCCCGGCACGCGGGCGGTGATGTGGTTGTAGATCAGGTCGGTCATGCCGTAGCGGGCCACCAGCCGGTAGCAGGCGGCGAGATCGACGCGGGTGCGCCATTCGGCCTCGCTGACTTGATCGCGGATGCGGCGGCTGGCGACGATGGCGGGTTTGTTCATGGCGTTCTCCCTGGATCGAAAATGGTCCGACAGCGCGTCCGCAGGCGCAAGCGAAAACGGCGCCTTCGTCTATTGCGCCGCGATCTGCGCCTGCCGCGGTAGCTTCTCGTCGCGCAAGGCCCGCAGGGCGCGGGCGAAGGCGGCGACCGCCGGCGCGATCGCCCGGCCGCGCAGGGTGACGATGCCGATATGCCGGCGCACCGTGCCGCCCTTGATCCTGACTGTGCTGACGGCGTTGAGATTGAGCCGCGGCACGATGATCTGCGGCAGCAGGGTCAGGCCCAGCCCGGCCTCGACCAGCCCGACCAGGGTCGACAGGTTGTAAGCCTGGAACGCCGGCTCGAACTTCAGCCCGTGGCGCTCGAACTCGTCGCGGATCGTGTACCAGACCGCCGATTCGCGCGGCAGGGTCAGCAGCGGATAGCGGCCGATCTCGGCGAAGTCGGTGACGCCCTTGCGCGCGATGGGGTGATCGCGCGGCGCCACCACCAGGAATTCGTCGTCGAACAGGTGTTCGAACTCGAACTCGGTGCTGTTGCCGGCATAGGGGATCAGCGCCAGGTCGGCCGTGGCGTTGGAAATCGCCCGCAGGGCTGTGCCGCCGAACTCGTCGGCCAGGGTCAGGGTGACGCCCGGATTGGCGCGGGAGAATTGCCTGATGATGGGCGGCAGCACCGAGGCGGCGATGGTGGGCGAGGAGGCGATCGCCACCCGTCCGCGCCGCAAGGTCGCCTCGTCGCGGAATTCCTGCACCAGCGAGCGCAACTCGGTTACCGTATGCTCGGCGCGCAGCCGCAGTCGTTCGCCGGCCTCCGTCGTGGTGACGTGGCGCGTGGTGCGATTGAGGAGCTTGACCCCCAGCACGCTCTCCAGCCGCTGCACCCGGCTGGTCACGGAGGGCTGCGAGATGCCGAGCTTTTCCGCCGCCCGGCGGAAGCTGCCGAGCTGCGAGACGGCGATGAAGGTCTCCAGCTCGTCGGGTCCGATATTGATACGATCCATGGAATTATGAATAGCATCTTTTCGGTTGCTTGATCAAACGCCTGTGGCTTGAATGGGCGCAAGCCCCACCACGAGGTCGCCAGGGAGATTGTCGCCGGTGTTCGCCCGCCCCAGAGAATTGCGTCGTCCGCGCCTGCAGCGTTCGGAGCTGGCCGTGCCCGCCAGTTCGGAGAAGTTCTTCGAGAAGGCGGCGCGCGGACCGGCTGATGCGGTGTTCCTCGATCTCGAGGACGCGGTCGTGCCCGAGCTCAAGGACAAGGCGCGCGAGAACGCGGTGGCCGCGCTCAACGAGATCGACTGGGGCGACAAGATCATGGCGGTGCGGGTCAACGCGCTCGACACCCAATGGGCGTATCGCGACATCGTCGCCATCGCCGAACGCTGCCCGCGCCTGGACATGGTGCTGCTGCCAAAATGCAACATCGGCGCCGACGTCTACGTTGTCGAGCAGCTGCTCAACGGCATCGAGGCGACAATCGGCCGGCGCAATCCGATCGGCATCGAGGTGCTGATCGAGACCGCCGCAGGCCTCGCCAACGTCGAGGAGATCGCTCGCAGCTCCGAGCGGTTGGAAGCGATGATCTTCGGGGTCGGCGACTTCACCGTCAGCATGCGCGCGCGCGATCCGTTCACCGGCGAATCCAATCCGCGCTATCGCATGTACGGCGTCAACGAGGCCGGCGAGCGCGAACTGCACTGGAACGATCCCTGGCATTTCGCATTGGCGCGCATCGCCACCACCTGCCGCGCCTTCGGCCTGCGCCCGATCGACGGGCCCTACGTCGATTTCGGCAATGCAGACGGTTTTCGCGCCGCGGCGGAACGCGCCGCCGCTCTGGGTTTCGAGGGCAAATGGGCGATCCATCCCTCGCAGGTCGAACTGGCCAACGAGGTCTACGCGCCCGACGCGCGCGATCTCGCCTGGGCGCAGCGCATCAAGCAGGCGATGGCCGCGTCCGGCGGCGCCGGCGCCATCCAGATCGACGACCGCCTTGTCGACCTGGCGCACATCAAGCTGGCCGACGCCATGCTCGAACGCCAGGCGCTGGTCGAGGCGCGGCGGCGCTGAGGAGAATGCCATGAGCGAGGGCAGGGCCGATCCGCCGATGAAAGGCTTGCGCGTGCTCGATGCGGCGACCTTCATCGCCGGCCCGTTCTGCGCCGCGGTGTTCGCCGAGTTCGGCGCCGACGTCATCAAGATCGAGCATCCCCAGCATCGCGATCCGCTGCGCGATCTGGGGCCGCTGACCGAAAGCGGCGACTGCCTGACCTGGCTCAGCGAGGCGCGCAACAAGCGCACGATTACGCTGGATCTCGGCCAGCCCGACGGCGCGGCCCTGTTCAAGGAGCTGGTGCTTAAGTCCGACGTCGTGGTCGAGAATTTCCGTCCCGGCACCATGGAGCGCTGGGGCCTGGGCTGGCGCGATCTGTCGGCGCTGAAGCCCGATCTCGTCATGGTGCGCATCACCGCCTACGGCCAGGAGGGCCCGTACAAGGACCGGCCTGGCTTCGCCCGCATCGCCCATGCCTTCAGCGGCCTGACCTACCTGGCCGGCGAACCCGGCGGGCCGCCGGTCATTCCCGGCTCGACCTCGCTCGGCGACTACATCACCGGCCTCTACGGCGTGGTCGGCGCTCTGATGGCGCTGCGGCATCGCGATGCCACCGGCGAAGGCCAGTTCATCGATGCTGCGCTCTACGAATCGACCTTTCGCATGCTCGACGAGCTGGTGCCGGCCTATGCCAAGTACGGCGTGGTGCGCGAGCGCATGGGTCCCGACACCGCTACCATCGTGCCGCACAGCCACTATCAATGCGCCGACGGCAACTGGGTGGCGCTGGCCTGCTCGTCGGACAAGATCTTCGCCCGCCTGGCCCGCGCCATGGATCGCGCCGATTTGCTCGAGCCGGGCACCTACGAGACCATGCAGTCGCGCGTGAAAGCGCGCGGCTTCATCAATGGCATCGTCGCCGACTGGATCGGCGCCAGGACCCGCGACGAGCTGATGGCGATCTGCCTCGACAAGGACATACCCTGCGGCCCGGTCAACAGCATCGCCGACATATTCGCCGATCCGCATTTTGCGGCGCGCGGCAGCATGACCACCGTGCCGCACGCCGACGCCGGCGACCTCGTGCTGGCGTCGGTGCTGCCCCGCCTGTCGCGGACGCCGGGCGAAATCCGGCACGCCGGCCGCGCCCATGGCGAGGACAGCGATGCCGTCTATCGCGAACTGCTTGGCCTGACGGCCGAACGCCTGGCCGATCTCAAGGCAAGGCGCATCGTTTGAATGGAGGCCGTCCGCGGACGGCAGGGAAGGAAGAGAGAAGAAGATGGCTGACAGCAAGAGGCAGATGTCGCTGGTGGCGTTCATGCAGGCGCAGAACTGCTCGAACTATTCGGCGTCGTGGCGCCACCCGCAGACCATGCCCGACTTCATGACGCCACAATACTACCAGCGGATCGCGCGTACGCTGGAAGAAGGCAAGTTCGACATGTGCTTCTTCGACGACCGGCTGGCGCTGCCCGACCGCTACGGCGACGATTATCAGGAGGCGGTGCGCCACGGCATTCGCGTCGTCAAGATGGACCTGGTCTCCATCATGACCGCCATGGGGCTGGCGACCAGCCGTCTCGGCATCGGCGGCACCTATTCGACGACCTACTACGAGCCGTTCCACGTCGCGCGCGTCTTCGCCACGCTCGACCTGATGACCGGCGGCCGCGCCGCCTGGAACGTCGTGACCTCGCTGAACAACTCCGAGGCCCTGAATTTCAGCCAGACCGAGCATCTCGGCCACGATCTGCGCTACGACCGCGCCGACGAATTCATGGAAGTCGTGCTGGGCCACTGGAACACCTGGGAGAAGGACGCGATCAAGCTCGACCGCGAGGGCGGCGTGTTCGCCGACCCGGCCAAGGTCCACCGTCTCGACCACAAGGGGAAATTCTTCCGCTCGCGCGGTCCCTTCACCGTGCCGCGCTCGCCGCAGGGCCATCCGGTGCTGCTGCAGGCCGGCCAGAGCGGTCGCGGCAAGACCTTCGCCGCGCGCTGGGGCGAGCTGATCTTCGTCATCTTCGCCAATCTGGAGCTCGGCAAGAAGACCTATGCCGACTTCAAGCAGCAGGTGAAGGCGGCGGGCCGCGATCCCGACAAGGTCAAGCTGGCGCCGCTAATCTACGCCGTCCCGGGCGAGACCAAGACCATCGCCGAGGACAAGGCGGCGCTGATCGACAATCTGGCGCACCCGATGGATTCGCTGGCGCTGCTGTCGGAAGTGCTGAATTTCGATTTCGCCAGCAAGCCGATGGACGAGCCCTTCACCGAGGAGGAGCTGAAGTCGATCTCCGGCCTGCAGGCGATCCGCGACCGCGTGGTCAACCTCTCCGGCAAGCCCAACCCGACGACGCGCGATTTCGTCAAGTATTCCGGGCGCGGCACGATCCGCGAGGTGCCGACCTTCGTCGGCACGCCGCAATCGGTGGCGGACCAGATGGAGGAGTGGTTCAACGGCGGCGCCTGCGACGGCTTCGTGTTGGGCGCCACCCATATGCCTGGCGCCTACGAGGATTTCGTTCGCCTGGTGGTGCCCGAGCTGCAGCGCCGCGGCATCTTCCGGAAAGAGTATCCCGGCACCACCTTGCGCGACACGCTGGGCCTGTCGGTGCCGGAGAAATCGGCCGTCGGCTAGAGCGGCGCCGCCTATTCGGCGGCGAGGATGTGGTTGCGTACCAGCGGGTAGATCTCGTTGCGCCAGCGCTTGCCCGCGAACACGCCGTAATGGCCGACGCCGGCCTGCAGATGGTGACGCTTCATGTAGGGGCGCAGGCCGGTGCACAAATCCTGCGCCGCCACGGTCTGGCCGACTGAGCAGATGTCGTCGCGCTCGCCCTCGACCGTCAGCAGCGCGGTGCGACGGATCTTGGCCGGATTGACCTTCTGGCCGCGCCACTCCAGTTCGCCGCGCGCCAGGTCGTAGTCCTGGAACACCTTCTTCACGGTCTCCAGATAGAACTCCGCCGGCATGTCGAGCACGGCGAAATACTCGTCGTAGAAGACCTTGGTCGCTTCGGCGCGGGCGTGCTCGCCTTTGACCAGCGCATGGAAACGGTCGAACTGCGCCCGCATGTGGCGGTCGAGATTCATGCTCATGAAGGCGGTGAGCTGCAGGAAGCCCGGATAGACCCGCCGCCTGGCGCCGGGGAAGCCCAGCGGCACGCGCGAGATCAGCATGTGCTCGAACCATTCGATCGAGCGGCCGGTGGCCAGCTCGTTGACCTTGGTCGGGTTGACGCTGGCGTCGATCGGGCCGGCCATCAGCGTCATGCTGCGCGGCTGCGCCGGGTTCTTGGTTTCGGCCATGATCGCGGCCGCCGCCAGCACCTGCACGCAGGGCTGGCACACGGCGACGACGTGCGCACCCGGTCCCAGCGCCTCGAGGAACTTGATGACGTGCTCGATGTACTCGTCGAAGCCGAAGCGGCCATGGCTGAGGCTGACGTCCCGCGCATTGTGCCAGTCGGTGATGTAGACGTCGTGCTCGACCAGCAGCGTCTCCACCGTGCCGCGCAGCAGCGTGGCGAAATGGCCGGAAAGCGGCGCCACCAGCAGCACCTTGGGCTGCGGCCGGTCCATGTCCTTCTTGAAGTGCAGCAGCGTGCCGAACGGCGTGGTGTAGGCGGCTTCCTCGGTGACCGGCACCGCGCGGTTGTCGATGGTGACGAAGGGGATGCCGAAGGAGGGTCGGCCATGGGTCAGGCCGCAATTGCCGAACACGTCGCAGGCGGCGGCGAAGGAGCGGGTCCATAGGGATTTTTTCATCCCTGGACCGTGTTGTTGCAGCGCCGAAGCCGTTATCCGGGCCAGGATACGCAGCGGATCAAGTGCGTCAGCATGGCTCTGGTAGGCTAGATACATCATGCAAATCAACCTGTTACACGGTTGCCCCTGGTGATGATCGGCCTCCAAATGACCGTTCCAGACAAAAGGCTAGTGTATTTTTTGCTGCGCTGCGAGATTCTTAATGCGAGATTTTGTGGATGGCGAGTGGCAGGCGGGTTGCAGCACGGGGACGGAACGGCCGCTCGCGCCGGCCGGCCCGGCGAGTCTCGATGGGGGAAATGCGCATGACGGCGGCGACACTGACGATCAGCAGCAAGAACTATTCCTCGTGGTCCCTGCGCGGCTGGCTGCTGTGCAAGATGGCCGGGCTGGAATTCTCCGAGGACGTGCGTTCCTCCAGCGATCCTTCGACCCGCGCCGAGTTGCTGCTGCTCTCGCCGTCTTTCCTCGTGCCGTGCCTCAGCCATGGCGACATCCTGGTCTGGGACACGCTGGCCATCGCCGAATATCTCAACGAACTCTTCCCCGACGCCGGCCTGCTGCCGCAGGAACAGGCGGCGCGGGCGCGCTGCCGCTCGATCTGCGGCGAGATGCATTCGGGCTTCGCCAATCTGCGCTCGGCGCTGCCCATGAACCTCAAGGCGCATCATCCCAACTTCAAGGTCTGGGCCGGCGCCCAGGCCGATATCGACCGCGTCACCAAGATCTGGCGCGAGAGCATCGGGTTGTTCGGCGGACCGTTCCTGTTCGGCGCGACGCCGACGATGGCCGACGCCATGTACGCGCCGGTCTGCACCCGTTTCCGCACCTACGACGTCAAGATCGACCCGGTTTCCTCGGCCTATTGCGACACCATCATGGCGTTTCCGGCGATGGCCGAGTGGATCGAGGCGGCAAAGGCCGAGCCAGAGGAGCTGGAAGAACTCGACGTTGAGTTCTAGCCGACACGGCGCTTAACTCTCAGCGTCGGCGCGTCGAGCGCCGCCGGGGAGGGCGCATGAAGATCACTGACATCCCGTTCGGCACCGTCGACTGGAGCGCCGTCGAGCCGACCCGTCATCCCGGCGATCCGGGCGAAGCGATCTGGCGCACGCGCCAGTTCGGCGACGCCGCCAACCCGATCCGCGTGCGCATGGTCGAGTACTCGCCCGGCTACGTCGCCGACCACTGGTGCTCGAAGGGCCATATCCTGCTGTGCCTGGAAGGCGAACTCGAAACCACCCTTGAGGACGGGCGGGTTCTGGTCCTGAAGCCGGGCATGTCCTATCAGGTCGCCGACGGCGCAGAGCCGCATCGCTCCGCCACTCGAACCGGGGCGAAGCTGTTCATCGTCGATTGAAGCGTCAGGCGCTGGCGACGTCCGCGAAGTACTTGCGACGCAGCATCAGGTTCATGGTCGCGACGCCGATCCACAGCGCGCCGATGAACAGCTTCACCGCCAGATTGGCCTCGTCCTCGGCGATCAGAAACGCCAGCACGATATAGAGGCTTCCGAGTACGAAGCCGACCACGGTGAGCATCTTCATCTGCTTGACGTATTTGGCGCGGAACTCTTCCGGCGTGCCCTTGAACTTCGCCCGCACCCAGCCGCCATGCACCTTCTTCGCCTCGATCGGCGTCCAAATCAGCGCCGCCAGGGCGCAGACGATGATGAGAATCTCGAGCATGCGCCAGGACCTCTCCCCGAAAGGCATTCGTTGGAATGCGGATGGCGAATTCTACCCGAATTCGGTGGAAATAAGCAGCGCGCCGTCGCGCTGCCGGCGAATATCCGAATCACGGTAGGGACATTGACGCGAAGGCGGAGATGTTTGCTCGGATTCGGGCGTATGATGTTCTAGAGAAATGGGAAACCGCGTTCCGATGGCATTGCGTTCGTTGAAATTCTGGTCGGTGGCCGTTGTCGGGCTGGTGCTGCTCGGCTTCGGCGGCTGGCGCCTTTTTGCCGCCGACGACGGTCGGCGCGCGGCGCCGACGGCCATCGCGGTAACGGTGGGCGACATCGAGGACGTGGTCTCGGCGCTGGGCTCGCTGCAGCCGCTGAACTACGTCGATGTCGGCACGCAGGTTTCGGGGCAGCTGCAGAAGATCCACGTCGATTTCGGCGACAACGTGAAGAAGGGCGATCTGCTGGCCGAGATCGATCCCACCGTCTATCAGGCGCGGGTCGGCGCCGACGAGGCGCAGCTTCTGGTGCTCAAGGCGCAGGTCAACGAGCGCCAGGCGCAGAAGACCTTGGCCGAGCAGCAGCTCAAGCGGCAGAAAGATCTGCTCGCCGTGCGCGCCACCAGCCGCGATGCCTACGACATGGCGGCGGCGACATTGGCCGGGCTCGAGGCCCAGCTCGAGGCGCTGCAGGCGCAGATCCAGCAGACCGAAGCCACGCTGAAGGGCAATCTCGCCAATCTCAGCTACACCAAGATCTACGCGCCGATGGCCGGCACGGTGGTCAGCATCACCGCCCGCCAGGGTCAGACTCTGAACGCCAACCAGCAGGCGCCGATCATCCTGCAGGTCGCCGATCTCGACACGATGACGGTCCGCACCCAGGTGTCGGAAGCCGACGTGTCGAAGCTCAAGGTCGGCATGACGGCCTATTTCACCACGCTCGGCAATCCCGACCGGCGCCGCTTCGGCAAGCTGCGCCAGATCCTGCCGACGCCGCAGCTCGTCAACAACGTCGTGCTCTACGATGCGCTGTTCGACGTCGACAATCCCGATCGCGATCTGCTGCCGCAGATGACGGCTCAGGTCTTCTTCGTCGTCGGCGCGGCGAAGAACGTGCCGCTGGTGCCGATGGCTGCCGTGCGCAGCATCGGCCGCGGCGCCGAACGGCGTCAGGTCGTCGACGTATTGAAGGCCGACGGATCGACCGAGCAGCGCCAGGTCGAACTGGGCGTCGCCACCCGGACCCAAGCCGAGGTCAAGTCTGGGCTCGCAGCCGGCGAGCGCGTGCTTCTGACCTCGCCGGGCGCCGCCGCGCCGTCACCGGCCCAGGGCGGGGGACGCCCGAGGATGCCGCGCCTGTGAACGCGCCGCTTTCCGCCGGCCGTCCGTCGACCGCGACGGCGGCATCGACCGTGCCGCTGATCTCCTTGCGCGACATCGTCAAGGTCTATCACCGCGGCGACGTGGCGACCAAGGTGCTGCACGGCATCTCGCTCGACATCCAGCCCGGCGAGTTCGTCGCCATCATGGGCGCTTCCGGTTCCGGCAAGTCGACCTTGATGAATCTCATCGGCCTGCTCGACCGGCCGACCAGCGGCTCCTATCGCCTCAACGGCCGCGAAGTCGCCGAGCTCGACAGCGACGCGCGCGCCGACCTGCGGCGCGAGGCCTTCGGCTTCATCTTCCAGCAGTACAATCTGCTGCCGACCGCGACGGCGGCGGAAAACGTCGAAGTGCCGGCGATCTACGCCGGGGTGCCGCATGCCCAGCGCATCGCCCGCGCCAACGAAATCCTGACCACGCTCGGCCTGGGCGACCGGCTGGAGCATCGGCCGAGCCAGCTTTCCGGCGGCCAGCAGCAGCGCGTCTCGATCGCGCGCGCGTTGATGAACGGCGGCGCCATCATTCTCGCCGACGAGCCGACCGGCGCGCTCGACAGCCATAGCGGCGAAGAGGTCATGCGCTTGCTGCGCGAGCTCAACGAGCAGGGTCATACCGTGCTGCTGATCACCCACGACCACGACGTGGCGCAGCATGCACGGCGCATCGTCGAATTCCGCGATGGCCATATCGTGTCCGACGCCGCCGTCGCCGGCGCGCCGGCCGGGCCGCAGCGCGCCAAGGCGCTGGGCGGCGGTCGGGCAGGGCGCGGCATGAGCCTGCCCAACATCGCCGAAGCCGCCAAGATGGCGCTGCGCTCGCTGCGCGCCAATCTGATGCGCACGCTGCTGACCCTGCTGGGCATCATCATCGGCGTCGCCTCGGTGGTGGCGATGCTGGCGATCGGCGACGGCGCCAAGCAGGCGGTGCTCGATCGCCTCTCGCGCCTCGGCCCCGACCTGCTGCTGGTGCGGCCCGGCGCGCCCAATGTGCGCTCGTCCGGCGGCATCACCGCCACGCTCGTCGCTGCCGACGCCGACGCCATCGCCGGCCTTCCCAATATCCGCGCCGCCGTTCCCGAGTATCCCGGCCAGGTGACCGTGCGCTACGGCAATCGCGACTTCGTCACCCAGGCCAATGCCACCGGCGCCGACTATCCTACCGCCCGCGCCTGGCCGGTCGCCAGCGGCTCCTTCTTCACCGCCGAAGACGTGCGCAGCTACGCCGCCGTCGCCGTGGTCGGCAAGACCGTGCTCGACGCCATCATGCCGGATGAGCCCGAACCCATCGGCAAGTACGTTCTGGTCAACAACATCCCGTTCCAGATCATCGGCGTCATGAGCGTGAAGGGCGCATCGTCCTTCGGCCAGGATCAGGACGACATTCTGTTCACGCCGATCACCACGGGATCGCTGCGTCTCTTCGGCCAGCGCTACGTGCGCTACATCACCGTGCAGGTCGCCGACACGACGCGCATCGACGAGACGCT
>JBDZUM010000096.1:13859-16523 GCA_040255215.1 Rhodospirillaceae bacterium
GCCCTGGGCGGCGGCCTGGGCGTGCTGATCGGCCTGCTGGCGGCCTGGCTGTTCGACACGTTCGGCCAGCCGGTGCTGTTCTCGCCCGGACCGGTGATTCTCGCTTTCTTCTGCGCCTTCGCGACGGGGCTGATTTTCGGCTTCCTGCCGGCGCGCAAGGCGGCGCGGCTCGATCCGGTGGCGGCGCTGGCGGCGGACTGAATGATGACACTGAAACCCATCGCCATCGGCCTGACGGCCGCCTTGCTCGCCGGCTGCAGCCTGGTGCCGGACTATGCCGAGCCGACCACCGCGACGCCGGCCCGGTTCCAGTACGCCGCGGCCGATGCCGCCGCCGTCTGGCCGAATGCCGATTGGTGGCAAGGCTTTGGCAGCGCTGAGCTTTCCGGCCTGATCGGGCAGGCGCAGCGCTCCAGCCCGGACCTGCAGGCGGGGATTGCGCGGATCGAGCAGGCGGAGGCGCAGTCGCGCGCGGCGGCCTCGTTCCTCTATCCGTCGATCGGGGCGGGCGGGTCGCGCACGCGCTCGACCTCGAACCCGGGCGGCATGGGCACGATCGTCACCACGACCTATCGCGGCGACGTTCAGGCATCCTACGAGCTTGATCTACTTGGCAGAAACCGCGCCGACGCGGCCGCGGGCCGGACCCGGCTGGAGGCGACGCAATACGACTACGAGGCGCTGGCGCTGACGCTCAATGCCGATATCGCGGCGACCTACTTCCAGCTCCTGGCGCTGCGCGACCGGCTGCGGCTGACCGAGCAGCAGCTGCGCAACGCCGAGGGCGTGCTTAACCTGTTGCAACAACAGCAAAGAATCGGCGTGCTGTCGGATCTGGAGCTGGCGCAGCAGCGCAATGCCATCGCCTCGCAGCGCGCCTCGCTGCAGGGGATCCGCCAGGCCGAGCGCGAGACGCTGAACGCGCTGGCGGTGCTGACAGGCCGGCTGCCGCAGGGCTTCGCGCTTCAGGTCCAGTCGCTGGACGAGCTGCAAGTGCCTGCGATCATTGCCGGATTGCCGTCCGAGTTGCTCCAGCGCCGGCCCGATATCCGCCGCGCCGAGGCCGATTTGCGGGCGGCCAATTTCGACGTCGGCGCCGCCCGCGCCGCGCGTTTTCCCTCGATCCAGCTGACCGCGTCGGCCGGCGTGGTCAGTGCGACCCTCTCTAACCTCTTGAGTCCGGGGAGTTTTCTGACCTCGATCGTGGCCGGGCTGACGGCACCGATCTTCGAGGGCGGCCGGCTCGAGGCGCAGGAGGATGCCGCCAAGGCGAGATACCGCGAACTCATTGCAAACTATAGCAAATCGGTGCTGGAAGCGTTCCGCGACACCGAGAACGCGCTGAGCGGCGCCGATCTCTACAACCGGCAATACCGGCTGACGGTCGAAGCGCTGGCCCAGGCCAACCGCGCCTACCAGCTCGCCGAGACCAGATACCGGGCCGGAGCCGTTGATTTCATTACGGTTCTGGACGCGCAGCGGGCGGTGTTCCAGGCCAGCGATGCGGTGGCGCAGGCCAATCTGGCGCGGCTGTCGGCGCTGGTCGATCTCTACGCGGCACTGGGCGGCGGTTGGGACGGGACTGTAAGAACGGCCGATAATACGAAGTAATTAAATGTTTTTAAACTGTTCGACGGCCGTCATGAAGGCCCGAACGGGGCCGAGCCGCAGATTGTCCTGCAGGCAGACGGCGAACTCGGAAACCTCGATGCCGTCATCGGCGATGGCGATCGGGTGGAAACGCCGGTCGGTGCCGAATTCGCTTTGCAGAACAACGCCCAAGCCGAAGCCGGCGGCGACGGCCTCGCGGACTCCTTCGCGGGTCTGGACGTCGGACAGGGCGGCGGGGGTGGCGCCGCAGGCGGCGAGGGCGTTTTCGAACACCTCGCGGGTCACTGAGCCCCGCTCGCGCACCACCAGGTCCTGCCCATCAAGCTCCTGTAATTGAACGCGTTTCTTGCGCGCCCAGGGATGGTCGACGGGGACGAAGAGGATCAGCCGGTCGCGGCGGATCTCGACCGAATGCAGCCGCGGGTCGGACACAGGCTTCGCCATCACGCCGATATCCGCATTGAAATCAACGACTTGCTGGAGGACATCGGCCGAGTTGCCGATCCGCAGCGAGAACCGCAGGCCGTCATACTCGCGGCGCAGGGCGGCAAGGGCGGGCATGACGTGGTAGGCGCTGTCTGCAGCGATGCGTAAATGTCCTTTTATCAGCGCCTTGGCACCAGAAAGCAGAGAAATTGCTTCATCTTCTGCCGCGAACATCCTGCTGGTAATGGCATAAAGGCTCTGGCCCATCTCGGTAAGCTGTATCGACCGCGGCCGGCGCTCGAACAGCCGGACCCGGTATTCATCCTCTAACTGCCTGACCTGACTGGATATTGTGGGTTGGCTGACCATCAATGCCTGGGCGGCGGCGGAGAAACCGCCTTCCTGGGCGACGAGGTGGAAGGCGCGGAGCTGGGACGGGGTCATTTTCCGGCTTTCATATAGACGTAACCTATACAGCCTATTGTTATTATGTATTGGAATTATGTCTAGCGGGGGTCGAGAATGGTGCTTGCGGCCCCTTCGAAGGGGCCGCCAGACCCCTTGAAAGGCACCAGACGTGACCGAGCGCAACGCTGCTTCCGAGACCGGCGATCCCCTCCTGCTGAC
>JBDZUM010000097.1:0-16502 GCA_040255215.1 Rhodospirillaceae bacterium
CCCCTTGTGCAGGAACAGCACCTCGTTGATCTGCTTCTCGATCGTGTGCAGCGGATTGAGCGAGCTCATCGGCTCCTGGAAGATCATCGACACGCGATTGCCGCGCACTTCCATCAGCTCGCGCTGGCTGGCGCCGATCATTTCGCGGTCGCGGAAGGTGATGCTGCCTTTGGGATGCCAGGCGGTCGGGTAGGGCAGCAGCTGCAGGATCGACAGCGCCGTCACCGACTTGCCCGATCCCGATTCGCCCACCAGCGCCACCGTCTCGCCCCGGGCGATCGAGAAGGAGACGCCGCGCACGGCCTTCACTTCCGACTCGCCGCGGCCGAAGCTGACATGCAGGTCCTTGATCTCGAGCAGGGTTTCGGCAGTCATGGAAACACTTATCCGTCAGTTCAGCGTTTTGCGGGGGTCGAAGGCGTCGCGCACGCCCTCGCCGATGAAGACCAGCAGGCTCAGCATGATGGCGATGACTGCGAAGCCGGTAAAGCCCAGCCAGGGCGATTGCAGATTGTTCTTGCCCTGCAGCAGCAATTCGCCCAGCGACGCGGAGCCAGGCGGCAGGCCGAGCCCGAGAAAATCCAGCGACGTCAGCGCCACCACCGAGCTCGACAGCACGAAAGGCAGGAAAGTCAGCGTCGCCACCATGGCGTTGGGCAGGATGTGGCGGAACATGATGCCGGAATCGCCCAGCCCGAGGGCGCGGGCCGCACGCACGTAGTCGAGCTTGCGCCCGCGCAGGAACTCCGCGCGCACCACGCCGACCAGCCCCATCCACGAGAACAGCAGCAGGATGCCCAGCAGGATCCAGAACCCCGGCACGAACAGGCTGGCCAGGATGATCAGGATGAACAAGGTCGGCATGCTCGACCAGATTTCGATGAAGCGTTGGAACAGCAGGTCGGTCCAGCCGCCGAAATAGCCCTGCACGGCGCCGGCGGCGACGCCGATCACCGAGCTGATCGCCGTCAGCGCCAGGCCGAACAGCACCGAGACGCGGAAGCCGTAGACCAGCCGCGCCAGCACGTCGCGCGCCTGGTCGTCGGTGCCGAGCCAGTTGCGGGTGCTGGGCGGCGAGGGCGCCGGCCCGGGCAGGTCGCGCACGATGGTGTCGTAGCGGAAGGGGATCGCCGGATAGAGCATCCAGCCCTTCTCGGCGATCAGGTCGCGCACGTAGGGGTCCTTGTAGTCGGCCTCGGTGGCGAATTCGCCGCCGAACGTCGTCTCGGGATAGGCCTTCAGCACCGGCATGTAGTAGCCGCCGTCGTAGGAGACCAGCAGCGGCTTGTCGTTGGCGATGAACTCGGCGAACAGCGTCACCGTGAACAGCAGGCAGAACAGCACCAGCGACCAGAAGGCGCGCCGGTTGCGCCGGAAATTGGCCAGGCGGCGGCGCGTCAGCGGCGTCAGGCTGGGGATGCGCAGGACGGGCATCAACGCTGCGCCGAGAAGTCGATGCGCGGATCGACCACGATGTACATCAGGTCGCCGACGATGCCGAGCAGCAGGCCGAGCAGGCTCAGCATGTAGAGCGTGCCGAACACCACCGGATAGTCGCGGTTGATCACCGCCTCGAAGCCCAGCAGCCCCAGCCCGTCGAGCGAGAAGATGACCTCGATCAGCAGCGAGCCGGTGAACAGCACGCCGACGAAGGCGGCGGGGAAGGCGGCGATGACGATCAGCATGGCGTTGCGGAATACGTGGCCGTACAGCACGCGCTTCTCCGCCATGCCCTTGGCGCGGGCGGTCGAGACGTACTGCTTGCCGATCTCCTCGAGGAAGGAATTCTTGGTCAGCATGGTCAGGCTGGCGAAGCCGCCGATCACCATCGCCGTCACCGGCAGCACCATGTGCCACAGATAGTCGAGGATCTTGCCGGGCAGCGACATCTCGCTCCAGCCGTCCGACACCAGCCCGCGCAGCGGGAACCACTGCCAGTAGGAGCCGCCGGCGAACAGCACGATCAGCAGGATGGCGAACAGGAAGGAGGGCACCGCGTTGCCGACGATGATGGCGCCCGAGGTCCACACGTCGAAGGCCGAGCCGTCGCGCACCGCCTTGCGAATGCCCAGCGGTATCGAGATCAGGTAGACCAGCAGCGTCGTCCACACGCCGAGCGAGATCGACACCGGCATCTTCTCCAGCACCAGATCGATCACCCCGATGCTGCGGTAGTAGCTCTCGCCGAAATCGAAGCGCAGGTAGCGGCCGATCATCAGGAAGAAGCGCTCGTGCATCGGCTTGTCGAAGCCGAACTCCTTCTCGATCTGCGCCACCAGCTCGGGCGGCATGCCGCGCGCGCCGCGATAGACGCCGGTCGGTTGTTCGCCGATCGCCCCGCCGGCAAGCGGCCGGGTCTGCGGCGTCTGTTCGCCGCCGCCGCCGGAAACGCGCGCCGTGGCGTCGACCGCCGTGCCCTGCAGCTGCGCCAGCACCTGCTCGACCGGCCCGCCGGGGGCGGCCTGGATAATGAAGAAGTTGATCACCATGATCCCGAACAGGGTCGGGATCACCAGCAGCAGCCGGCGGACGATATAGGCGGCCATGCGCGCGTCAGTCCTGCCGGTTGCCGCTGTTCATCGCCCGCCCCGCTTGCCCTGCATCGCCTTCAGCTTGGCCTCGTCGATCCACCACGTGTCGTCGATCGGCAGGCCGTATTTCGGATTGGTCTTCGGCATGCCGAACACGTCCCAGTAGGCGATGCGGAAGGCCGAGAAATGCCATTGCGGGATCATGTACCAGTGCCACAGCAGCACCCGGTCGAGCGCCCGCGTCCGCGTCACCAGCGCCTCGCGGTCCGGGGCCGAGATCACCAGCTCGATCAGCTTGTCGATCGCCGGATCGGCAATGCCCGAGAGGTTGCGGCTGCCTTCCTGCTTCGCCGCCGCGCTGCCGAAGAACTCGCGCTGCTCGTTGCCCGGCGACAGCGACTGCGGCGCGCCGCCCACGATCATGTCGAAATCGAACGTGTCGGTGCGGCGCTGGAACTGCGCGGTGTCGACCGTGCGCACGCTGGCGTTGATGCCGATGCGTTCCAGCGCCTGCTTGAACGGCAGCGCCACGCGCTCGAAGCTTGGATTGGACAGCAGGATCTCGAACTCGAACGGCTTGCCGTCCTTCACCAGCCTGCCGTCCTTGATCTCCCAGCCGGCTTCCTTGAACAGCCGCAGCGCTTCGCGCAGCCCGGCGCGGTTGTTGCCCGAGCCGTCGGTCTCCGGCAGCTTGAATTCCTTGGTGAAGACCTCTTCCGGAATCTGCCCGCGCAGCGGCTCGAGGATCTTCAGTTCGGCCGGCGAGGGCAGGCCGCTCGAGGCCAGCTCGGAATTGCTGAAATAGGAGCGGGTGCGGACGTAGGCATCGTAGAACAGCGTCTTGTTCATCCACTCGAAGTCGAACATCTGCGTCAGCGCCTGGCGCACGCGGGGATCCTGGAACTGCGGCCGGCGCAGATTGATCACCCAGGCCTGCATGCCCTGCGGCAGGTCGTGCGGGATCTCGCGCTTGACGATCAGCCCGTTCTGCACCGCCGGGATGTCGTAGCCGGTGGCCCAGTTGCGCGCGATGTTCTCCGATCGCACGTCGGTCTGGCCGCTCTTGAAGGCCTCGAACGCCACCGTGGCGTCGCGATAGTATTCGTAGCGCACCTCGTCGAAGTTGAAGCGCCCGCGATTGAGCCACAGATCCTTCGCCCACCAGTCCTTGACGCGCTCGTAGACGATGTAGCGGCCGGGCTCGAAGCTCTTGATGCGATAGGGGCCGGAGGTGACCGGCGGCTCCAGCGTGGTGCGGTCGAACTCGCGATCGGCCCAGTAGTGCCTGGGCAGCACGAACATCTGGCCGAGGATCAGCGGCAGCTCCATGTTGGTCTCGCCGCGGAAGCTGAACTTCACCTCGCGCTCGGAGAGCTTCTCCGCCTTCTCGACGCTGCCGTAATAGGCGCGGAAGAACGGCAGGCCCTTCTCGCGCAACGTGTCGAGGGTGAAGATCACGTCGTCGGCGGTGATCGGCTTGCCGTCGCTCCAGCGCGCCTGCGGGCGCAAGGTGAACTTGACCCAGGAGCGGTCCTCCGGCGTCTCGATCTTCTCGGCGAGCTGGCCGTATTCGGTGAAGGGCTCGTCCAGCGACTGGACGGTCAGCGGCACGTAGAGATCGGTCAACCCCGCCGCCGCGCTGCCCTTGATGATGAAGGGGTTGAAATTGTCGAAAGTGCCGATCGCCGGCAGGCGCAGTTCGCCGCCCTTGGGCGCGTTGGGATTGACGTACTCGAAATGCTTCGCATCCGGCCCGTATTTCATGTCGCCATGCATGGCCATGCCGTGCGCCGCCTGCTGCGCCGACGCCGGCGGAATGGCGAGCGCCAGAGTCAGAACCAGCCCTGCGGCTATTCCCGGCAGCTTTCGCAGCGATGCGACAGGCGTCATGCGCAACTCCTTCGACGGACGTTCCGAGGCTATTGAAATTCGCCGCCGGTTTGAAGCCCCGGCGGCTCCCTATCGACGGTTTGTGCCCTGAATTTACGGCGAAATTGGGCGCGTGGACCGCTTCAGCCGGCCAGCGCCGCCAGGGCGGCCGCATGCGCCGCCCGATCGCCCGCCGCCACCACCCGCCCGTCGCTCTCGATGGTCAGCGCCTTGCCCTGCCAGTCGGTCATGATGCCGCCCGCGCCCTCGACCACCGGTATAACGGCGCAATAGTCGTAGGGTTGCAGGGAGGCCTCGATCACCAGATCGGCGAAGCCCATGGTCATGAGCCCGTAGGCGTAGCAGTCGCCGCCGAAGCGCGGCTGGCGCACTTTGGCGCGCACCCGTTCGTAGGCCACCGCGTCGGCGCCCTTGAACATGTCCGGCGCCGTCGAATAGAGGAACGCCTTGTCGAGGCTGGGGCAGGCGCGGGTGCGGATCGGCCTGCCGTTCATGGTCGTCGGCGCGCCGGCCGCGCCCAGCCAGCGCTCGCCCAGGATCGGCTGGTCGATCACGCCCAGCACCGGCCGGCCGCGATGCAGCAGGCCGATCAGGGTGCCGAACACCGGCATGCCGGTGATGAACGCCTTGGTGCCGTCGATCGGATCGATGACCCACAGATATTCCGCATCCAGCCGCTCCCGCCCGTGCTCCTCGCCCAATATGCCGTCCTGCGGCCGCTGGCGCGCCAGCAGCTCGCGCATCGCCGCCTCGGTCTCGCGATCGGCGATGGTGACGGGGCTGTCGTCGGCCTTGGTGTCGACGCCGACCGGCGTGCGGAAATAGCGCCTGATCACGGCGCCCGCCGCTTCCGCCATCTCGTTGGCCAGCGCGATCAGGGCGGGGTCGAGGGACATGGGCGCACTCACCCCTTGGCCGGGTCCTTCCAGCCTTCGCGGCGGAAGGGATGGGTCGGGAAGACGCCCAGCACCTTGACCTCGCGCGAGAAGAAGCCCAGCTCCTCGAACGCCAGGCGCACGCTGCGCTGCTCGGGATGGCCCTCGATCTCGGCGTAGAACTGCGCCGCCTCGAACGCGGCGCCGGAGATGTAGCTTTCCAGCTTGGTGATGTTGATGCCGTTGGTGGCGAAGCCGCCCAGCGCCTTGTAGAGCGCGGCCGGCACCGAGCGCACGCGGAACACGAAGGCGGTCATGCACGGGCCGTTCTCCAGCGCCGGCTGCTGCGCCTCGCGCGCGAAGATCAGGAAGCGCGTGGTGTTGTGGTCGGCGTCCTCGATGTTGGCGCGCAGCACCTGCAGCCCGTAGATCTCGGCCGCCAGCGCCGAGGAGATGGCGGCGACGGCCGGATCGTTCAGCTCGGCGATCTCGCGCGCCGCGCCCGCGGTGTCGGCGGCGACCACCGCGCGCAGCCCCAGTTCGCGGATGATGTTGCGGCACTGCGCCAGCGCATGGACGTGGCTGCGCACGGTCTTCAAGGTGGCGATGGTCGCGCCCTTGGGCGCCACCAGGCAGTGCTCGACCCGTTGGTAGTGCTCGGCGATGACGTGCATGCCCGAATTGGGCATCAGCGAATGGATGTCGGCGACTCTGCCGGCGACCGAGTTCTCGATCGGGATCATCGCCAGCGCGGCGCGTTCCTCGCGCAGGGCGGCGAAGGCGTCCTCGAAGGTGCGGCAGGGCAGCGGCGTCAGCTCGGGATGCACGGCGCGGCAGGCGATGTCGGAATTGGCGCCGGGCTCGCCCTGGAAGGCGATCGTGCGCGCGGGATCGGAAGCAGACGTCATCGGGATTTTCCGGCGGAGGAACGAGCGAGAACGGCGCGGGCCTTCTCGAGGTCGGCCGGAGTATCGACGCCGAGGGGTGCGGCGTCAACCAGATGGGCGTCGATGCGCATGCCGTTCTCCAGCGCCCGCAGCTGCTCGAGTTTCTCGCGCTGCTCGAGCACGCCGGGCGGCAGCGACACGAAGCGTTCCAGTGCCGCGCGCCGATAGGCGTAGAGGCCGATATGGTGCCAGTGCGCGCCCTCGCCCGAGGGGACGAGGTTGCGGCTGAAATAGAGCGCGCGGCCGATGCTGGCGCCGGGCGCGAACGACACCACCGCCTTGACGACCTGCGGCGCCAGCCGTTCCTCCTCGCTGGCGATTTCGCAGACCAAAGTCGATATGTCGACCGCCGGCTCGGCCAGCGGCGCCAGCGAAAACCGCACCAGGGCCGGATCGAGGGTCGGCAGATCGCCCTGCACGTTGATGATGGCGTCGTGCCGGGCATCGGGATCGAGAAGGCGCAGCGCCTCGAAGATGCGGTCAGAGCCCGAAGGGTGCGCGGGATCGGTCAGCACCGCCCGGCCGCCCGCCGCCTCGACGGCGGCGACGATCTGCGGTTCGGCCGCCGCCACCACCACCGGCCCGAGATCGGCCGCCACGGCGCGGCGCCAGACCTGCACGATCATCGGCTGGCCGGCGATGTCGGCCAGGGGCTTGTCCGGCAGGCGGGTCGAGGCGAGGCGGGCGGGGATCAGGACCAGCGGATTGCGCGGCGAGGACATGGCGTGTTCGGCTCGACTTTCGAGGGGGAAAACGGGGGCGCGAGGGGCGGATTTTACGCTGTGGCGGGCGGTTCGTTTCGCTCGGCTTTTCCGGGACTTGCGCCCTTAATGCGACGTTGTGCCGCGCAACGGCGGGCTGCGGCGTTTCGATACTACTGCCAGCGCCGCTTTCGTGGTAGATGCGCCCGACACTTGCGGCAAATTCCACCTGCCGGCCGGCCCTCCGGGGCCAGCGACAAGACGGCGGGGACGACGGGGAATTCAGATGGATTCGTTCGAGCTCAACAAGATCGCCGGCGCCGTGATCGGCGCTGCCCTGCTGGCCATGGTCGTCGGCAAGGTCGCCGGCGGCATCGTCCATCCCACCGCGCCGGCCAAGCCGGTGTTCGAGGCGGTCGAGGAAGCCGCGGCTCCGGCCGCCGGCGGCGCCGCCCAGCCGGCCGAACTCGAGCCGATCGCGCCGCTGATGGCCCAGGCCAACGCCGCCAACGGCGAGGCCGCCTTCAACAAGCGCTGCGCCACCTGCCACACCATCGACCAGGGCGGCGCCAACAAGGTCGGCCCCAATCTCTACGGCATCGTCGGCGCCAAGAAGGCGCACCTCGACAGCTTCTCCTACTCCAAGGCGATGCAGGAGAAGGAAGGCCAGTGGGACTACGAGGCGATCAACAAGTTCATTCACAAGCCGTCGGCCTACGTCAAAGGCACCAAGATGGCCTTCGCCGGCCTCGGCAACGCCAACGAGCGCGCCGACATCATCGCCTTCCTGCGCAGCAAGAACGACAACCCGCCGCCGCTGCCGCAATAAGGCCCGCGAGTTTCGACGAATAACCCCGGCCGGAGCCATCCCGCCGGGGTTTTTCGTCTTCGGCGGCGTTCCGACCGGTCTTTACTTCGCTTTCGGCAGCGAACGCTTCAGCGCTTCGTTGATGCGGGTCTGCCAGCCGTCGCCCGTGGCGCGAAACTTCTTCACCACATCGGCATCCAGCCGCAACGTCACCTGCTGCTTCGGCTGCTCCAGCGCCGGTCGCCCGCGCTTGGCCGGCCTGACCAGACTGTCGCCCTCGTAACGTGCCGCGCGCTTGAACCATCTGTCGTCGAGTACCGGCGCGTCGTCCTTGTCAGAGATTGGCGAAGAAGCTCTTCGTTTCCGCTCCATTGGCTTTCCTCATCGAGATGATGCGTCGTTCGCCGCGTCGTGGCGTCCAGACGATGACAACGACTGTCTCGTCGAGCAGGCCGACCGTAATGTAACGGTCTTCGCCGTAGTCCATCCGGTCATCCAGATTCTCGAAATGCGGTCCCGCAAACACCTTCTCGGCATCCGCGAAATCGAGGCCGCGCTCTTGCAGCGTCTTGCGCCGTTTTGCCGGATCGAAACCTATCCGCACGGGAATTAATGTAGCTACGATAATTCAGGTCGTCAAGTCGCCCCTTACTCCGCCGCCTTCTTCTCGAAGGCCTGCGGCCAGTTCTTCGGGTGGGCGCGGGCGTAGTTGGGCGGCAGGGGCGCGTCGGCGTGCAGCGCCTGCGACGCCTGCCACGCCCAGCGCGGGTTGAGCATCATCGCCCGCGCCAGCGCCACCATGTCGGCCTGGCCGTTGGCGACGATGCGCTCGGCATGGTGCGGATCGACGATCATGCCGACGGCGATGGTGGGAATGCCGGCCTCGCGCCGGATGCGCTCGGCCGCCGGCACCTGATAGCCCGGACCCAGCGCCAGTTTCTGGCGCGGATCGAGCCCGCCCGAGGACACGTCGACGAAATCGCAGCCCAGCGTCTTCAGTTCGCGCGCCAGGGTGACGCATTCGTCGACCGTCCAGCCGCCCTCGACGTGATCGGTCGCCGACACGCGCACGCCCATCGGCTTTTCCTTGGGCCACACGGCGCGGCAGGCGGCGAAGACCTCCAGCGCGAAGCGCATGCGGTTGGCCAGGCTGCCGCCGTACTCGTCCGTGCGCTGGTTGGAGATCGGCGACAGGAACTGGTGCACCAGATAGCCATGCGCCATGTGGATCTCGGCGACGTCGAAACCGATGCGGGCCGAGCGCTCCGTCGCCTGCACGAAACCGGCCTTGACCCGTTCGATGCCGTCCTTATCCAGCGCCACCGGCACGTGATAGTTGGGCGCGAAGGGCTGGGCGGAGGCCGAATAGGTCGTCCACGGATCCTGATCCTGCGCCAGCGGCGCGCCGCCGTCGCCCGGCGGCTGCACCGACGCCTTGCGCCCGGCATGGGCCAGCTGGATGGCGAATTTCGCCGTGCCGTAGCGGCGGCAGAAATCGATCGTCGCCTGCAGCGCCCGCTCGTTGGCGTCGCTGTAAAGGCCCAGGCATTTGTGCGTGATGCGGCCCGAGCGCATGACGCCGGTCGCTTCCACCATCACCAGCCCGTTGCCGCCCATGGCGAACTGGCCCAGATGCAGCTTGTGCCAGTCGGTGGCGGAGCCGTCCTCCGCCTCGTACTGGCACATCGGCGACACCATCACGCGGTTCTCCAAGGTCACCCCGCGCATCGTGAAGGGCGAAAACAGCTTGCTCATCGAAGCGTCCTCTTACTCGTTGTCCAGCCAGTCCTCGATCAGCCGCCGCGCGATGGAATCGCGGCGCGGCAGGAAGAAGCCGGTCGAGCTGCGCTGGCCTTGCGCCTCCTTCAGCTCGGCGCGGGTGAACCAGCGGGCGGTTTCCAGCTCGTCGGGATTGACGGTGAAGTCCATGCTCTCGGCCTCGGCCGAATAGCCCAGCATGATCGAGGCCGGAAACGGCCAGGGCTGCGAGGAGTGGTAGCGCACGTCCTTGACGCGCACGGCGACCTCCTCGAATACCTCGCGCGCCACCGCATCCTCCAGGCTCTCGCCCGGCTCGACGAAGCCCGCCAGGGTCGAATGCATGCCGGCCGGAAAATGCCGACCGCGTCCCAGCAGCGCCTGGTCGCCGTGCGTCACCAGCATGATGACGGCCGGATCGGTGCGCGGGAAATGCTGCGCCTTGCAGCGCTCGTTGGTGCATTGCCGCTCGTGCCCGGCCTTGATCACCTTGGTCGGGCTGCCGCACACGCCGCAGAAGCGGTGGCGGCGATGCCAGTAGGTCATGCCGCGCGCATAGGCCAGCAGCGAGCCGTCGCGCTGGAACAGCAGCGGGCCGACCTGGCGCAGGTCGACGAACTCGCCCATCTGGTCGAGCGGCAGGTCGAGCTCGCCGATATCGACGGCGAAATGCGCGCATTCGTCGATGACGCCGAGAAAGATCAAATCGGCGCCCGAGCCGGTCAGCACGCGGGCCATCATGCCCGAGACGAACACCGCCTTGGGCTCCGGCCCGGACTGGATCAGGTTGCGCTCCTGCAGCACCGGCACGAAGCGCGTGCGGCTGTCGCTCAGCAGGTCCTGGATGTACTCGTCGTCCTCGCGGCGCAGGGTGACGCGGTCGATGCCGGTGCCGGCATAGAAATTGGGTCGTGCCATGGGATCAGGGTAACGCTCGTTCTGCGGAAGCCCAGACCGTGGCACAGGCCGGCAGCGGAGGCAATGGAGGCGGCTATTGCGCCTCCAGCACCTCCAGCCGGGTCCCCGCCGGCATCGTCGGCGCAAACGCCAGCGCCTGGTAAACTTCCCCAGTGATCACTATTACGCGGTTTCAGCGATACAAATAATCCAGCAATGAATAGTTGGAATTTTGAGATGCCTGAAGTGTCGCAAGCTTAATATGGGCGTCCCCATCTACTATCAGTGTGCTCGCTCGTTTTGTCGATACGCCCGGACGGAAGGTAACTGGCGACATCGCACAATTCTCCAACGCTCTAGTATGGAGACCAGTCAGTGCTAATCCTGATGCTGTTGCTGATCCCGAACTCGATCGATAAATGCCAAGGCGAGATCTGGTATATGCCCGATGTGAACCGGTAGTTTTTCCTGCTTACAGTGCAAACGGATCCTTTCCATTAAATCTTTCATAAGGCCGTGTTCTGAGAGAAGTTTCTTTGCTTCCGCAACGATTTCGGGCTTTTTCTGAAGTTCAACAAGGATCGCCGCGGAGATCTCCGCAGAAAGCGGATGCACTTCTCTAATGCCAATCAACTTCATCGCGTCGCTAAACCACCAGTGAGGGTTAGTCGGCTTATCTCCAGCCATTTTTCATTCTCCGGTTCACCCGAGCGCTCATTGATTTGCAGATAGTTCATATCCTTCCTTCAACGTCTGCAAAGTCATGGCGTACTAGGCAAATCGGCCGAAATCGCGCCGATCGACGGATCGGTGGCTCATCTTTCTCTCATTGCTTCTGTGCGATACCTGACCAGCGGATCAAGCAAGTACTCTAGCACTCTTCGTTTGCCCGTTTTGATCTCGACTGCAGCCGCCATGGATGACATAGCCAATCTTCCTTCGCCCCATTGCGTTGGATTCTTCCGCGTGGTTCATGCCGTCACCTTTTCTCAGCTAAAGGCCAAAATCTCTTCAAACTCTCTTCTATGGCCTTCTGCCGTGCAGGCGGCGATCCATCGAGGGTGAAGTGGCTTTGGTAGAGGGATTTGAAAACGAGAATCGCGAGTTCGCGCTCGAGGTATGCGGGAAGATCTTTTGACAACCTAGTAATCCGCAATAGCTCAGTGATCCCCAGCGCCCAAAATAATCTGGCAGAGAAAAAAATATCGTAAATTGGGTGTGCGCAGTTCTGGAAATCTTCGCTTGTATAAATGTCGCGCTGTCGAGCTGCTTCGCCGGTAATATCTGATGCACGAAACCATATGTACGCAAATCTTATTGATCGATCATCTGAAACAAAGATGGCAACGTGCGTACGATTGGCATCGTAATACGCCCGAGATCCGGTTCCTAGTAGATGATACCTAAGCTCATTGTTGAACTCCTGCTCTGAGGAGTAAAAAAACATGTGCAACGGATGTGTTGTCCTCACTTTCTCGTTAATGATTTCTTGAACCAGAGCTTCGGACTCTTCCGAATCCGATGTGGCAATCAGAAAGTTCGCTACACTTTGGTTGTCTGTAAATCCGAACTGGAAAGTTGTCTGCTGTTGCAGCCATTCTAGGTCCGCGCCTGTCCGTGCCACCGTGCAGTCACGAGATCTCTTATTCTGCCGGTCAAAGTTTTCGACGTAGATGTTTACCTTTTCATTCCATCGGAAGATCTTGGCGTTTGCCAATACGTCTGCGACTTTCTTTGGCGAAATTTCGCTTGGCAAATCTCCGGTAAGCCTTGGTCGATCTTGCGAATGGACAAGGCTCGGACAAATTGAGAGCACCGCTAGAAATCCAACTACTTGGATGACGGCCCTGCGCAAGAAACGCTCCAAGTTCATGTTTTTGATTTCTCCTATCGGACTCCCGATCATCTCTCCCGACCGGTATCTGATCAGCGGATCGAGCATGTATTCGATCACACGCCGCTTGCCGGTTTTGATTTCTACTGCCGCGGCCGCCAGCTTGTCGATCTGCGACTTAGGGCTGGCGTAGGGTCGCGACAATCTCCTCGGATGCTTCCGGTGGTGGGCTCAAGAGGAGCTTTGGCTTTGGATGTTGATGCCAAACATGGCTAACGCCCCTCCAACACCTCCAACCTCGTCCCCTCAGGCATCGTCGGCGCAAACGCCAGCGCCTGCGCCCGCAACCTTGCCGCCGCCTGCGGCGTCGTGGCCATCAGCACCACCGTGTCCTCCGACACCACGATCTTGCGCCGGCCGAGATGGAAGCGGGCGACGGGAATGGCGCCGTCCAGCAGGCGCGGCGAGAACCATTGCGGATAGACCATCAGCGTGTCGATGCCGCGTTGCGCCAACATGGTCCTGACCGTGTCAGCCCCCAGGCTCTGGTCGCGCCACGCCAGGCGCATGGCTTCCGAGCCCAGCCCGACCACGTCGAACATGCCGTAGGGATTGCGCCACGCCATCAGCCCGGCATCGTTGACCGCGATGCGGGTCTGCGCCTGTTCGATCGCGAAGCGGCGCATCTGGTATTGCTGGCGATAGATGTCCTGCGCCGCCCAGGGCGTCAGCGCCAGCATCGCCAGCGTCGTCGGCGCGCAGAGCAGGGCGACCACGGTGGCGATCGCGGCCAGCCGCCACGCGTTCAGTCTTGCCAGCCCGCTCGCCAACGCGTCGCGATGCAGATACGCCGCCCCCATCAGCCCGCCGGCGACGGCATAGAGATCGTAGCGCGCCAGATGATGCGAGCCGGCCAGCGCCAGTTGCGCGCCGACGCAGGCGAAGAGGCCGAGCCCGAACAGCGTCTCGAACCGCGCCGGCATCGGCCTCGGCAGCAGCGCCCGCAGCGCAATCAGCGCCAGCGTCAGCAGCAGCAGGAAATTCGCCTCGCCGCGGGCGATGGCTTCCAGCGTGCCGCGCAGCAGGTAGTAGAGCGAATGCAGCGGCGCATCGGCCGAGATGGCGCTCTTGGCCAGGGCCGAGCCCGGCAGCGGCGGCAGCCCGGCCGCACTCGCCGCCAGCGCGTAGCCGATGAAGCCCAGCGCCACCACCAGCAGCGCCGCCAGCGCCGGCCGCCACTGCCCGCGCCAGGCCAGCAGCGCCATCGCCACCAGGCTGAAGGAGAGGTTCTCGTAGCGGATCAGCGGACCCAGGGCGGCGCCGACCAGCAGCCACCAGCGCAGCTGGCCGGTGGCGAGAAACTCGATCAGCCCCGCCACCACCGCCAGCGTCAGCGCCACCTGCAGCGCGTGCTCCATGCCGGAGAAGGCGGACCCCATCTGCCCGCTCGCCGCCGCCGCCACCAGCGCCAGCACGCCGGCCATGCTGCGCCGGTCGCGGACCGGCAAGGGATTCAGCACGAAATTCTGCAGCACCCTCTGCCACAGCCACACCGACACCAGCAGCGCCGCCAGTCCCAGCGCCAGTGGCAGGAATGGATTGAGCGCCGTGCCGGCCAGCGGCACGAGCAGCAGCGGCCACAATATCGAGGAGGAGGGGCTGGCGATCTCTTCCGGCGTCAGCCCGAAATGCCCGGCGGCGAGCTGTTCGGCGAAGGCCAGATGGATATAGGCGTCGTCCAGCGTGTAGACGAAATGCCCCTCCGTCGCGATCAGCATGGCGCCCAGCAGCAGCGCCGAGATCGCCGCCGTCGCCGCCAGCGGCCAGCGCGGCAGGGTCTCGTTCGCAGCCGGGCTTGAGCCTTGCGCCATGGCCGGCATCTTACGGTTTGGGTTGGTGCCCGCCATAGCGAAAAGCGGCGATATTTCCGGCACTTGGCCCGGCATTGGCGGATCGGGATTCAAGCCTTGCAACGGGCGCACCGCCGCCCGATATTGGGCGCGGGAGATCGGTGCGGGCGTCGTGCTCGCCAACCCGGTCAGGTCCGGAAGGAAGCAGCCGTAACGAGATTTTCGGCGGGTCGCCGCCGGTCTCCCACCCGCCTTTATCCCTGCGAACGCGATCGACGCGTACGGGGATGTTCTGTTGCAGGAAAGGGCCCGCGCCACGCCATGACCGACGCGCCAGAAGCCCTGCCCTACCGCGTCCTCGCCCGCAAGTACCGGCCCACCAGTTTCCAGACCCTGATCGGCCAGGAGGCGATGGTGCGCACCCTGCGCAACGCCATCGAATCGGGCCGGCTGGCGCATGCCTTCATGCTCACCGGCGTGCGCGGGGTCGGCAAGACCACCACCGCCCGCATCATCGCCCGGGCGTTGAACTGCATCGGTCCCGACGGCAAGGGCAGCGAGACGGTCGAGCCCTGCGGCGTGTGCGAGAACTGCCTCGCCATCGCCGAGGACCGGCACATGGACGTCATCGAGATGGACGCCGCCAGCCGCACCGGCATCGCCGACATCCGCGAGCTGATCGAGGGCGTGCGCTTCAAGCCGGCCTCGGCGCGCTACAAGGTCTACATCATCGACGAAGTGCACATGCTGTCGAACCAGGCCTTCAACGGCCTGCTCAAGACGCTGGAAGAGCCGCCGCCGCACGTGAAGTTCATCTTCGCCACCACCGAGATCCGCAAGGTGCCGGTGACGGTGCTCTCGCGCTGCCAGCGCTTCGACCTGCGCCGCATCGACGTCGACACGCTGGCGGCCCACTTCACGAAGATCGCGCAGACCGAGAAGGTCGAGATCGCGCCCGAAGCCATCGCCATGGTCGCCCGCGCCGCCGACGGCTCGGTGCGCGACGGGCTGTCGCTGCTCGACCAGGCCATCGCGCATGGCGGCGGCGTGGTCAGCGCCGACCAGGTGCGCGACATGCTGGGCCTGGCCGATCGCGGCCGCATCTTCGACCTGTTCGATTCTCTGATGTCGGGCGACATCCAGTCGGCACTCGCCGTGCTCGACGATCTCTACAACGCCGGCGCCGATCCGGTCGTCGTCATGCAGGATCTGCTCGACCTGACGCACTGGCTGACGCGGCTGAAGCTGGTGCCCGACGCCGGCTCCTCGGCGCTGACGCCGGAAGCCGAGCGCGTGCGCGGCCGCGCCATGGCGGAAAAGCTCGCCATGCCGATCCTGGCCCGCACCTGGCAGATGCTGATGAAGGGCCTGCAGGAAACCCAGTCGGCGCCGTCGCCCATTCGCGCCGCCGAAATGGCGCTGGTGCGGCTGGCCTATGCCGCCGACCTGCCCAGCCCCGGCGATGCCTTGCGCGCCCTGGAGAAATCCGGCGGCGCTGCAGCGCCTTCGCCGCGCGCCAACGGTTCTGCTTCGCCGTCTGTGGGCGGCGCCACCAACGCCGTCGGCCGCTCGAGTTCTGCGCCGGCGCAATCAGGCGGGCCGTCCGCTTCCGCCGGCCTGGCCGTCGTCGCCCGTTCCGAACAGCCGCAGCCGCTGGCCCGCGCGCCGCAACCCGATCTGCCCGCCACCGCCGAAGCGGTGCTGGCGCTGCTCGAGGAAAAGCGCGAGATGATGCTGGCCAACCAGTTCCTCAACAACGTGCATGTCGTGCGCTGCGAGGCCGGCCGGCTCGAGTTCCGCCCGGCCCCGACCTCGCCCGCCGATCTCGCCAACCGCCTCGGCGAAACCCTGCTGCGGCTGACCGGCCAGCGCTGGATGATCTCCGTCTCGCGCGAGGCGGGCCAGCCGACCATCGCCGCCGCCCGCGCCGCCGAGGAAAGCGCGCGCCGCGCCAGCGCCGCCTCCCATCCGCTGGTGCAGGCCGTGCTCGAGGCCTTCCCCGGCGCCGCCATCGAGCGCATCCGCAAGCTTTCGGCCGACGACGGCGTCGCCCCCGACGCCGCCGAAGAAGACGATTTCGGCTACGACGCGCCCTTGGGCGAGGACGAGCTGTAACCAGGAGTACCGTCATGGACATGAACGAGATCATGAAGCAGGCGCAGATGATGCAGGAGCGCATGCAGCAGCTGCAGGCCAAGTCGACCAGCACCACCGCCACCGGCCAGTCCGGCGGCGGGCTGGTCAAGGCCACCGTCAACGGCATCGGCGAACTGCGCTCGGTCGAGATCGACGCCTCGCTTCTCAAGGAAGAGGAGAAGTCGATGGTCGAGGACCTCGTCGTCGCCGCCGTCAACGACGCGCGCAACCGCGTCGGCGAGGCGATGAAGCAGGAAATGGCCAAGCTCACCCAG
>JBDZUM010000098.1:0-16251 GCA_040255215.1 Rhodospirillaceae bacterium
TGGCGGTCAACCGCCATCTCGAAACCCTGGCGCAGACCAACAGCCTGCTGCAGGCCGTCGCACGGCTGCCCGAAGTGGTGTCCCTCGATCCGCAGCGCTGTCCGGTCGTTCTCTCGCGGCTGCACGGCGAATTCACCGACCGCTATACCAACCTTGCCGTCGTCGAGCGCGACGGGGGCATTAGCTGCAGCGCCTTGCCGATCGAGCCCGGGCGCAAATACTCCAATCCCGAGCAGTTGCGCACCACCCTGGCGCAGAACCGGTTCGTCATCGGCGGCATCGTCGTCGGCGGCCTCAGCGGCGAGCGCCTGATGAGCGCGGCGACACCGGTCGGCGCCAGAGCCGGACAATCCGATGCCGTCGTCGTCACCGGCATCCGCGCCAGCTACCTGAACGGCATATTCGACAGCTACCAGCTGCCGCCCGGGTCGCAGATCGCCCTGGTCGACAAGCGCGGCGAGCCGCTGACGAACCAGAGCACCGAGGCCTGGCGCCTGCCCTCGCCCGCCACCATCGTCGCCGCCCTCGCCAAGGGCACGCGCGAATTCGCGCACGACGCCGGCGGCCAGCCCTACCTCGTCGTGCTCAACCCGATCGGCGACTATGACGTCTACGTGCTGGCTGCCCTGCCCAGCGACGTCGCCACCGGTCCGGTGACATGGCGTCTCATTGTCGACATGGGGCAGATACTGGCCTTCGCTCTGCTGGCGGCCATCGGCGCGCTGCTCGGCGCCCGCTATCTCGTGCTGGCGCCCATCGCCCGTTTTCGCGGCGCCGTACGCGCCTATCGCCGCGACGGGCGCAGCTTCACCTTCCAGCGCGCCAAGGCGCCGCAGGAGATCGTCGAACTGGCCGACGAGTTCGCCACCATGGCGCGCGACGTCGAGGCGCGGCAGGAGAATCTGCAGGCACTGCTGCGCCAGCGCGATCTCTTGGTCCGCGAGACCAATCACCGCGTGAAGAACAACCTGCAAATCGTCGCCTCGCTGCTGTCGCTGCAGTCGCGGCGCATCACCGAGCCCGGCGCCAAGGCGCAGTTCGATCTGGCGCGCCAGCGCGTGGCGACTTTGGCGCTGCTGCACCGCCACCTCTACGAACAGCGCGACACGGAAACGGTGAATCTGCGCACCTTCTTCGGCCAGCTGATGGTCCAGCTGGTGGCGGCGCTGGGCCATCGCGCCCGCCCCGAAGTCGACGTGCCGGACTTCCGCGTGCCGCCATCGATCGCCATCCCACTCGGGCTGATCGTCACCGAAGCGGTGACCAACACGATCAAGTACGCCTTTCCCGACGGCCGTCAGGGCCGCATTCGCCTGACCGTGACCATCGCCGACGGCCGCGGCCATCTGGTGATCGAGGACGATGGCATCGGACTTGGCGAACCTTCCTCCGGCGGGCACGGCATGGGCGACGTGCTGATGCGCGGCTTCGCCGATCAGGTTTCCGGCACGTTGTCGGTCGATGCGCCGGCCGGCGGCGGCACGCGCATCTCGCTCGATTTCCAGTTGGAGGAGCCGGCCGAGACCCCGGAGGAACAGACCGATAGCGACGCGTCGGTGGAAGCCTAGACGCTCAGTTCTTCAGCCGCTTGAGAATGTCGAGGAACTGCGACGGCACCGGCTCGGTCAGCATCTCGCTGCCCAGCCGACGCAGGCGGCCCGCCTGCTCGCGCAAGGCTTCGACCCGGCGCGCTTCCGCCGGATGGCTCTGCAGGTAGGCCTCGACCTCGCCGCGCCGCTCCGCGGAGAGGCGGCCCTCGATGAAGTCCTGCAGATCGTCGGCAGATACCTGCCTTCGCTGAGCCACTACACCAGTTCTCCCGTTACTGCCGCTGCTAACGACCGTCAGCGCGTGAATATCCATCGTGCGGCAGGCAGATGCAAGACCGCGGTCACTCTTTCCCCGCCTCGGCCGCTTTGCCCTTGCTGCCGCTTCCCGCCAGATCGCGCTCCAGCGCCAGCCGCGCCCGCGCCAATCGCGAGCGCACAGTGCCGATCGGCACCGCCATGACTTCCGCCGCATCTTCGTAGCTCAACCCCTCGATGGCGCACAGAAACAGGGTCTGGCGGAAGGCCGGCGGCAGGCGCAGGACCGCCTCGTGCATCTCGCGCAGCTCGATGGCGCTGTCCTGCGACTGCGCCTGGGCCGGCTGCAGATCCGCAAGATCGGTATGGGGATCGACCGGGCTGCGACGTTGGCGACGGGCCTCGTTGCGGGCCACGTTGTGCGCGATCGTGAACAGCCAGGCGCGCAGATTGCTGTCGGGACGCAGACGGCCGATATGCTTCACCGCACGCGCCAGCGTTTCCTGCGCGATGTCGTCGGCGCGCTCGGAACCGCGCGTCAGGTAATAGGCGAAGCGACGCAAATGCGGCAATTCCGCAACGAGCGCATCGTGCACCCCCACCGGCGTCGGCTCGTCAGATTTCTCCTCACCGGCCATAGACGGATGCTTCAACCTTCTGAAATCGCTCGATTTTTCCGGATGAATTTTTGCGGGAACCCGATCCGGCAACCGGTGTTGGTCTGCTCGTCTGCACTATGACACGGCTGCCTGCGGCAGTCCGATCAGAAAACAGCACGTACAGGAGTTACCATGACCCTCAGTTTCGTCGATGAAGTCAGCCAGACCCTGCCGGCGATGCGGGCTTTCGCTCGTTCGCTGACTCGCAATGCCGACGCCGCCGACGACCTCGTCCAGGACGCGCTGGTGCGTCTGCTGACGGCGCAGAACAGCTATACGCCGGGGACGAACTTCAAGGCCTGGGCCTTCACCGTGCTGCGCAACCGCTTCTACGATCAGTACCGGCGCAAGCGGCACGCCGATCGGCTGCAGGACGAGCTGATGTCGATCGACCACTCGCACCCGGCCAGCCAGGACACCGTGATGGAGCTCCACGACATGGCCGACGCTTTCTGGCGTCTGCCCGAGTCGTTCCGTGAGGTCCTCATCCTCGTCGGCGTCAACGAGATGAGCTACGAGGACGCCGCAGCCGTCATCGGCTGCCCGATCGGGACCGTCCGTTCGCGCCTCTCGCGCGCCCGCACGCGCCTGCACGAGCTGATGGACGAAGGCGATGTGCTCGGCTACGGCGAACAGCGCGACTACAGCGGTACCCAGGCCTTCCTGGCGCAGTTCGCCCGTTAGGACGACGACGAAATGAACGAAACGGCGGAACGCGCCACGCGTCCCGCCGTTTTTTCTGCGTCCGAACAATTTCCGGAGGTCGATATGAGCACGGATCCCAAGGATCGCCAGGCCGGCTCGGGCCAGCGCAACGAAGGCGAAGGCAACAAGACGGCGGCCCGGCACTACAACGAAGCGACGACCGAGTTCGCCAAGTCAGGCGACGTCGACGCCAAGGCCAAGGAAGCCCGCAAGGCCGTGGAGAACGACGACAGCGGCAAGCTGCGCAAGGCCGAACGCGAAGGCCTGTCCAAGGCACGTCACTGAGCGTCACTGTTCCAGGCAACAAAAAAGGCCGGCTTAAGCCGGCCTTTTTCTTATTCAATCGAGACCGTCAGGCGGCCTTCTCGATCATCGCCCGCAGCATCCAGGCATATTGTTCGTGCTTGCCGATGCGCGCGGTCAGCAGGTCGGCGGTAAAGACGTCCTCGAGCTTGTCGGCTTCCTCGACCACCTCGCGCAGGCTCTTGGCCACGGCTTCGTGGTCGTCGACCAGCATGCGGATCATTTCGGTCGCCGCCGGATTGCTCGGTTCTTCCGCGACGTCGGCATCCTTGATGAAGCGCGCCAGCGACGTCGGCGCCTTGAAGCCGATGGCGCGGATGCGTTCGGCGATCTCGTCGATGCTCTGCGCGAGATCCTCATACTGCTCTTCAGTCGACTTGTGGACGCCATAGAACATCGGGCCGGTCACGTTCCAGTGGAAGCCCTGCACCTTGGCGTAAAGCACATAGGTGTTCGCCAGGGCGGTCCCCAGCAGCTCGGCGAGTTTCTTGCGGTCGCCGCGTTCCAGGCCGATGTCGAGCGAATCGGATTGCGACGATGATTTGCGCGCCGTGACGGACATTCTCAATCTCCTCGTTTTTGGGCTGGTCGGCCGCGGCCGGTCGGCGGCCGCGTGTCCGGGGAGAAACGCCGCCACCTGTCCGCAGTTCCTGCCAGGCATGGGAACCGCATCGCCGGTCGTCCGTTTGTCCTGCGAGACGCGGGCCAATCCACCCGCAACCATCGGAGAGACAGGAGGCATCATGGCGGACAGAAACGGCGTCGATTCGGTCGAGCGCCTGCGCGGCGACGTGGCCGCACTTCAGGAACAACTGGGCGATCTGCTGCGGACGGTGGCGCGAACCGGCCAGGACGGTGCCAACGCGGCGCGCGACAGCGCCACGCGGGCGGCCGAAACGGCGCGCGAGGCGGCCTCCGTCTACGGTCGGCAGGGCTACGATGCCATGAACGATATCGTGCAGCGCCACCCTTTGGCGTCGCTGGCCGGGGCGGCCCTGTTCGGCGCGGTCCTCGCCAAAATCCTGCAATCCCGTCAGCACTGAGTTCCATGCTGGGGGATTTGATGCGGCTGGGCGCTGCCGAGGCGGCAGTGCATGCGCGCGGTTGGCTGAGCGGGGCGGCTGCCAATATCGTCGTCGCCCTTTTCACTGCCGTCGCCATCGCGTTCGCGACGGTTGGCGTCTATGCCGGTCTCGAGCCGGAGGTGGGGGTTGCCTGGACGGCCGTCATCCTCGCAGGGATCTATGCACTCATGGCCTTGGCTGCCCTTGCGGTCAATGCCGCCCTGCAACGCCGCCGGCGGTTGCGCAAGGCTGCCCTTGCGAACGCGCGCGCCGCCGCTGTCCCTCCCCTCAGTCCCGAGATGATGCTGGTCGCCGCCGCCGCTGGCGCTCTGCTGTCGTTCACAGGCAAGCGATCCCGCTGATCGGCTTTCGGCACCGAGTTCGACATTAAAAAAGGCGGGCTTCACGGCCCGCCTTTTTTATTTCATCCAGTGACTCTAGTGGGTCTTGCGCTCCCAGTCGCTGACCTGCTTCTCCGCCTCGTCGCGGGCGATGCCGTAGCGCTCCTGGATCTTGCCGACCATCTTGTCGCGCGAGCCTTCGATGTAGCTCAGATCGTCGTCGGTCAGCTTGCCCCAGCTCTGCTTGAGCTGGCCTTTGAATTGCTTCCAATCGCCGGAAACCTTGTCCCAGTTCATCTCATACCTCTCGTTGGTGATGCGATGACCGGAAAACGCGCGGCCCCGGTACGAGGTTCCGCGACGGAACAGCCATTACCCCAGGACGTTCCCGTACTACCCCGGAACGAACGAAAGGTGGGAGCCATGGCTGATCCGCAGCACCACGACGGCGAACAGCATATCGAGAAGAACAAGACCGAGGCCCGCCAGGGCGTAACGTTGCATGCGATGCGCTATGTGCTGGGCATTTCCTTCGTCCTGGTCTGCGTCCTCATGGTGGTTGCCTATTTCGTGACGGTCTAGCCGCCGAGGCTGCCGCCCGAAGGGGTCCTGCCTCCCGTCGATTACCCCTCGAAATCAGGGCATTGCGGGAACTTCCTGTGACGGAAGGGGTTGCATGCTCATTGGAGTATTGCGGACCGGGGAGAGGTCGCGCCGGGGAAGAAAAATTGCAGACGCGGGCCGGCAACTATCTGATTCTAATCAGCTTTTCAGTCATCGTGACGCTTGTCGCGGGATGGCTGTGGTTTGCCATGCGCGGCGAGGCGCTGGCTCTGGACGAAGCTAGAGAACGGGCCCTGATCGTCACCCGGCTTGCCGAACAGAATATGCGCGGAACGGTACAGTCGGTCGATCTGCTGCTCGAACTGGCCGATCGCTCCTTGATCGGGACCGATCTGTCGCAGGCCGGAACGGACAAAATCGTGTCGGAGCGACTGCTCGCCCTACGCACCCGCCTGCCCGATCTGCGCAACCTGTGGCTGGCCGACAAATCGGCGCAGCTCGTCCTTGGCGGCCCGGGCCCGATGGCCTTCACCGACGTCAATGCGAGCGGTCTGTTCGGCAGTGGTTACGCGCGCGGACAGCTTTATGTCGGCTCGCTGCGCGGCCGGACGGCGGAGGACCGGTACTTCCCCATTGCGCGGCGCATCGAACGCAATGGCAGCGTCTCCGGCGTTCTGCTCGCGGCCTTCAATCCGGCGTGGTTCCAGAAATTCGGCCATAGCCTTGGCCTGCCCGAAGCAGCGAGCGTCTCCATTCTCACCAGCCGCGGCGAGCTCGTCACCTCAACATCGGCGACGCTGGCGCCGTTCGACGCCGGCCTGTGGCAGGGTGTCGCCGGCTTGCTCTCGCGCAAGAACGAATTCGGCTACCGGCTTCTTGGCGGCCCAGGTGACGAGAAATCCTCGGTCCTGATCGGCTTCCAGCCGTTGAGCGACATGAACCTCGTGGCGCTCTACACCGTGCCCTACGCCACGATCATGCGCGCCTGGTCTAACCAGCTCTGGTTCGGCTCGGCGATCGTCGGACTGGCGGTGCTCGCCATCATCGGCGGCACGCTGGTCATGCTTCTCTACGGTCGGCGACAGGGCGATCTGCACCGCGTGATCGGCCTGCGCACCGCCGAGGCGGCGCAAGCCGCCGAGCGGCTGGCGCTGGCCGTCGATACCACCGGCATCGGCATCTTCGACTATAACCCCGGCGACAGGCGGATTGCGTGGGCCGGCGTCGAGGCCAGCTATTTCGGCCTGCGCCCGACCCCGGAGCTGACGCCGCGGGCGCTATTGCGTGCGGTGCATCCGGCCGATCGCCATACGCTCATCCAGCGGCTGCGCAGCATCCGCAATGCCCGCGACGACACGCGGTTCGACACCGAATTCCGCTTGCGCCATCCCGAATTCGGCGCGATCTGGGTCGCCGCGCGCGCCAAGCTGTTCGTGCGCGGCAAGAGCGAGGGCGGCAGCCGCATGGGGCGGCTGATCGGCACGCTGCGCGACATTACCGAGCGCCGGTTGCTGCAGGAGCACCGCGAGACGGTGCTGCGCGAGATCAACCACCGGATCAAGAACAGCCTGCAGCTGATGAACTCCATCATGAACCTGCAATCGCGTCGCATCGCTTCCGCCGACGAGCGGGCGCGCTTCGAATCGGCCCGACGTCGCCTGATCTCGCTGGCGACGGTCTACGCCCATCTCGACGACACCACGCGGCCGGACGTCGTCGATCTGGTGCCTTTCCTGCGTCGGTTGTGCCAGGATTTTTCCGTCGCCTACATGGCGGATGGACGCGTCACCCTCTCGTTCAACGCCGTCGGCGGGGCGCCGATTGCGGCGACGCTGGCGGTGCCGCTCGGTATGGCGGTCGGGGAGATTCTCGTCAGCATCAGCCTGGACGCATTCCCGGCGCCGGCCTCTGGCGCAGTCTCGGTCGATGTCCGCGTGGAGGGCAACGCCGTCGAGGTCGAAGTCGGCCACAACGGCGTTGCCGTCGACCGTGCTCTCGAGAACGATGGCGCATCGCTCGGCAGGCTGCTGATCAACGCCTTCGTCGATCAGCTCGGCGGCAGCTTCGTCGCCGATCAGAGCGAGGCCGGAGCGCGTTTCAAATTGCGTTTCGTGCTGCCGCCCATGCCGGCGACCCGACCAGTGCTCGCTGCGGCCGCCGCGACCAGCGGTCGCTGACCGCCTCAGGCGGGGAAGGATTCCTCGCGCTGCCTGATCAGCGCGCTGACCGTTTCGTTGACCGGCGCCTTGAGGCCAATGGCGGCCGCCTGCACTGGCACCGCGCCGTTGATGACATCAATCTCGCAGCGGCGCTTCGCCATATGGTCGAGCAGCATCGACGGCCGCGCATTGGGGATCTTGCTGCCGAATTCGCGCACGAACGACACCGGCTCTTCGATATCGACGGCGATGCCGCGCGCCTTGGCGACCTGCCAGGCTTCCGTGCCGCAGGCCGAGGCGACCTGCCAGGCATGCGGATCGGCGATCACCTGCCCGATGGTCAGGCCGGTCAGCGCCGTGCTGCCGGAGAAGGTGACGTTGCAGATGAACTTCTCCCAGATCATGCGCTGCACGTCGTCGTAGGTCTTCACGTTGAAGCCGCCGCTGCGCCAGATCTCGGCCGATGCCTTGAGGCGCGGCGTCGCCGCGCCGGCCAGTTCGCCGATATGCACCATTTCCCAGCCATTGTGATGCACGTGACCCGGTCCGCGCAGCGAAGCGCCGAAGCCGCCGACGATACCGACCGTGACCTTGTCGGCGCCCAGCACGCCGATCACCTTCTCGGCGCTGCCGAGCCCGTTCTGGATGGTCTGCACCAGCGTGTTGTCGCCGATCAGCGGCTGGGCGCTGCGCGCCGCCGCCTCGACGTCCATCGCCTTGGTGGCGATGATCACCAGATCGCAAATGCCGGCATCGGCGGCGCGCGTGCTGGCGTTGAGGCAGGCGGTGCGATCGCCGCTCGCCCCTTCCACGCGCAGGCCGGCGCGCTGCATGGCCTCCACATGCTCGGCCCAGGTATCGATGGCCCAGACGTCGTGGCCGGCATCCGCCAAAAGCCCCGCATAGACCGAGCCCATGGCGCCGGTGCCGATGATCGCGATTTTCGCCATTTCAACTTCCCGAAAAACTAGCCCCGTGCCCAGGGCGGTAGAGATTTGTCCATGAAGGCGCCGATGCCTTCCTTCGCCGCCGGCTTGCGCAGCAGGCCAACGAGTTCCTGCGCCGCCCGGTCGAGCACGTCGCGATCCTGGCTCGTGGCGCAAGACAGCACCAGCCGTTTGACCGAGGCCAGCGCCGCCGGCTCCATGCGCTGCACGTTGGCCAGCGCCTCTTCGAGCGCCGAGTTCATCTCGACTTCGCTGTGCACCAGCCGCCGGCCGATGCCGGCGGCCACGGCCTCCATGCCCGACAGCGTCGTGCCCAGCACCGCCAGATGGCGCGTCATGCCCTCGCCGATCCGCCGTACGATGAACGGAATGATCTGCGACGGAATGAAGCCGACGCGCGGCTCGGGAATGCCGAACCGGGCGTTCTCGTGCACGATCACCACGTCCGAGCAGCAGACCATGCCGAAGCCGCCGCCGATCGCCGGCCCCTCCACCACTGAGATCACCGCCTGCGGCAGCGCGTTGAGCGCCAGCAGCGCGTCGCCGAACAGCCGATAGGGCGCGATCAGCGGGTCGGGACCGCTTTCCGGCAGTTCCGGCATGTCGGTCATGGCGTTGAGATCGCCGCCGGCGCAGTAGTAGCCGCCATCGCCGCGCAGAACGAGCGCCCGCACTGAGGAATTGGCGCCGACGCGTTCGATGGCGTCCTTGATTTCGACCATCATTTCGAAGGTCAAGGCGTTGCGCCGCGCCGGGCGGGCGAAGGTCAGTCGGGCGATCCAGCCATCGATTTGCAGGCGAATCTGGCTGTAGTCGGGCTGGTCAGTCATGGTGCGATAGCGTAAACAAACGTTTGTTTTTTAGAAAGGGCCGTGCGCAAAGCCGGCCCAGAGGCGGGAGGGATATCATGCAGATGCAGGGAAAGACAGCCATTGTGACGGGCGCCGCGCGCGGCCTTGGCCGCGCCTATGCCGAAGCGCTGGCGCGCGAAGGCGCCAATGTGGTCGCCGGCGACGTGCGCGCCTGCGATGACACGGTGGCGGCCATTTCCAAGGCCGGCGGCAAGGCGATCAGCGTCAGCCTCGACGTGGCCGACCTCGCCTCCTGCAAGGCCATGGCCGAGAAAGCCTTCAGCACCTATGGCCGCATCGACGCGCTGGTCAACAATGCCGCGCTCTATGGCGGGCTGAAGGGCGGCAAGTTCGACGAGCTCGACGAGGGCCAGTGGGACAAGGTGATGCAGGTCAACGTCAAGGGCGTGTGGAACTGCTGCAAGGCGGTGGTGCCCTACATGCGCAAGGGCGGCGGCGGCTCTATCATCAACATCACGTCTCTGGCCGCCATTTACGGCCTGCCTTTCGCCCTCGACTACGCCGTGTCCAAGGCCGCCGTGACTGGCATGACCCGCAGCCTGGCCCGCGAGTTGGGCCGCGACTGGATCCGCGTCAATTCAGTGGCGCCATCGGCGGTTATGACCGAGGGAACGACCGAGTTCTTCGGCGCCAAGCTCGACAAGGCCAAGCAGGTCATCGCCTCCGGCCAGACCCTGCAGCGCAATCTCGAGACCGAGGATTTGGTCGGCACGATCGTGTATCTTGCCAGCGATGCCAGCAAATTCGTCACCGGACAGACCCACATGGTCGACGGCGGCACGGTCTATCTCTAACCGGATATCCGGTCAGAAGCGCCGGCCGTCGTGGCGACGGCCGGCTGCTGCCTGCATTCTGCTGGCTGCCAGTATCTTTCCCGCCAGCGCCAATCCCGGCCTGGAAAACTGGAGCAAGCCGCCGCGGCCGACCCACAGCGCGCCGCGCGTCATCGGCAGCCCGGCTGCCGGCTGCGTCGCCGGCGCCGTGCCGCTGGCGCCAGACGGTCCCGGCTACCAGGCGATCCGCGTCAGCCGCAACCGGCATTGGGCGCATCCGCTTACCGTGCGCTACATGAGCGAGCTCGGCACCCGCATCGAACGCGCCGGGATGCCGCCGGTCTATGTCGGCGACATGAGCCAGCCCCGCGGCGGGCCGATGTCGTTCGGCCATGCCAGCCACCAGACCGGCCTCGATATCGATATCTGGTTCAACCTGCTGCCCAAGCCGCGGCTCCATCCCAATGAGCGCGAAAACCCGGTATTGCCGTCCCTCGTGACGTCCGACCAGGAAGCGATCGACGAAAGCAACTTCAGCCCGGCCCATGTCGAACTGCTCCGCATGGCGGCCGAGCCGGCGCGGGTCGATCGCATTTTCGTCCATTGGCAGATCAAGAAGCGGCTGTGCGAGATCGTGCCGCGACCGCGGCCGTGGCTGGCCAAGATCCGCGCCTGGTACGGGCACATGGAGCATTTCCATGTCCGCCTGTCGTGCCCCGCCGACAGCCCCGACTGCGTTCCGCAGGCAACGGTGGGCAACGACGATGGCTGCGGCAAGGATATCGACTGGTGGCTGACGGTGGCGCAGGACCGGGTGCGCGGCCGGTCACCCAGCGAGCGCACGACGCCGCTAAGGCCAAAGATGCCCGAGCAGTGCGGGGCTGTTTATCGCTCGCCCTGACTTCAGGCGGCCCGCTCCAGAAGCAGGCCGCCGAGGTTCCGCGCCATCGCCTCGCGCTGACGGCCGACCAGAACGAAGGGAATGCCCAGCGCCGCAGCCCCTGCCCCGTCGGTCGACGGATTGTCGCCGATCATGACGGCTTCTTCCGGCCGAACGCCGAGGCTGCGCAGAGCGGCGGCGAACATCGTCACGCGCGGCTTGCCGATGACGATGGCGGGAGCGCTCGGCACGGCCGACCGCAAGGCAGCGAGCAGCATGCCGGTTTCCGGCACCGGCACGCCCGCCGTGCCGGGATGGGTCAGGTCCGGATTGGCGACGATCAATTCAGCGCCCTCCTGCAAGGCGGCGACGGCCGTGGCCAGGCGGTCGTAGGTCAGTTCGACATCGCGGCAGACGAGCACGATCTCGGGATCTTCCAAGGTCAGGTTCAGCCCCTGCTTGCGCGCCAGATGCCGGATGCTGCGGCTGGCCAGCGCGAATACCCGCAACGTGCCGCGATGCGTGGCAAGCCAGCTCACCGCCTGCGCCCCGGCGAGGAAGATGCGCGATGCCGGCACTTTGACGCCGCAGACAGCCAGTTCCGCGGCCATTTCCTCAGGCGTGTGGCTGGAATTGTTTGAGACGAAGGCGATCCGTTCGCCGAAACGCTCGAAGAGTTCGCCGGCGCCCGGCGCCAGCGCGGCCCCCTCGAGAAAGCAGCCGTCGAGATCGATCAGGATGCCCTTGGCGCGGGCCAGCGCGTTGTATATCGACATGGCGCGGACATTGCCTGCGGATGGTTACAGGCAGGTGTCGGCGCCAAGGTTTTTTCTGGGCAGAACAGCCGGTTGGACCGGCGGGCTCAGACGGCGGGAACAGCCATGCCCTTCTGCACGGCGGGCCGGGCCGACAAAGCGTCGTACCAGCGCTTGACGTTGGGGAAATCCTCCAGCTTCTGCGCGTGCCATTCGTGCCGGGCGATCCAGGGATAGATCGCAATGTCGGCGATGGTGTATTCCGAGCCCGCGACGAACGGCACTTCGCCCAGCCGCTTGTCGAGCACACCGTAAAGGCGCGCCGCCTCGTCGGTGTAGCGCTTGATCGCGTAAGGCACCTGCTCGGGCGCGGCGCGACGGAAATGATGCGCCTGCCCGAGCATCGGTCCCAGACCGCCCATCTGGAACATCAGCCACTGGATGGTCGCGTAACGCGCCCTTGCGTCCTGCGGCAGAAAGCGGCCGGTCTTCTCCGCCAGATACCAGAGAATCGCACCCGATTCGAAAAGCGCGACAGGCTTGCCGTCAGGACCGTCGCTGTCGACCAGCGCCGGGATCTTGTTGTTGGGACTGATCTTCAGGAAATCAGGCGCGAATTGCTCGTTCTTGCCGATGTTGATGGGGTGCGCCTTGTACGGCAACCCGCATTCCTCGAGCATGATCGAGATCTTGCGCCCGTTGGGCGTCGTCCACGTGTAGAGATCGTACATCTGTCGCTCCGTTCCCTCAGTCCTTGTTAGCCCTGACGGGCCGAATTGCCGACCGATCTTGCCGTCTGGCCGAACAGGATCTTCTTGGCCTCGTCGCTGACATTAGCGATCGGCTGGCGCAGTTCCTTGCCGACGGCGTGGCCGCGCTGCACGGCCGGCCGCGCCTTCATGGTCTCGAACCAGCGCCCGAGATTGGGAAAATCCTCCAGCTTCTGCCCCTGTCGCTCGTGCGGCACGATCCAGGGCCAGCACATCATGTCGGCGATCGAATAGCCGCCGGCGATGAACTCTCGATCCGCCAGGCGCTTGTCGAGCACGCCGTAGAGGCGGTTGGTTTCGTTGACGTAGCGATCGATGGCGTAGGGAATCTTTTCCGGCGCATAGGCGCTGAAATGGTGGTTCTGGCCGCACATCGGCCCCAGCCCACCCATCTGCCAGTTGACCCATTGCAGCACTTCGTACTTGCCGCGCAGATCGGCCGGCATGAACTTGCCGGTCTTCTCGGCCAGATACTGCAGTATGGCGCCCGATTCGAAGACCGAGACCGGCGCGCCGCCGCCCGGCGGATCGCGATCGACGATGGCTGGCATGCGGTTGTTGGGGCTGATGCGCAGGAAGTCGGACTTGAACTGCTCGCCGGCGTTGATGTTCACCGGAATGAGCTTGTATGGCAGTCCGGCTTCCTCAAGGAAGATCGTGACTTTCCAGCCGTTCGGCGTCGGCCAGTAATGTAGGTCGATCATGGCATCGGTTCCTGTGTCGCTTGCGAGCTCCCGCCGCGAGCCTATCGGCTGCAGACAGTCGGTCAACCCGCGCCAGCGGCAGAACACACAGGCGTGAAGCGCAGGGACAAAACCACAAACTGACTGGGGAGATGGCCGGCTATTCGGCCGTGACTTCGACCGAGACCTGCATGCCGAGGAAATCGCCCGGCTGGCCGACGAAGCTGCCGGTCAGCGGCACGGCCTGGAACGCATCGCGCGCCACGGCCACGCGAATGAGGTTGCGGCCGCCGACCAGCGCATTGGTGGGATCGAATTCGACCCAGCCGGCGCCCGGCAGGTAGACCTGCAGCCAGGCATGGGTCTCGCCGCCGCCGACCAGCCCGCCCTGCGCGCCGATCAGCTTCTCGTCGTAGAGATAGCCGGAGACAAACTGCGCCGCCAAACCATAGGTCCGCACCGCTTCCATCATCAGCAGCGCGAAGTCGCGGCAGGAACCAGATTTCGTGCGCAGCGTATCGGCCGGCAGCTGCGTTCCCTCTTCTTCGCGTCGGGTGTAGCCGAACTCGGCCTTGATCGCCTTGTTCATGGCGATCAGCACCGCCATGGTCGAGTTGTCGGGCGTCGCTTCGATGAAAGACCGCGCCCAAAGATCGATGCTGCGATCGGGATCGGGATAGTGCCGCTCGCTGCGGCGCCCAAGATCGGGAATCTCGTCGACCGCATAGCTGAAAGGCAGCGCCCTGGCATATTCCTCCAGCACGATCTCGCGCGCCGGCAGAGGAAAATGCTCGGCGCGAAAGGTCGATTCGAAAGTCAGCTCGGTGGCGCGCTCGGCGAAATTGGTGATGGCGATCGAGTTGCCGAACACGTCGTGGATCCACCGCGTCGCGGCGGCTGGCGGCGAGATGGTCAGGGTCGTATCGAGCAGGCGCAGGTCATGGCTGTCGCGCGGCCGGCACATCAGGCGGTGCTCGCCGAACTCGACGGGATTGGCATAGCTGTAGACCGTCCGGTGGCGGACGGAAAGAATCGTCATAGGAACCCTCGGAAACTTGGCCGCCGGCGGGGCAGCAGTGCAACCGCCGACGCATGACTTGGTTCCCGGAGGTTATAGCAAAGATTGCGACCGGCGCATTGTGCTTTGCCGGCAAGCCCTGCCATCGCCTAGGCTCCAAACAGGCAATCAGGAGACAGGCATGACCGCGTTCCGCATCGGCTATCTGGCGTTCCCCGACATCACCCAGCTCGACCTGACCGGCCCGCAACAGGTCCTGGCGCGCCTGCCGGGGGCGGAACAGATGCTGGTCTGGAAGACGCGCGAGCCGGTGCGGTCGGAGAGCGGGCTGATGCTGGTGCCAGACGTCACCTTCGCCGACTGTCCCCAGCTCGACATGATCTGCGTTCCAGGCGGCCCTGGCATGAACGCTTTGCTGACCGACCAGGAGACACTGGACTTCCTGAAACGCATGGCGGCCGGCGCACGCTACGTGACCGCCGTCTGCACGGGATCCTTGGTGCTGGGCGCTGCGGGCCTGCTCAAGGGCCGGAAAGCGGCGACGCACTGGGCGGCGATGGAATTCCTGCCTCGCTTCGGCGCCATCGCCACCGATCAGCGGGTCGTGGTCGACGGCAATATCATCACCGGCGGCGGCGTCACGGCCGGCATCGATTTCGGCCTGCAGGTCGCGGCCGAACTGGCGGGCGAAGCCGTCGCCAAGGCCCTGCAGCTGATGATCGAATACGACCCCGCCCCGCCATTCGACAGCGGCCATCCGCGCAGAGCCGATCCGGCCGTGCTGGCGGCGCTGAAAGAACGCATGGGGCCGATGCACACCCAGCGCGCCGCCCAGGTCGAGGCGGCTGCGGCGAAGCTCGGCTAGCCGTCGAGCTTCTTCTTCAACAGCTCGTTGACAGCCGCCGGATTGGCCTTGCCGCCGGTGGCCTTCATCACCTGGCCGACGAACCAGCCCAGCATGGTCGGCTTGGCGCGATACTGCTCCACCTTGTTGGGGTTGGCGGCAATGATCTGATCGACCGCCGCCTCGATGGCGCCGGTATCCGTAACCTGTTTCAGGCCCTTCTCCTCGACCAGGACGGCGGGGTCCTTGCCGGTCTCCTCCATCAGGACGAGAACGTCCTTGGCGATACGGCCGGAGATCGTGCCGTCCTTGATCAGGTCGATGAGCTGGCCGAGCTGGTTCGCCTTGATCGGGCTGTCGGCGATCGATGCGCCGCGGCGGTTCAGCATGGCGAAAAAATCGCCCATCACCCAGTTTACGGCCAGCTTGGCGTCGCGGCCTTTGGCCACGGCCTCGAAGAACTCCGCCGTCTCGCGTTCGGCGACCATGACGCCGGCATCGTAGACGGACAGGCCGTACTCGGCCACGAAGCGTGCCTTCTTGTCGTCCGGCAGCTCCGGCAGCGATGCTTTGATGCCGTCGACGAAGCTTTGCTCGAGGACCAGCGGCAGCAGGTCGGGATCGGGGAAATAGCGATAATCGTGCGCCTCTTCCTTGGAGCGCATCGATCGCGTCTCGCCCTTGTTGGCGTCGAACAGGCGCGTTTCCTGCTTGATCGACCCGCCGCCTTCGATGATCTCGATCTGGCGACGCGCCTCGTATTCGATGGCCTGTTTGACGAAGCGGATCGAGTTGACGTTCTTGATCTCGCAGCGCGTGCCCAGCTCGTCGCCCGGCTTACGCACCGAGACGTTGACGTCGCAGCGCATGGAGCCTTCCTCCATGTTGCCGTCGCAAGTGCCGAGATAGCGCAGGATCGACCGCAGCTTGGTCAGGTACGCCGCCGCCTCGTCGGCATTGCGCATGTCGGGCTTCGAGACGATCTCCATCAGCGCCACGCCGGCGCGATTGAGGTCGATATAGGTCTGGGTCGGGTGCTGGTCGTGCAGGCTCTTGCCCGCGTCCTGCTCCAGATGCAGACGCTCGATGCCGACTTCGCGGCTGTCGGC
>JBDZUM010000099.1:0-16069 GCA_040255215.1 Rhodospirillaceae bacterium
CGGCGCGCTGTTGGACTTGATGGTGAGAAAGACGAAGTCCTGTTCGCCGGCCTGCACCGGATCGTCGGTGGCGCGCGGACGTACGGTGAAGCTTTCCGCCAGCGTGTGAAGCGTCAGCCCGTTTTCGCGGATCGCCGCCAGATGCGGGCCGCGCGCGATCAGGGTGACGTCGATCCCGGCCTTGGCAAGCTTGGCGCCGAGATAGCCGCCGATGGCGCCGGCGCCGAAGATGGCGATCTTCACAACGCCACCCTCACTTGGCGAGGCCCAGCTTCTGCGCCAGGCCGATGCGCTGCACCTTGCCGGTGGCGCCTTTGGGCAGCTCTTCCATGATCAGGACCTGACGCGGCACCTTGAAATCCGCCAGCCGTTCGGCGGCGAAGGCGCGGATCGCCTTTTCGTCGGCCTTGGCGTCCGGCTTCAGCACCACGGCGGCGGCGACATCCTCGCCCAGCTTGGCGTGCGGCACGCCGAAAGTGACGACCTGCGCCACGGCGGGATGATCGAGCAGCACCTCGTCGACCTCGCGCGGCGAGATCTTCTCGCCGCCGCGATTGATGATCTCCTTCTTGCGGCCGGTGATGGCGAGATAGCCCTCGGCGTCGAGGATGCCCAGATCGCCGGTGCGGAACCATCCGTTGGCGAAGCCTTCTTCGTTGGCCTTGGGGTTGTTCTCGTAGCCCGCCGTGACGTTGGGGCCGCGGATCACCACTTCGCCCTGCAGGCCGGACGCCAGCAGCGCGCCGTCGTCCGCCATGATGGCGATCTCCGGACCGGCGGCGATGCCGACCGAGCCGGGCTTGCGCGCGCGCGGCGGCAGCGGGTTGGACGCCATCTGGTGCGCCGCTTCGGTCATGCCGTAGCTTTCGATCACCGGCGCGTTGAAGGTCTTTTCCAGCTCGGCCATGACCTGCGGCGGCAGCGATGCCGAGGACGAGCGGATGAAGCGCAGGCGCACTTTCTCCAGCGCCTCGCGATTGCGTTCGGCGCGCGCCAGGATGGCCTGGTGCATGGTCGGCACCGCCGTGTACCAGCTCGGGCCGAATTCGACGAAGCGGGAGAAGAAGTTCAGCGCGTTGAAGCCTTCGGTGCAGACCACCGAACCGCCGGCCTGCAGCGACGACAGCACCGCCGCGATCAGCCCGTGGATGTGGAACAGCGGCATGACGTTGAGGCAGCGGTCGGCCTCGCCCAGCGCCAGCGTCGCGGCGATGTGGTGGGCCGAAGCCGTGACGTTGCGCTGCATCAGCGGCACGATCTTGGGCCGCGACGTGGTGCCCGACGTGTGCAGCACGAGGGCAATGTCGTCCGGCTCCGGCGCGCCATCGGTCGACGCGCCGCGCTTCTGCAACAGGGCGGCGTCCTCGTTGCTCTCGGGGACCAGATCGAAAGTGCCGGCGGGCAGGATCTCGTCCTTGCCGAGCGCCAGCACCGGAATGCGATGCTTGCGCGCCACCTGCGTCGCCGGACCCTCGTCGCCGCGCGCCACCACGAGCACCGCCGGCTTCAGATCGGACAGGTAGAAATCGAACTCGTCGGCACGGTAGGCCGGGTTGAGCGGTGCGGTGGTCGCTGCACAGGCCAGGGTGACGAAGGCCGAGGCCATCTCCGGCCCGTTGGGCAGCACGATGGCGATGCGTTGATTGCGGCCGACGCCGAAGCCGCGCAGGACAGCGGCGATATGATCGACATGCTTGCGCAGGCCGGCGTAGGTCAGCGGCGGGCGGCCGGGCGCGAGCAGGGCGGGGGCCGCATCGCGGCCGTTTTCAAGCAATTGGCGGATCGTTCTGGGGCTCATGGGGCGGCAGATTTACCCAAGCGGCGGGCTGTGTCGAGGGCGACCGACGGCTGCAAACGCCATCGGGCTTGAAATATATTCCATGGCATGTATATATATTCCAAGGAATTTAATGGAGGCGATCATGGCGATATCTCGAAGGAATTTCATCCGCGTCGTCGGCGGGGTCGGCATCCTCGCGGCGGGCGGCGCGGGCTTGCGATCCTGCGATGCCATGCCGGAAAGCGCCGTCGCCGCCTGGAAAGGCCCCGTGGACGAAAACGATCTGCGCCGGCGCGTGCTGGCCTGGGCGCAGCTGGCGCCCAATCCGCACAACCGCCAGCCCTGGCTGGTGGCGTTGCCCGGCACCGACGAGATCGTGCTCTATTGCGATCGCAATCGCCTCCTGCCGCATACCGACCCGTTCAGCCGGCAGATCATGATCGGTCATGGATGCTTCCTCGAACTGCTCGCGCAGGCTGCGGCGGCTGAGAAGCACCGGGCCGAGATCGAGCTTTTCCCGCAGGGCGATTTTCCCGAGGGGGACATCGGCAGCCAGCCGGTGGCTCGCCTTCGACTGGTCGCGGATGCCTCGGTAGCGCCGGATCCGCTCTTCGCCCATGTCCGCGCGCGACGCAGCGCCAAGGTGCCCTACGATGCGGCGCGCGCGGTGCCGGATGCGCCCCTGCAGGCCATGCAGAGCGCGATTGCCGGCCATCGGGTGCGGTTCGCCGAAACGCGCGAGACTGCGAAGGTGCAGGCGTTGCGGGAACTCACTCAGGAGGCCATGACGCTCGAATTGCGCACTCCCCGCACCATGGGCGAGAGCATCGACCTGATGCGGTTGTCGGCAGCGGAAATCGACTGGTATCGCGACGGCATCAGTCTGCACGGTCCGCTTTTCTGGTGGGGCCAGCGGCTCGGTCTCATCGACAAATCGACGCTGGCCGACCCGAGCAGCAACGCCTTCCAAAGCGGAATCGATCGATTCCACGCCATGACCCACAGCGCCATGGGTTTCGCCTGGCTGCTTACGTCTGGCAACGACCGGCCGGCCCAGATAGCCGCCGGGCGGGCGTATGTGCGCATGAATCTGGCCGCGACCGCGCAGGGACTGGCGATGCAGCCACTGAGCCAGGCGCTGCAGGAATATCGCGAGATGGAGCGGCTTTATGCCCGTCTTCGCCAGACGGTTGGTGCGGCACCATCGGAAACCGTGCAAATGCTGGTGCGGGTTGGCTATGCTGACGCCGTTCCGCCCTCGCCGCGGCGACGCCTCGACGATCTATTGCTGAACGGATCCGCATGACAAGCCGCAAGGCGCCGACCGGCCTGGCGCCCGAAGAAGACCTGATCTACGAGACGCTGAGTTTCGTCGGCATCGCCGATCAGCTGCTGACCACGCGCGTCAACCAGGTGCTGGCGGACAGCGATTTGCCGATGCCGCAATTCGCTCTGCTCAGCCATTTTTCGAAGGATCCCGCGCGCGTGCGAACCGTCACGGACATTGCCTCCGCGTTCCAGGCGCCGCAACCGGGCATCACCAAGACGATCGCCAAGCTGCGCCGCCGTGGCTACGTCGAGATGCGCCCGTCGGCGAGGGACAGGCGTGTGCGCGAGGTGTACGTAACCGGGGAGGGACTGGCGGCCTTCCGGGCGGCCTTGAAGCTTCTGACGCCTGAAGCGCGGCTGATCTTCGCCGAGTGGGATGACCATGACCTGCGGCGCCTGCACGATCTTCTCGAGCGTTTGAAGAGCTGGCTCGACGACAATCGGGAAACCAGGCCCCCGCTGCACCGTCCCTGACTACCGCAGCGTTCCGAACCCATTGCAATACCGGATCAAATGGCCGCGGAACCGGTCCGCCGTCGCGCCGGTTGTCGAATCGTGTGGGTCAGCAACAAACGATGGAGGGCACATGCGACCGAAGAAACCACTTATGCAATACGCCTCGGTGCTGGGCTCCGGCATCGTCGCGATGATGATCGCGTTTCCGGCGATGGCGGACAACATGAAGCACGACGGCCGTGCCGCTGGCGGTGCGAGCGACAGCATGCGCACGACGCAAGGAGCGACCGATTTGACGATCGAGACCGTGCGCTACGATCAGCTCTCGCCTCAGGTGCAAGCGGCCATCGACGGACGGACCGGACCCGACCAGAAGATTTCGGAACTGATCGAGACCACGATCCTCAATCGACTTGCCGTGCTGGGCGACGGCTACACGCTGGCCGAAACGCGTCGCGCCGGTCCTGACTACGTGCTGATCGTCAGCGAACCGGACGGGCAGCAGGCGACGATGCTCTACGTCGTGGAGACCGATCAGCTGCGCGAAGTGCAGATGTAACGCCGCAGAGGCAGTGGTCTGAAAAACGGAACCGGCCGCTTCGGGCGAAGCGGCCGGTTCGCTCTTGCGCTCCCTGTCGAAAGCGTCAGTTGCCGTCGGGCTTGCCGATCTCGTTCAGCCGGCTTTGCAGCTCGTCCAGCTTGCGTTTCAGTTCGTCGATGGTCGCGTTGTCGGCGGCCGAGCGCTCCGGCGCCTTGGGCGCCTCGCCCTGGCCGGCGGCGAAGGGCGTGAACATCTTCATCGCCCGCTCCAGCATGGCGACGTTCTGCTTGCCGACCTCCTCGAACTGGGCGAAGGGGTTGAAGCCGAAGGTCGACTGCATGTAGTCGCGCATCCGTTCCTGGTTCTGCGAGAACGACTTCATCGAATATTCGAGATACTGCGGCACCACGCCCTGCAGCGAGTCGCCGTAGAAGCCGATGAGCTGGCGCAGGAACGAAATGGGCAGCAAATGCTGCCCTTTTCCTTCTTCCTCGACGATGATCTGCGTCAGCACGGCACGGGTGATGTCTTCGCCCGTTTTCGCGTCGTAGACGACGAAATCGGTGTTCTCCTTCACCATCTGCGCCAGATGGTCGAGCGTCACGTAGCTCGACGTCGCCGTGTTGTACAGTCGGCGGTTGGCGTATTTCTTGATGACTACAGGCGCCGGCCTGGCGCCCGCGGCGCCAGCATGCTCGTTGTCTGCCATACCACGCCCTTTCCCCTGACGGCCCCAGCCCCGGCGCTTTGCGACGCCTTGTTCACTATGTTTACGCAACCGCGAAGATTTTGCTGCGGTGCGTAAATTTTCGTCACCTTAGCGCGGCCAATTTCGCGCTGCAAGCAGGGGTGCCGGCGCTGCGCCGGCCGGCGCAAGCGGCTATACTCGCCGCCATGGCCGACGAGTCCGAACTGGAAACCTTGGCGAAACGGTATCTCGATCTTTGGGAGAGCCAGCTTTCGGCCATGGCGGCCGACAGCGAGCTGGCGGAACAGCTCGGCCGGCTGTTCGCCGCCACCAATGCCAGCCTGCTGGCGGGCGTCAGGACGGCGGCCGGGGCAACTTCGGAGGGGAGCGATCATGCAAGCGGCGACGCCGCATCTGCGGCTGGGACCGCGGCCGCTGCCGCTGCACGTGGCCACGGCGCTATGGACCTGGCAGAGCTCGAGCGCCGGCTTGCCGCTATTGAGCAGCGGCTCGACGCCATCGAGCGCCGCGGCAACTGACGACGATTCCGCCGGGCATGCCTCGTTTCGCGGCTTCGTCGGGCTGGCGCGCCATCACGAGGCCTGGCGGCGGCGGCTGATCCGCCTGCGCGCCGATCTCGCGCTCTCGGACGAAAACACCGCGCTGGACGAGCTGGTGCGCGGGCCTTTCGCCGCCGCTTTGCAGCGCGAGACGTTGCGGCGCATGGACCGGTTTCTCGACGGCGTGCAGCGCTACCGCCACCATGCCAGCGAGCGCGATTTCGCCGAACCGGCGGTGGCGCTCTCCGATGGCTGCAGCCGATTGCTGGATTTCTCGCCCTTCGCCGATGGCGCCGAGTTGGGCGATACGGCGCTCTTCATGGTGCCGTCGCTGGTCAATCGCTGGCAGGTCCTCGACATCACGCCCGAGCGCAGCTTCATGCGCGCCATGGCGCGCGCCGGCATCGGTAGCTATCTGGTCGACTGGGGCACGCCCTCGGGCAGCGAGCGGAATTTCTCGGCCACCGACTACGTGCTGCGTCTGGAGCGCATGCTCGACGCTGTCCGCCACGCCGGCGCGAAGCGCATCCATATCGGCGGCTATTGCATGGGCGGTTTGCTGGCGCTGGCGCTGGCGATCCGTCGCCAGGCCGATATCGACAGCCTGGTGCTGCTGGCGACGCCATGGGATTTCCATGCCGACCGCACCGGTCAGGCGCTGATGATGGCCAACCTGCCGTTCCTGTCGCGGCTGGTCGAGCATGCCGGAGAACTGCCGGTCGATGCGCTGCAGACGCTGTTCTATTCGCTCGACCCCTGGCAGGTGATCCGCAAGTTCAGCCGCTTCGCCGCACTCGACCCCGCCTCGCCGGCGGCGCGGGAATTCGTTCTGCTCGAGGACTGGCTCAACGAGGGCGCGCCGCTGCCCGGTCCCCTGGCGCAGGAATGTCTGCTCGGCTGGTACGGCGCCAATTCGCCGGCCAGTGGCGAATGGCAGGTGGCTGGCGAGGTCGTCGACCCGCGCCGGTTGCAGCGTCCGGTGCTGACGGTGGTGCCGGGCCAGGACCGAATCGTGCCGCCCGCCTCGGCGCGGGCGCTGGCGCCGCCGTCGCCCATCGCGCCCCCGCAGGCGCAGCGTCTCGAACTGCCGCTGGGCCATATCGGCATGGTGGTATCGGGTCGCGCGCCGCAGATGCTGTGGCAGCCGGTGACCGACTGGCTGCGCGCACCTGGCGGCGCGCCCGCGACATGACCGTTGCTGGCGCCGATCGTTCGGAAACCGAGCGCATCCCGGCACTGACCGGTCTGCGTGCGGTGGCCGCAGCCTGGGTGCTGGTGTTTCACGTCTGCGTCGTGCTGGGCATCTCCGCTCGCACCGGCATCCATCGCGGCTATCTCGGCGTCGACCTGTTCTTCGTGCTCAGCGGTTTCATCCTCTGCCACGTCTATTTCGCGGACATGACCACGGGCCGCGCCCGGCTCCGCGACTATCTGCTGCTGCGATGGGGCCGTCTGTGGCCGGCGCATGCGGTGGTGATGCTTGTGTGGCTGCTCGCCTTCGCCGCCGTCGTGGCGCTGGGCATTCGCTATGACGGCGCCAGCCATCGCGGCCTCACCACCTATGTCGCCGCCAATCTGCTGATGGTGCATGCCTGGGGTCTGTTCGACTGGTACGACCTCAATCCGCCCTCCTGGTCGGTCAGCGCCGAATGGTTCTGCTATCTCGTGTTTCCGCTGCTGGTGCCGATCGTGGCGCGCCTGCGCGGGGCGGCGGCCATCGTTACGGTGGGGCTGGCATGGGTGGCGCTCGCCGGTCTGGTTCTGTACGCGATCGGCCTGTCCGGGCTGGTCGACTACCAGCGCTTCGGCCTGATCCGCGCCATGGCCGGTTTTGGCCTCGGCATGCTGGTCTGGCGGCTGGGAATGGCAGCGCCACATCTGCTGCCGCGCCACCTGGCGGACGCTGCCTTGCTGGCCATTCTGGCTCTGACCCTGGCGCCGGGCCTGCGCCAGGGCTGGATCGATTACATGCTGTTGGCTCTGTTCGCCGCGCTGGTGCTGGGTTTGAGCCGGCCAGGAAGCCTGACCGGGCGACTGCTTGCCTGGCGTCCGATGGTCGGGCTCGGCGAGATTTCCTACAGTTTCTATCTCGTGCACTGGTTCGCGCTGATCGTGATCATCAAGCTGTGGCGTTATACGCCGGATTTCCTGAGCGACAGCCGACTGGCCTACGGCGCCTGCGTGGCGCTTGCGAGCCTGATCGGCGCGGTGCTGCTGCATCAGCTGGTCGAGCGGCCGGCGCGGGCGGCGGTGCGCCGCCATGTGCGACGGAGCGGAACCGACATGCCGGCGGCGGCGCGACGATGACGGGCGGGCGGCGGATCGAGGCCCTGACGGGATTGCGCGGGGTGGCGGCGCTGGTGGTGCTGGCATTCCATCTGCGCGCCATCGGCGGGCCGGCCGACGATCTGGCGGGCGAGCGCGGCTATCTCGCGGTACATCTGTTCTTCGTTCTCAGCGGCTACGTCATGTGCCACGCCCATTTCGCCGAATACGCGCAGGGCAGATTTTCCTACGGCAGGTTCATCGGCCTGCGGCTGGGCCGCATCTGGCCGGCGCATATGGCGGTGCTGGGCCTGTGGCTGCTGGCGATCGCCGCTGCCAGCCTGGCCGGCATTCCGTTCAATGCCGACAGCGAGCATGGCCTCGGCGCCTACGTGCTGGCCTACGCCACGATGGTGCATGCCTGGGGCATGTACGCGGTGCACGATTTCAATCCGCCGTCCTGGTCGGTCAGCGCCGAGTGGTTCGCCTATCTGCTGTTTCCGCTGTTCGTCATGGCGGTGCGGCCCTTGCGAGGGCGGATGGCGATCGCGCTGGCTGCCGTCGGACTGCTGGCCGTTTCGTTCGCGGCGCTGCTGTCGCTCGATGCGCTGGCCATGGCCTATGACCGTTTCGTGCTGGCGCGCACCGCCCTGGGCTTCGCGCTGGGCTGCCTGATGTGGCGGCTGGCGCAGGCACAACCGCCTCCCCTCCTGTCCGCCTCGGCGGCGGATGCGGCCACCTTCGGCATTCTGGTGCTGGCGCTGATCGCGCCGGCAGCGGACGCGATCGATTTCCTTTATCTGGCGCTGTTCGCGCTGCTGGTCTTGGGTCTGGGCGAGGAAAGGGGGCTCGTCGCACGCGCGCTTGCCAGCCCGCCGATGCGGTTTCTCGGCGAGATCTCCTACAGCCTCTATTTGATCCACTGGCTGGCCATGGGGGCGTCGGTGAAGCTGTGGACCCGCGCCTTCGGTACGCCCCAGGGCGGCTGGACGCTGCTTGTGGCGGCGATCGCGACGGTTGTCAGCCTGGTCGCGGCGACCGCGATCTACCGGCTGGTCGAGGCGCCGGCGCGGCAGGCGGTGCGCCGGTTTCTGGCGCGGCAGCGGGCGGCGGCATGAGCGACCGGCCAGCGACGGGCGTCTTGCGGCGGTGGCGGCTGCCACTGGTCTGGATCGCCATCCTGGCGATTTCCACGGCGGTGCAGACCTTCACCGTCCTCGACGATTCGCGCAAGGTCGGCTTCGAGATGAGCCTCGCCAGCGCCCTGCTGCGCGAGATCAGCAGCCATTTCATGTGGCTGGTTCTGCTGCCGGCGATCTACTGGCTGAACCGGCGCTTTCCCATCCAGAAACTGGCCAGCATTCCCGTACACGCCCTGGCGACCGTGCCGGTCAGCCTGGCGCATGTTCTGGGCATGGTCGCCTTGCGCTGGATTTTCGCCGGTCCCCTGAACGTGGCGTTTTCCTACGCCTTCACCATCGAGCATCTGCTCTACGAGTACCGCAAGGATCTGATGACCTACATCACCTTCGCCGCCGCTTATGTGGCGCTGGGCTTCGTGTTCGCCCGTCTCGATGGCGAAGCGGCCTCGCCCGCGCCGGCTGTCGATCCGATCGCAGAGCCGCTCAGCGAGCCTCCGCCGGCAGGGTCCAAACTGCGGCGCATCGCCGTCCGCAAGAAAGACCGCGAGGTGCTGGTGTCGGTCGACGACATCGACTGGATCGAGGCGGCCGGCAACTATGCCATCCTGCATGTCGGCGCCGAACGGCACGAGATCCGTTCGACCCTGGCGCGGCTGGAAAACGACCTCGACCCGGCGAGCTTCGTGCGGGTGCACAAATCCTCGATCGTCAATATCGCGCGCGTGCGCGAGGTCGAGCCTTGGTTCAACGGCGACTGGCGCATCCATCTGCAGGACGGCACCGTGGTGGCGCTGAGCCGCCGCTACCGCGCTCGTTTCGAGGAAGTCGTTCCCGTCAGGCGCTGAGCGCGCGGACATTCCGCCGCCGTTCGTCCCTGCGGGCCCGCCGTTCGTCCCACGAGATAGCCGCTCATCACTTTCGCCCGAAAATCTGCGGCAAACGGCGTCACAACCCTGCCGTCACAGACTGCAGGAACCGACCATGACGGACCGTGCTTACTCGTCCCGCCGCGCCGATATCGACTGGCTGCGCGTGCTGGCCTTCTCGCTGCTCATCCTCTACCACGCCGGCATGCCCTACGTTGAATGGGCCTGGCACATCAAGAACATCGAGCACTGGCCGGCGCTGCAGGAGGTCATGCGCTTCGTCAATCGCTGGCGCATGCCCCTGATCTTCCTGATCGCCGGGGCCACCATCATGATTTCGCTGGGCCGCCGCGGCCCGGGGGACTTCGTGCTCGACCGGCTGAAGCGGCTGTTGCTGCCGCTGGGTTTCGGCATGTTGGTCATCGTCCCGCCGCAACTCTATTTCGAGCGGCGCCAGCAGCGGCAATTCGAGGGTTCGTTCCTCGAGTTCCTGCCGCAGGCCTTCGACGGCGGCGCCTATCCGGCCGGCAACATCTCCTGGCACCATCTGTGGTTTCTCGCCTACGTGCTGGTGCTGACGCTCGTCCTGCTGCCGCTGCTGTTGTGGATGCGCAGCGAGCGGGGCGGGGCAACCCTCGACCGCTGGTCGGCCTTCGCTGCTCGCTGGCATCTCGTGCCGCTGATGGCGCTGCCGCTATTCGCCAGCCAGTTCTGGCTGCAGCCTCTCTCCGAGAACCGCAACGGGCTTGTAGGGGACTGGCATGGGCTGTTCTATTACGGGGCGCTGTTGCTGACCGGGGCGTTGCTCTATCGCAGCCGCGATCTTATGGCCTGGCTGGAGCAAGCTCGCTTCGCGGCGCTGGCGGTGGGGCTGGCGTGCTACGCAGCGCTCGAGTTCGTCTATTTCAGCAAGGGAGGAATACGGCCGGGCGGCAGCGACTGGCTGGGTTATAGCGCGCTTTCGGCCGCCAATGTCGGCGCGTGGCTAATCGCCATCGCTGGTTTCGCGCGACGCCATGCCCGGCCAGCCCGCTTCCTGCACTGGGCGACGCCGGGCGTCTATCCGTTCTACATCCTCCACCAGACTGTCGCGGTGATTGCGGCCTTCTACCTGGTGCAGACCGGCTGGTCGGTGCCGGGCAAATATGCCGCCACGGCAACCCTTACCTTCGCCGGCACCGCTCTGGTCTATGGGCTGCTGGTCCGCCGAATCGAGGTCTTGCGGCTGCTGTTCGGCATGGCGCCAAAATCCGCCGCAGCGCCGAAAGCGCGGCTTGAGGCGGCCTGAAACCGGGGCTTTTCTTCGCAGCCGCAGCACCTTGCCGAGGCTGCGGCGGCGGGCCTAAAGTGGCCGCCAAGGGAGCTTGGGCCCGCCGGAGCTGAGTCTCGGGGCCGGCCATTTCAGGAGGAACTCCGCATGTCGAAGGAAATCGTCATCGCCGCTGCCGCGCGCACGCCGATCGGCTCGTTCAATGGCGCGCTCGCGGGCGTGCCGGCCCACGACCTGGGCAAGATCGCCATCTCCGAGGCGCTGAAGCGCGCCAAGGTCGATGCCGCCGATGTCGACGAGGTCATCATGGGCCAGATCCTGACGGCGGCGGCCGGTCAGAACCCGGCGCGTCAGGCGGCGGTCAATGCCGGCATCCCGGTCGAGAAGACCGCGCTCGGCATCAACCAGCTCTGCGGCTCGGGCCTGCGCGCCGTCGCCTTCGGCTGGCAGCAGATCGCCGCCGGCGACGCCAACATCATGGTGGTGGGCGGTCAGGAGAGCATGAGCCAGGCGCCGCACGCCGCCCATCTGCGCGACGGCACCAAGATGGGCGAAATGAAGATGGTCGACACCATGCTCAAGGACGGGCTGTGGGATGCGTTCCACGGCTACCACATGGGCAACACGGCCGAAAACGTCGCCGAGCGCTATCAGGTGACGCGCGCGGAGCAGGACAAGTTCGCCGTCGCTTCGCAGAACAAGGCCGAGGCCGCGCAGAAGGCCGGCCGCTTCAAGGACGAAATCGTTCCGGTCACGGTCAAGACGCGCAAGGGCGATGTCGTGGTCGCCGACGACGAATTCCCGCGCCACGGCACCACCATCGATTCGCTGACCAAGCTGCGTCCGGCCTTCGCCAAGGAAGGGTCGGTCACCGCCGGCAACGCCTCCGGCATCAACGACGGCGCCGCCGCGCTGGTGCTGATGACGGCGGACGAAGCCAAGAAGCGTGGCGTCACGCCGCTGGCCAAGATCGTTTCCTGGGCCACCACCGGCGTCGATCCCGCGATCATGGGCATCGGCCCCGTCACCGCCAGCAAGAAGGCGCTGGAGAAGGCGGGCTGGACCGTGAAGGATCTCGACCTGGTCGAGGCCAACGAAGCCTTCGCCGCCCAGGCCGTTGCGGTGGGCAAGGAACTGGGTCTCGATCCCGAGAAGCTCAACGTCAATGGCGGCGCCATTGCGCTCGGCCATCCGATCGGCGCCTCGGGCGCGCGCGTGCTGGTGACCTTGCTGCACGAGATGCAGAAGCGCGACGCCAAGAAGGGTCTGGCGACCTTGTGCATCGGCGGCGGCATGGGCATCGCCATGTGCGTCGAGCGCTGATCGCACCGCACCCTATCCGAAAAGAACAGGCCGGCATTCGCCGGCCTGTTTCGTTTTCGGGCCGCCTTGCCGACAGCAGTCGCAATTCCGCTGAACGGCGATTTGCTTTAGATTGTCGCAGAGCCAGTCAACTCGAAACCAAATAAGCTGGCCAAAAGACAGGGAAAGCTTGCAGCAGGAGGAGGGGTTCATGAGCAGGGTTGCGATCGTCACGGGCGGCACGCGCGGCATTGGTGCCGCCATTTCGCTGATGCTGAAGAAGGCCGGCTACAAGGTGGCGGCCACCTATGCCGGCAACGACGAGGCGGCGCAGAAATTCAAGGCCTCTTCCGGCTGCGGCGTCTACAAGTTCGACGTCGCCGATTTCGCCGCCTGCCAGGCGGCGGTGGCGCAGGTCGTCAAGGATCTGGGCCCGGTCGACGTGCTGGTCAACAATGCCGGCATCACCCGCGACGGCACCATGAAGCGCATGACGCGCGACGCCTGGGACGCGGTCGTCGATACCAATCTCGGCTCCTGCTACAACATGTGCAAGGCGGTATGGGATTCGATGAACGAGCGCGGCTTCGGTCGCATCGTCAATATCGGCTCGATCAACGGCCAGGCCGGCCAGTACGGCCAGGTCAACTACGCCGCCGCCAAGTCGGGCATCCACGGCTTCACCAAGGCGCTGGCCCAGGAAGGCGCGTCCAAGAACATCACCGTCAACGCCATCGCCCCGGGCTACATCGACACCGACATGGTTGCCGCCGTGCCGGCCAACGTGCTGGAAAAGATTGTCGCCAAGATTCCGGTCGGCAGGCTGGGCAAGGCGGACGAGATCGCCCGCGGCGTGCTGTTCCTGGTCGCCGACGACGCCGGCTTCGTCACCGGTTCGACGCTGTCGATCAACGGCGGCCAGCATATGTATTGATCGCCTTGCGATCGACCGCTTCCGCCCTGATGCACAGGGCGTTCGGCGCAGCGGGCTATCGCCTGCTGCGCCTTTCGTTTGTGCGCCAGCTTGGCGAGCGTTATCCCGAGTTGAACCTGGCGCTGGGCGAGTCCGCTGAAGCGCGGGATGCAGCGTCGGGACCTTCCCCCGACCTCGGCCTGTCGTTCGACGATCCCGCGCTGCGGGCGCTGGAGCGCGATTACGCATCGCATCCGGCCGGCGCCGTCGGCGCCTGGGGCGGCAAGGGTTTCAAGGACGACATCGCCCTCGATCGCTTTCGCGGCGACAACCGCTACGTCTGGCAGGGGGCGCTGGCCGGACCGATGCAGTACCTCATCGCCTGCGACTACCTGCAGCGCGAGGACCGGCTGGGCCTGTTCGAGAGCCTGGAGGAGGACGGCGCCTTCGGCGCCCAGCTTTTCGACTGGAACGGCCAGCGCATGGTCAGCCGCGATCTGATCGATTCGGCGCTCGAACTGAATTTCCTCGAACGCGCCATCGGCGTTTCAGGGATGGCCGGGCTCGGCGTGCTCGATATCGGGGCCGGCTACGGCCGCATGGGCCATCGCCTGGCGCGCGGCCTGCCGAACCTCGGCCGCTATCTCGGAACCGACGCGGTGCCCCTGTCGAGCTACATCTGCGCGGCCTATCTGAGATGGCGTGGCGTCGATCCGCTCGCCACGGCCGTACCGCTGACGGCGATCGAGACGGCGCTCGACGCCGGACCGCCAATCCATCTGGCGCTCAACATCCACAGTTTTTCGGAGACCGCGCGCTCAAGCATCCGCTGGTGGCTCGATCTGCTGGCGCGCCATCGCGTTCAACATCTGATGCTGGTGTCCAACGACGGCGAGCGTTTCCTGTCCTACGAGGCCGACGGCAGCAGGCAGGATTTCGCTCCCGACATCGCTGCCGCCGGCTACCGGCTGCAGGCCAAGGCCGATAAATACGCGGGTGCGCCGCAGAGCCAGAAATACGGCCTGTATCCCGCCATTTATCATTTATTTTCAATGGGATAATTTATTTTGCAGCGCCCATTGCAAAGACCGCAACGGCACTCTAATTAAGAATCAATCTCAACTAATTTTCGTGCCAAATCGCCATGACCAGAGACCTCGTAAAGACCGCCAGCTTCGCCGTCCTCCACTTTTCGGTCGGTTTCGGCGTCACCTACGCGCTGACCGGCTCGCTTGCCATCGCCACCGGGGTGGCGCTGATCGAACCGACCTTGAACACGCTGGTCTTCTTCTTCCACGAGCGGGTCTGGCGGCGGTTCGGCCGCAACCGGCAGCCGACCGCTGCGAGCCCGGTCTAGCGCGTCATCCTTTCCGCAATAAGGGGCGTCACCGATCAGACGTAGCTTGCCGTCACCGAGCCGAACGGGCCGAAGTCGGCAACGTAGGTTTCGCCTGCCTTTGGCCGCAGCATGCCGGTCAGCGTGCCGGTGCTAATCATCTGTCCGGCCTTCATCCCGCTGCCGGTCCGAGAAAGCTCGTTCGCCAGCCAGGCAAGCGGCACTATCGGATGATCGACCGCCGCTGCCGCCGTACCTTTGCGACGGACGACGCCGTTGCACGAGAGGGCGACTTCCTGATTGGCGATCTCGCGTTGCCGCCAGTCTCCGATCGCGGGTCCATAGCAGATCGACCCGCTGCCGGCGCCGTCGGTCAGAATGGCGGGCAGCGGCGGGAACCGGTCGTCGTGCACGAAACGGCATTCGGCAAGCTCGATGCCGGGATGCAGCGAGGCCACCGCGTCGGATACTTCCTCGACGGTGTATTCCTTTGCGCGTGGCGGCAGGTCGGCGCCGAGCAGCGCCATGAATTCAACCTCCGGAATCGGGCTCAGTTGGTGAGCGTGCTCCACGCTCGCCGGCGACGGCAGCAGCCGCGGCGAGAACACGCGCCCATAGATCGGCGAATCGGTGCGCAACTGCTTCTGCATTTCTTCCTTCGCCGCCGCGATCTTCCAGCCGGCGACCTGCCAGCCCAGCTCCTCCTCGACCATGCGGGCGATGCGATAGGCGGTACTCGGATCGGGTGGGACGAGATGCGCGTCGAGCCCGCTTTACTGGCGTCCGCTGCGCCTCAGACCGGCGAGCAGCCTCGCCAGCGCGCGTTGCGCATTGGTGTCCATGATCGGTGCTCCCTGAACTGAAATTCGGCTCTACACGGCATATCGGCTGGCAGGTTCCGGGCTAAATGAATCAAGACCTAGCCCGGTTCGTCGGTCAGCCGGGCGAACAGGGCTTCGATCCGCGCGGCATTCTTGCCGAGATCGCCCAGCCCTTCGCGTGACGCCGATCGCATGTCGATGCGCGTGCCGCCGTCTTGCGGGCGCAGCCGCACCACGATGTCGTCGACGAAGCCGAACCACAGGGTGCGATCGCTGGCCTCGAGCCGGCCTTCGCCCGCATCGCTCGCCACCACGGTCCAGCCCAGCGCCTCTGCTGCCGACCGTACCCGCGCCATCGCCCGATCGGGCGGCAGCGGCAGAACCAGCGGCGCCAGATCGGGATAATGCTGGCGCTGCAGCTCCGCATTGCCCGTCCAGCCCGCGCCGTTCGGTGCGCCGGCACGCGCTTCGGTCAGCGCCACGAATGGCGGCGGGTCCTGCGGATCGGTGGCGACATCGTGCAACGGCGGCGTCGCCTGCGCCTGCTCGGCCATCTTCCATGGCGCGTAGAGGGCGACGCCGGCCACAATCAGCGCGGCGATCGCCGGTACCACAGCGACGAAGCGCCGACGCGAGATCAGCCACAGCAGGCCGAGCACCGACATGATCACGACGCCCGCACTGGCCCAGGCGCCGATGCGCAGCATGTCGAAGGCCTGCGCCGTGCCCCAAAGGCCGAAGCGATGGCCGAACCCGGCAGCGGCGACCAGAATGGCGACGATCAGCGCCAGGAACAGCAA
>JBDZUM010000206.1:0-3013 GCA_040255215.1 Rhodospirillaceae bacterium
ATGGCCCAACAACTTCCCTGGCTGATCCTGTTCGTCGCCGGCCTGTTCGAGATCGGCTGGGCGATCGGGCTGAAATACACCGACGGCTTCTCGAGGCTGGTGCCTTCGGTGCTGACGGCCGGCGCCATGCTGGTCAGCATCGTGCTGCTGGGACTGGCGCTCAAAAGCCTGCCGGTCGGCACGGCCTACGCGGTGTGGACGGGGGTGGGCGCGGTCGGCACCGCCATTCTCGGCATCGTGCTGTTCGGCGATCCGGCCACCCTGCCGCGGCTGTTCTGCATCGGGCTGATCGTCGCGGGGATCGTGGGGCTGAAGGTGGTGAGTTAATCTTTCTAAAACAAAAGATTAGCTAGTGTGGCGAAACGGACTCTGTTCGCAGAAAGCGAACCAGTTTGGTTCCGATGCTCTTGTGCGCATTTGTACAAGACATGTAACGTGGTGATGGCCACCGCCACCTGACGTTGCTGCTCGACCCTTTAAATCAGAACGGCAACTTCAGTTGTACAGGCCTCGACCGCCAGTGAGCACATACGTGCTCCTGGCGGTTAAACCTGAAGCGGACATAGGCACGGACAAAGATGTCCTTAATACCCATTTCCACCTCCTTCGTTTCTCAGTTATCGGAACAGGTCCGACTCCCCCGAAGGCACCTCGCACTTCGCCGCGATAAAGCACGCGCGCTCGGTTGAGAAACTGTGGCGGTGACCACCGTCATGAATCTGTCCGGGTAAGAATTCCGCGTCAACTTGAAATCATGAATTCGGCCAAACTGGACTAATTCAGGCCGCCAAACTTACGAAATTCGTAAAATTATACGAATCATATGGAAGAACTTTTTCTTGATTCGCGAAATAACGCGAGTCCAAGCGACGCAAAACGCACTCTAATGGGAGTCCTATGAGGAACAGGATATTTCCCTGCCGTCTCTTGCTCCGATAAAGAGTAAATGACTCCCAACTTGATCCCTCTCATTTGCCAGAGCAGGATGCCCGCTCAGGGAGAGAAATTTTTGGACACCAAAGCCGCCGCATCGAGTGTCGTGAACGCAACGCCGGGCAAGGGCAGGCGCGTGGCGCTGTTCGTGACCTGCCTGGTCGACGTGTTCCGGCCGTCGGTGGGATTCGCCGCGGCGAAGTTGCTGGAAGAGGCGGGATGCGTCGTCGAGGCGCCGCTGCAGAGCTGCTGCGGCCAGCCGGCCTATAATTCCGGCGACCGGGCCGATACGCGCGCCATCGCCTTGCAGGTCATCGAAGCCTTCGCCGGCTACGACTACGTGGTGGCGCCGTCGGGCTCCTGCGCCGGCATGATCTCGCATCACTATCCCGGCCTGTTCGAGGACGAACCCGACAATCGGGCGCGGGCCTTTGCGCTGGCGGAGAAGACCTTCGAGCTGACCGCCTTCCTGCACGACGTGCTGGGGGTGCGCGAAATCGAGCGCAGGATCCAGAGCGACGTCACCTATCACGATTCCTGCTCGGGCCTGCGCGAGCTGGGCGTCAAGGGCCAGCCGCGCGCGCTGCTGCGCTCGATGGGGGCGAAGATCCACGAGATGCCCAACGCCGAGACCTGCTGCGGCTTCGGCGGCACGTTCTGCGTCAAATATCCCGACATCTCCAATTCCATGGTCGCCGATAAGAGCAAGGAGATCGCCGCCTCCGGTGCGGGCACGGTGCTGGCGGGCGATCTCGGGTGTCTCCTGAACATGGCCGGCAAGCTCTCCCGCGAAGGCTACAACGTGCGGGCGCGGCACGTGGCGGAGGTGCTGGCCGGCATGGACGATGCGCCGGCGATCGGCGAGGGGGAGGGGTGATGGTTCCTTTAACAACCTCTCCCCGGCGGGGAGAGGTCGCGAGCGCCAGCGAGCGGGTGAGGGGGAGCTTCACAGGCGACGCTTCCTCCGCGAGCCCCCTCACCCCGACCCTCTCCCCGTGGGGGAGAGGGAGAAGGGCGGGGCGCTGATGCAATCCACCGCGCATGAGTTCAAGGCCAATGTCGGCAAGGCGCTGAAGGACGAGAAGCTGCAGGAGTCGCTGACGCGGCTGAAATCGGGCTTCAAGGATCGCCGCCAGGCCGCCGTCGACCAGATGCCGGAGTTCGAGGCGCTGCGCGACCAGGCGCGCGACATCAAGAATCACGTGCTGGACAATCTCGACTTCTATCTCGAGGCCTACGAGAAGAAGGTGACGGCGACCGGCGGCACGGTCCACTGGGCGCCGGACGCCAAGACGGCGCGCGAGATCGTGCTGCAGATCTGCCGCAAGGCCAACGCCAAGACCGTCACCAAGTCGAAATCGATGATCGCCGAGGAGATCGCGCTCAACGATTTCCTCGAGGGCCACGACATCGAGCCGGTCGAGACCGATCTGGGCGAATACATCATCCAGCTCAGGAAGGAGCCGCCGAGCCACATCATCGCGCCGGCGGTGCACCTGACCAAGGACCAGGTGGCCGAGACCTTCGCCCAGCACCACGGCAAATACGGCTTCACGCAGAAGCTGACCGAGCGCAACGATCTGGTGCAGGAAGCGCGGCACGTGCTGCGCGCCAAGTTCCTCGCCGCCGATGTCGGCATCACCGGCGCCAATTTCCTGATCGCCGAAACCGGTTCGTCGGTGCTGGTGACCAACGAGGGCAATGCCGATCTCACCAACACATTGCCGCGGGTGCATATCGTCATCGCCAGCATCGAAAAGGTGGTGCCGTCGCTGGAGGACGCCACCGCATTGCTGCGCGTGCTGGCGCGCTCGGCGACGGGGCAGGAATGGTCGAGCTACACCACGCTGACCACGGGGCCGAAGCGCGCGACCGACAGAGACGGGCCGGACGAGTATCACGTCGTGCTGCTCGACAACGGGCGGTCGTCGGTGCTGGGCACCGAGTTCCAGGACATGCTGCGCTGCATACGCTGCGGGGCGTGCATGAACCACTGCCCGGTCTACGGCGCGGTGGGCGGGCATGCCTATGGCTGGGTCTATCCCGGGCCGATCGGCGCGGTGCTCAATCCGCAATTGCT
>JBDZUM010000100.1:0-5963 GCA_040255215.1 Rhodospirillaceae bacterium
TGCAGGATGCGGCGGATGATGAACGCTAGCATCGGGCTGGCAAAAGCGGCGTGGGCCGGACTCTCGTCCGGCCCAGGCCCCGTTTTCCTGCGATGCTACTTGATCGTCACGAACGACAGCGGGAAGACGTTGTCGGCCCGCTGCACGACGTCGACGTTCTTGCGCATCGCCCACACCACCGCCTGCTGGTGCAGCGGAATGTGGCCGACGTCGTCGAGGTGGATCTTCTGCGCTTCCTTGAGCATGGCGTCGCGCTTGGCCTTGTCGGTCTCCTGCTCGATCTTGTCGGCCAGCTCGTCGACCTTCTTGTTCGAGTAGCCGCCCGGGTTGAAGCCGCCCTTCTTGGTCGCCGCGTTCGGCGTCTGGATCAGCTGCTCGAGCACGTTATGCGCGTCGTAGGTCGAGGCCGGCGACCAGCCCAGCATGAAGAAGCTGGTGTTGCCCGGCGAGAAGTCCGGCTTGCGCAGGATTTCGGCGAAGTACTTGGCGCGCGTCTGCGCGTTCAGGTTCACCTTGATCCCGATGCGGGCCAGCATCGACACGGTCGCCTTGCAGATCGCCTCGTCCTGGACGTAGCGGTCGTTCGGGCAGTCCATGCCGACTTCGAAGCCGTCCGGATAGCCGGCGTCGGCCAGCAGCTTCTTGGCCGCCGCCACGTCGCCCTTCGGACGCACGTCGATGTCCTTGAAGTAGCCGTTGATGCCCTGGCCGACCATCAGCGCGGTCGGGAAGGACTGGCCGCGCATGATCGTGCGCTGCATCGCCACCGGATCGATGGCGTACATGAACGCCTTGCGCACCCGCACGTCCTTGAACGGGTTCTTGCCCTTGACGTTGGACTTCAGCAGCTCCGGACGCTCCTGGTCGAAGCCGAGATAGACGACGCGGGTCTCGCGTCCGGCCACCACCTTGGTGTTCGGATCCTTCTTCAGCGCGTCTTCGTCCTGCGGCGGAACCGTGTAGACGAAGTGCACCTCGCCCGAGCGCAGCGCCGCGGTGCGGGTCGCGGCGTTGGCGATGCGGTTGAACTCGGCGACGTCGATGTTGCCCTTGTGCTTGTCCCACCACGCCGTGTTCTTGACCAGAACGGTCTTCACGTCCGGCTCGCGGCTCTGCAGCTTGAACGGGCCGGTGCCGTTGGCGTTGCGGGTGGCGAAGTTGCTCTCGTCGGGCTTGGTCAGGTCGGCCACGGCGACGGCGCCGTTCTTCTCCGCCCAGGCCTTCGACATGATGAAGATCTGCGCCAGCTTGTCGACCATCAGCGGGTCGGGGTACTTGGTCTCGAGCACCACGGTCTGCTCGTCGACCTTGCGGATCTCCTTCATCGAGGGGAAGTAGCCCTTCATGTTGGAGGCGCCGGTCGAGGCGCGGGTGATCGAAAACACCACGTCGTCGGCCACGAACGGCGTGCCGTCGTGGAACTTCACGCCCTGGCGCAGCTTGAACTCCCAGGTCGTCGGTGAAGTCAGCTTCCACGAGGTGGCCAGCGCCGGTTCCAGCGCGAGGGCCGGGCTGCGACGCACCAGGCCCTCGTAGACGTTGCCGAGGAAGGACAGCAGGAACGTCTCGTTGCGGGCGTAAGGGTCCATCGAGTTGACGTCGCCGTCGTTCGCCCATTTGAAGACCTTGCCCTGCGCGAAGGCAGTGCCCGACGCCGCCGACGACAGCGCCAGCGCGCCCGCCGCCAGGATCAGCGTCCTGAAGCCGATTTTCATGGATCTCGTCTCCCAATTTGGTTGTGCCGTCCGTTGGCCGGATGGCTCTGGCATGATGGACCGCGCCGGCAGGATTTGCCGGTTAGTCCTTGTCCTATCGCGTAGAACACTCCGGAATGGGAGTCAATCGCGTCTCGCTACGCGAACCATTGTCCGCCGACAAGGAAGCGCTTTCGCCCGTGACGGATGCGCGGCCGTCATGCCCTGTGCGCTTGGCGATGCACTGGCGCATGGCTGCGCTTTGGCCTTACGCTGTGCTGCAGCGCGGTTCCGGCGGCTCAGCCGGATCGCAACGAGCTTGCGGAGGATAGAGACGTGACCCATACCGCCCCCAGCCTGCCCGGCAATTCCCTCCAGGCCCGCGACATCGCATCGGTCGCGCATCCCTATACCCATCTCAAGAAGCATCTGACCGAGGGACCGCTGGTCATCGCCCGCGGCAAGGGCGTTCGGGTCTACGACGATTCCGGCAAGGACTATCTCGAAGGCATGGCCGGGCTGTGGAGCGCGGCCCTCGGCTTCGACAACGAGCGGCTGGTGCAGGCGGCGCTGAAGCAGATGCGGCAGCTGCCCTTCTATCACGGCTTCGCCAGCAAATCGCACGAGCCGATGATCGAACTGGCCGAGATGATGCTGCAGCGCGCGCCGGTGCCGATGGCGCGGGTGTTCTTCGCCAATTCCGGCTCGGAAGCCAATGACAGCGCCCTGAAGCTGGTCTGGTACTACAACAACGCGCTGAACCGGCCGCAGAAGAAGAAGGTCATTTCCCGCATCAAGGGCTACCACGGCGTCACCATCGCCGCCGCCAGCCTGACCGGGCTGCCCAACAACCATCGCGATTTCGATCTGCCGATCGCCAACGTCCTGCACACCGACTGTCCGCATTTCTATCGCTTCGGCCAGCCCGGCGAGACGGAGGAGCAGTTCGCCACGCGTCTGGCCGAATCGCTCGACGCGATGATCCGGAAGGAAGGACCGGAAACGGTCGCCGCCTTCATCGCCGAACCGGTGATGGGTGCGGGCGGCGTCATCGTGCCGCCCGCCACCTACTACGAGAAGATCCAGGCGGTGCTGAAGAAGCACGATGTGCTGTTCATCGCCGACGAAGTGATCTGCGGCTTCGGCCGCACCGGCAACTACTGGGGCTGCCAGACTTTCGACATCAAGCCCGACATCCTGACCTGCGCCAAGGCGCTGTCGGCATCCTTCCTGCCGATCTCGGCGGTGATGGTGAACGACAAGGTGTGGCAGGCCATGCTGATCGAAAGCGAGAAGATCGGCACATTCGGCCACGGCTTCACCTATTCCGGCCATCCGGTGCCGGCGGCGGTCGCCGTCGAGACGCTGAAGATCTACGACGAGATCGATCTGGTCGGCCACGTGCGCAAGGTCGGTCCCGTCATGCAGGCCGGCCTGCGCAAGCTGGGCGAGCATCCGCTGATCGGCGAGGTGCGCGGCATCGGCATGATCGGCGCGGTCGAGATCGTGCGCGACAAGAAGACGAAGGAAGCCTTCGCCATGGCCGGTGCGGCCGGCGGCCGCTTCGCCATGCACGCCCAGGAGAACGGGCTGATCCAGCGCAACATGGGCGACTCGATCGCCTTCTCGCCGCCGCTGGTCATGACCGAAGCGGATGTCGAGGAGATGTTCGCCCGCGCCACCAAGGCGCTCGACCTGACCTTGGCCGATCTGCGCGCCGCCGGCGAATTCGCGGGCTGAGTCTTTCAGATCTCTTCTGTTGTCATCCCGGCCGCAGCCCGAAGGGCGAAGAGCCGGGACCCATAACGCCCATCATTATGGGTCCCGGCTCTCGCTATGCTCGGTCGGGATGACAATTATCAACGGATTCAAGCTTGGTGCCGCCACAGCGCCGAGCGCAGCGTGAGGAAGGCCAGCAGGCAGAGCATCACCAGCGCCGGCGGAATGGTGGCGGTGTGGATGTCGGTCAGGTCCGCCAGGAATCCGACCAGCAAGGCGCCGACCGGCGCGCCACCCATGAAGCCGAGCTGGAACAGCGACAGGATGCGGGCGCGATGCGAGGGCGGCGCGGCGATCTGCACGATGGTGCGGCCCTGCGTCATGTTGATGCCGGCCGTCACGCCCCACAGCGCGCTCAGCGCCGCGACGCCGTAGAACGGCAGAGTTTGCGACAGCGCCAGCAGCACGAAGGCGGCGATCATCAACGACAGCAGCATGGCGCGGCCCGGCCGGCGCAGCGCGCCAATCCTTACCTGCGCGAAGATCGAGGCGAGCGCACCGCCCCAGAAGAAAAAATTTACCGTGGCGATCTCGGTGGCGCCGCCGCCGAAATCGTCGCGCACGATCAGCGGCAGCAGCACCAGGAAGGCGCCGATGTAGAACACGCCGATGCCGAGCATGGCCACGATCACCGGCCACACCACCGGTATCGACCACGCCTCGCGAATGCCGTCGGCGATGGCGGCCAGCCGTCTGCCGTCGCCGCCGGTCTGGCTCGGCGTCGAAGCCGTCAGCTTCCAGCACGCCACCGCGCCCAGCGCCATGATCAGCGCCTGCCCGCAAAGCAACAGCGGCGCGCCCAGCGTTTCGGCCGCGCTGGCGCCGACCATACCCAGCAGCTGCGCCAGGAACTGCGCCCCGGTCACGAGCGCCACCGCCCGCGGCAGGTCGCGGCCCGCCACATGCACCAGCAGCGCATCGCGCGCCGGCATGGCGAAGGCGCCCAGCGTGCCCATGGCCAGGCCGAACACCACGATGGCCTCGAAGCTGAGATACCCGGCCAGCACCACTGCCGCCAGAGCCAGCGGCGGCACGGCAGCGAAGGCGTGGTAACGGATGAGTAACTTGCGGCAGTCGTTGTGGTCGGCGACGGCGCCGCCCAGCAGGATGAACAGGATCGAGGGCGCCATCAGCGCGGTCTGCGCGATGCCGACCAGACGGGGCGGCGCCTCCAGCACCACGGCCACCAGCCAGGGAAACAGCACCATCTGCAGCCCAAGTCCGGCGTACCAGGCGCCTAAACTGCCAAGATAGAACGGAAAATTGCCGTTGCGGCGGGCAGCATCGGGAATAGCGGAGGCCATTTCACTGTCCATGATAGGTGACCGGCCCTGCCGATCCTGCCGGTCTGCCGTGCGGCAATGCGCCACCCATGAGAACGGCGGTTCTTGATATAAATCAAGGACTACCGGGGGATGCGTGGCATTCTTGCCGGACATGGCATTGCCTGCCCGCACTGGAATTCTCGATGGACTACCGCAGCTTTTTCCGCCAGTCGCTGGCCGACCTCCAGACCGAAGGCCGCTACCGCGTCTTCGCCGATCTCGAGCGCGAGGCCGGCAATTTCCCGCTGGCGCGCAACCATCGCAATGGCGGCACCAGTCAGGTCACCGTCTGGTGTTCGAACGATTATCTCGGCATGGGCCAGCACCCGGTGGTGCTCGAGGCGATGCGCGCAGCGCTCGATCTGTCGGGCGCTGGCGCCGGCGGCACGCGCAACATCTCCGGCACCAACCATAACCACGTGCTGCTCGAGCGCGAGCTGGCCGATCTGCACGGCAAGCCGGCGGCGCTGATCTTCACCTCGGGCTACGTCGCCAACGAGACGACGTTGCAGACCCTGGGCAGCCGCCTGCCCGACTGCACGATCTTTTCCGATTCGCTGAACCACGCCTCGATGATCGCCGGCATCCGCAACGCCGGCTGCAAGCGTCATGTGTTCCGCCACAACGATCTGGCCGATCTCGAGCGCAAGCTCAAGGAAGCCGGTCCCGCCGGCGCCAAGATCGTCGCCTTCGAGTCGGTCTATTCCATGGACGGCGATATCGCGCCGATCGGCGAGATCTGCGATCTGGCCCATCGCTACGGCGCGCTGACCTATCTCGACGAAGTCCATGCCGTGGGCATGTACGGCCTGCACGGCGCCGGCGTCGCCGAGCGCGACGGCGTGCTGGACAAGGTCGACCTGGTCCAGGGCACGCTGGCCAAGGCCTTCGGCGTGATCGGCGGCTATATCGCCGGCGATGCCGAACTGGTCGATTTCGTGCGCAGCTTCGGCTCCGGCTTCATCTTCACCAGCGCCCTACCGCCCTCGATCGCCGCCGGCGCTCTGGCCAGCGTGCGCCATCTGCGCCGCCACAACGAGATCCGCGAGCGTCACCAGGAGCGCGCCGCCACGCTGAAACGCAAGCTCGGTGCGGCCGGCCTGCCGGTGATGCCGTCGGAAAGCCATATCGTGCCGCTGTTCGTGGGCGACGCCGAGCGCTGCAA
>JBDZUM010000100.1:6063-15785 GCA_040255215.1 Rhodospirillaceae bacterium
CGGCATTACGCCACCCGAATTGATTTCCGACGCGCGGAGCATGGCGCTCAACCGGCAGCAACTGGCGAAGATTCTCGAGCTGATGGGCAGCGCCCATGACGGCGAGGCCCTCGCGGCCGCCCGCCGCGCCCATATGCTCGTGAAGAATTCCGGCCTGTCCTGGCAGACGCTGCTGGGCGCCCAGTCGGTCCCGGTTGCGCCAGCCGCGTCTGCCGCCGAAGCCCGGCCGCGCGCCGCCACACCGCATGGCCGCGAGCTGACCAGCTATGAAATGCTCTACGCGCTGCTGCACTCCAACCGCACGCCGGCGCTGATCAAGAAGCGGCTGAAGCCGCTGGAAGACCGCATCGTCGACGGCGACGTCGCCGATGAGGTGCTGCAGGAATTGCGCACGCTCTTCCGCCGCTACGTCGCCGTCTCCGCCGGCGCCTGAGCGCCATGTGCTCGCGCTTCGAAAACATGGTCGGTCCCGATTCGCTGAACAAGCGATACGGCATACTCGCGCCGCTGGGCTATCGCGCCTCGCCCGACATCAGACCCGACAATGAAGTGCTGATCGTGACCGCGGTCGGCGGCGCGCTGCGTCGCTGGGGACTGAAGGCGCCGTGGGACAACCGCCTCATCATCAATGCCCGCGCCGAGACCGTGGCGCAGAAAACGACGTTCCGCCGCCTGCTCGACAGCCGCTGCCTGATCCCCGCTACGGCCTGGTACGAGTGGCAGGCGGTGCCGGGCGCGAAGCGCAAGCGCAAGCACGCGCTGATGCCGGCCGACGGCCGCAGTTTCGCCTTCGCCGGCCTGACCGACGGCGAACGCGTGGTGATGCTCACCCGTGCCCCCGCCCCCGAGATCGCCCATGTGCACGACCGCATGCCGGCCGTGCTGGCGCGCGAAGACGAGACGCGCTGGATCGACCCGCAGGCCGGCTTCGATCAGGTTCGCACCCTGCTCGACGGCGGCGACACGACCTACGCCAGCGAGCCGCTCGACGACGCCCAGTCCCCGCCCACGCGCCAGCCCGATCTGTTCGGGTAATTGCCGGTCAGGACGCCATTCTCGTCGTGCCGACCAGCCGTTCCACCAGCTGCCGCAATTCCTGCGGCGTGGTACGGCCGGCCACGACCTCGTGATAGGTGATGCCGGCCTTCCGAAGCGCCTCTTTCTTCACCGCATCGCGCGCCGCCGCCGAGCTCTGATAGTGTCCGTTGCCTTGGTATTCGATGACGTGTCGTGGGTGGCATTCTTCGTCGACCAGCAACAGATCCACCCGCTTCGAGTTGATGCACCCGAAAGCCTGTCGGTCGCTGCTGCGCAGAATCTCCCCGAGCGAGACTTGCGCCATGACCTGCCAGCGCGGATTGCGGCTCAACACCATCCGGTCGAGCTCCTTGAACACGCGCGCTTCGCTTCTATTGAGGAGGGGCTGCGCCGAAAACGCCGCATTCATCACGATGCGCAGCTGATCGGCAGCGTCGAGCGGCGCATTCTGCAATCGCTGGCGCTGGGACCAGTTGCCGGCGTTTCGCCTGCGCCAGGCGCGTCGGCGCATTTCGTTCGCGACGCCGGCTACGGCCAGACCGACGACAGCGCCGACGGCCAAGACGAGCGTCAACAGCATCGGCTTGTCGATGAGCGCGACGATCTCTGGCGGAATATGCTCTATCCACCCTGACATGCTGGCACCATGGGCGCCAAAGTTGCAGAAATGGATTCCCCGGCGCCGTCCCCATCAGAAGGACTGATATGCCGATCCCTCTACGTCAAGTAGCGTCAGCTCTACCCATAACCCGTTTGAATAGTATTTGATACCGATGCACACCGCGCGTCGGTCAGTTCACCGACGCAACCAGGAAGGTGAACTGCTCGCCGCTGTGTTCGGTGATGGAGATGTATTCGCCGGGCTTGAACACGTGGTCGCCGAGCCGGAAGATCGGCTCGTCGTCGTCGTCGCCGGGCGCGTAGGAGAACACCCAGCGGTTGCGCTTGCGCTCGATATGGCCGCGCTCGTCCTCCTCGCCCTGCCAGAAGCGGTGCACGGTGCACTTGTCCTTCGCCTTGCTCCAGGCCTCGACGTCGAGATGGCCGTCCGCCGTCAGCGGCGCCACGATCTCGTAGCCGTGATTGCGGCTGCCTTCGGGGAATTTCGGATTCCGCGCCAGTTCCAGGCGGATCTTCTTCAGCATTTGCGGCGCTCCTCTCCGTCGTTCGGGCCAACCCTATGATCCCTAGGTCGGCATCGCCTTGATCGGAGTCAATCCCCCAATGCGGCGCGCGCGGCCGCCGCGATCGTCTCGATGCCTGCCGCCGCGTCGAGCCGGCGCCAGTCCATGGCGCCGATGTCGTAGGCGGCCTGGCGTTCGACCACCGCGACCGTGGCATCGGACGCATCGCCGCGACGCTCGGCGACGCGCTGGCGCAGCAGCCGCTGCGGCGCCTCCAGCCACAGCCCGTCGAACCGCACGCCTGTCGCGCGCGCAACGTCCGCCGCCGCCGCCCGTTCCGTCGCTCGCGCATAGACGCCATCGAGCACCACCGTCCGCCCGGCATCGAGCGTGATCTTTGCCAGCCGGTGCACCTCGTCGTAGACGGCGGCCGAGTTCTCCTGCGTGTACCAGCCGGCTGGCATGCGCTCTTCGAGTTTCACGCCCGCCATGCGCTTGCGCGTTACATCCGAGCGCAGCACCACTGCCCCCGGCGTCGGATCGAATCCCGGCGCCAGCGCCATGGCCAGGGTCGTCTTGCCGGTACCGGACAGCCCGCCGACGCAGACCAGGCGCGGCGATGCCGGTGCGAACAGCGCCCGCGCATAGCGCTGATAGGCACGCGCCTGAGCGCGCTGACGTTCGGCTTCGGCGCGATCCCGGATATGCGGCACGCCCGCCGCATCGACATGGGCGCGGATCGAGGCCCGTCGCGCCAGGTAGATGCGCAACAACGCCAGGCCGGCCAGCAATTCCTCGTCCTTTTCCGCCGAATGCCAGAGATAACGGTTAAGCGCCAGATTGGCGTGGGCGCGCAGGCCGCGGAAATCGAGATCCATCAGCAGGAAGGAAAGATCGTAGAGCGTGTCGATGCAGGACAGCCGGTCGTTGAACTCGATGCCGTCGAACGGCACCGGCGTCTCGCCGTCGAGATAGATGTTCTTCAGATGCAGATCGCCATGACAGCGCCGTACCGCGCCGCAGGCCCGGCGCCGATCGGCGATGGCCGCCATCCTGGCCGCTTCCGCCGGCATCAGTTCAGCAAGTTCGGCGCTCAATGCCGGATCGAGCAGGTCGCCGCGCGCGCTCATCTGCTCGGTATCGAGCTTTACCGTATGCGCCAGCACCGCAGCACCGCCATGGTCCGGCTCGGGCGGCGCGCCGGCATGGAACACCGCCACCGTCTCGGCCAGCCGGCCGATCAGCTCGGCTGGCAGCGCGCCGTGCTCGGCCAGCCGCGCCAGCAGCGCCTGCTGGTCGAAGCGGCGCATCGCCACCAGCCAGTCGACCGCCGCGCCCTCTTCGGCATTGTCGTCGGCATTCTCGCGCAGCGTCCCCAGCGCCAGCGTCGCGCCATCGCGCAGCACCGGCACGACGCCGAGATAGAGCGTCGGCGCGGTGCGCCGGTTCAGCCGCACCTCGTCGGCGCAGAAGCGCCGCCGCCGCTCCAGGGTCGAGAAATCCATGAACGGAAAGCTTACCGCCCGCTTCAGCTTGTAAACGCGCTCGCCGACCAGGAATACCGCCGCGCCATGCGTATCGATCCGCTCCACCTTGCCGTCCCCCGGCAGTCCCCAGGCCTGCGGCGTCGACAGGAACGCGATGGTCGCGCTTTGGTCCGCCTCTTCCACCCGACGCTCAGCCGAACGTGGCGCGCGGCTCGGCCACGCCTTCGGGGTCCTGGTGGACGATGATCTCGGCGCCGGGGAACTCCTTCCTGATCGCGTCCTCGACCTCGTCGCCGACGATATGGGCCGCCGCCAGCGTCATCTCGGGATCGAGCTCCATGTGCAGCTGGATGAACGTCGTCATGCCGGAAGAACGCGTGCGCAGATCGTGCAGGTCGCGGACCTGCTTGTGGGCGCGCACGATGGCCTTGATCTTCTCGCGCTCCTCTTCCGGCAATTCGCGATCCATCAGCACGTTGTAGGCCTCGACCGCGATGTCGGCGGCGCTCTTGAGAATGTAGAGGCCGATCAGTCCGGCGATGATCGGATCGGCGATGCTCAGGCCGAAGCGCGAGGACAGCACCAGCGCCACGATGACGCCGATATTGGTCAGAAGATCCGACTTGTAGTGCAGATGGTCGGCGCCGATCGCCATCGAGGCGGTGCGCGAGATCACCGCCCGCTGGAACAGCACCAGCCCCAGGGTCAGCGCGATCGACCCTGCCATGACGACGTAGCCGATGGTCTCCTGCGCCACCGGCTGCGGCGCGTGGAGCCGCTGCCCGGCCGAGATCAGCAGCCAGATCGCCGAGGCGCCGATGAAGCCCGACTGGATCAGCCCGGCCAGCGCCTCCGCCTTGCCGTGGCCGAAGCGGTGCTCGCGATCGGCCGGAACCAGCGCGTGGCGTACGCTGATCAGCGTCACCAGCGAGGCCAGCAGGTCGAGCGAGGAATCCAGCAGGGTCGACAGCAGGCTGACCGAATCGGTCATCCACCAGGCGACGCCCTTGCCGGCGATCAGCACGATCGCCACCGACGTCGAGGCGATCGACGCCAGCCGCATCAGCCGCGCCTGATCCGGCGTCAGGGGACCGCTATGCGCTGGCGCATGGCCGTGCGGGTCCATCGCCGCCTACGGGTAGAGCCGTTCGCTGGACCAGGCGTTGGCGCCCTGCCCGCGCGAGAACACCAGCCGGTCGTGCAGCCGGAAGGGCTTGTCCTGCCAGAATTCGATGCGCTGGGGCAGCACGCGAAAGCCCGACCAGTAGGGCGGTCGCGGCACCGTGCCGATATGGAACTTGGCGGCATAGGCGGCGACCGCCTTTTCCAGCTCCATGCGCCCCGTCAGCGGTCGCGATTGCTTCGACGCCCAGGCGCCGATCTGGCTGCCGCGCGGTCGGCTGGCGAAATACTCGTCGGCCTCCGCATCGGTGACCTGCTCGACCGGCCCCTCGATCCGCACCGAGCGGCGCAGCGATTTCCAGTGGAAGCACAGTGCCGCCTTGGGATGCTCGATGAGCTGCCGCCCCTTGCGGCTCTCGAAATTCGTGTAGAACACGAAGCCCCGCTCGTCGACGCCCTTGAGCAGCACCATGCGTGCGCTCGGCATGCCGTCGGCGCCGACCGTGGCCAGCGTCATGGCGTTGGGGTCGGCCGGCTCGGCCTTGGCGGCCTCGGCGAACCAGGCCTCGAACTGCGCGATCGGATCGTTTTCTGTGTCTGCCATCGTCCCGTTCCTGTCGCGCGACTATGCCCTCTCGCGCCTCGTCGAGCCATCGCCGGATTGCATAGCGGCAATCGATCGCTATCTAGAAGTCGGAAAACATTGGCCTTGGCGGCGAACGGGCGGGATGATGCAAATCGCTCGCAGCCGGCAGTGGCGACAGAACGAGTGAACGAGATGCGCGACCCTTACGAGATACTGGGCGTGGCGAAAAACGCCAGCGCCGACGAGATCAAGAAGGCCTATCGCAAGCTGGCCAAGAAGCTGCACCCCGATCTCAACCCGGGCAAGAAGGAGATCGAGGCGCAGTTCAAGGAAGTTGGCGGCGCCTACGACATTCTTTCCGATTCCGAGAAACGCCGCCGTTTCGACGCCGGCGAGATCGATGCCGCCGGCCAGGAGCGGCCGCAGCGCCAGTACTATCGCCAGTACGCCCAGTCCGACGACGGCATGCGCTACAGCGGCGATTTCGGCGGCGACGAGGCGGGCTTCGCCGAGGATCTGTTCGCCGAGATGTTCGCTCGCGCCCGCGGCGGCCGTGCCGGACCCGGCGGCCCCCGTGGCGGTCCGGGCGGCGGTCCGGGCGGCGGCTTCCGCATGCCCGGCGGCGATGCGACCTATATGCTGGAAGTTCCCTTCGTCGAAGCCGCCGCCGGCGCCCGGCGCCGGCTCACCCTGCCCGACGGCAAGACGCTCGACGTCAATATTCCAGCGGGCACCCAGGACCGCCAGATGCTGCGGCTCAAGGGCCAGGGCCATCCCGGCCATGGCGGCGCCCCGGCCGGCGACGCCTATATCGAGATCCACGTCCAGCCGCATGCCCATTTCCGGCGCAAGGACAGCGACGTGCATCTCGACGTGCCGATCACCCTGCAGGAAGCGGTGCTGGGCGGGCGCATCGACGTGCCGACCATCGACGGCCGGGTGACGCTGACCGTGCCGCCCGGCTCCAATACCGGCTCGTCCCTGCGGCTGAAGGGCAAGGGCATCGTCGACCAGCGCTCCGGCCAGCGCGGCGATCAGTACGTGCATCTCAGCGTCGTGCTGCCCGAGGACAAGGACGGCGCGCTGAAGCAGGCGGTCGAGACCTGGGCCGAGGGCCACGACTACGACGTGCGCGGCAAGGCCGGACTGAAATGACGGAGGAGCACATGAGCTGGCGCTTCGAGCAGATCGTCACCCTGGTCGGCTGCCGCACGCCCGATCTCGAGGCGTGGATCGCCGAGCAATGGATCCGGCCGGTGCGCGACGACAGTGGCTGGATTTTCGCCGAAGCCGATCTCGCCCGCGCCCGCCTGATCCGCGATCTGGTCGACGATCTGGCGATCGATTCCGAGACCGTTCCGGTAGTGCTGTCGCTGATTGACCAGAATCATGCCCTGCGCCGGCAGTTGCATGACATTCTGGCCGCCATCGGCGCCTTGCCGCCGTCGACGCGCGAGCAGATCATGCGCCAGCTCGGTCTGGGGGAGATTTCCTGACGGCCGGCCGGAACGAATTTGTTGAGGAAATACGGCCGCTTAGTGGATGCGGTGCGATTGACCGGGCGGGTTGATGGTGTAGGATGCCGCAAAGCAAGATGTTCCCGCCTGTGCAGAGGTTTCAATGACGTCCCCCGTCCCGCTCATGGAAGGCAAGAAAGGCCTGATCATGGGCATTGCCAACGACCGCTCGATCGCCTGGGGCATCGCAAAGGCCCTGCACAAGCACGGTGCCACGATGGGGTTCACCTATCAGGGCGAAGCGCTGGAAAAGCGCATCAGGCCGCTGGCGCAGGAGGTCGGGGTCAGCCTGGTCGAGCCCTGCGACGTGACCGACGCCGCCAGCATGGATGGCCTGTTCGCCAAGGTCGAAAAGGAATGGGGCAAGTTGGATTTCCTGGTCCACGCGATCGCCTTTTCCGACAAGGACCAGCTCAAGGGCCGCTACGTCGACACGACGGCCGAAAACTTCGCCATGACGATGAACATCTCCTGCTTCTCCTTCACGGCCGTGGCGCAGCGCGCCGCCCGACTGATGAAGGATGGCGGCAGCATGGTCACCCTCACCTATTACGGCGCCGAACGCGTCATCCCGCACTACAACGTCATGGGCGTCGCCAAGGCAGCACTCGAGGCCAGCGTGCGCTATATCGCAGCCGATCTCGGCGGCCAGAACATCCGCGTCAACGCGATTTCGGCCGGCCCGATCCGCACCCTCGCCGCGTCGGGCATCGGCGACTTCCGCTACATTCTGAAGTGGAACGAGTACAACGCGCCCCTGAAACGAAACGTCACCATCGAGGATGTCGGCGGCTCGGCGCTGTACCTGCTGAGCGATCTTGGCGCCGGCGTCTCGGGCGAAGTGCATCACGTCGATGCGGGCTATCACACGGTCGGCATGATGGCGACCGATTCGGCGCCCAAGCTGGTCGATCTTCTGAAGAACTTCGACCCCGACAAGTAGGCAGGCGGCGATGGCCGGCAACAGCTTCGGCACACTCTTCCGCTTCACCAGCTGGGGCGAAAGCCACGGCCCCGCCATCGGCTGCATCGTCGACGGCGTGCCGCCGCTCATTCCGCTGTCCGAAGGCGAGATCCAGGGCTGGCTCGACAAGCGCCGGCCCGGCCAGTCGCGCTTCACGACGCAGCGGCAGGAGCCGGACGCCGTGAAGATCCTGTCGGGCGTGTTCGACGGCGTCACCACCGGCACGCCGATCAACCTGACCATCGAGAACGTCGACCAGCGCTCGAAGGACTACAGCGACATCAAGGACAAGTTCCGCCCCGGCCACGCCGACTTCACCTACTGGGCCAAGTACGGCATCCGCGACTATCGCGGCGGCGGCCGCCAGTCGGCGCGCGAAACCGCCGTGCGCGTCGCCGCCGGCGCCATCGCGCGCAAGATCCTAGGCGACGGCGTCAGGGTGCGCGGCGCGCTGGTTCAAGTCGGCAGCAAGCGCATCGACCGCGCCAACTGGAGCTGGGACAGCGTCGGGCAGAACCCGTTCTGGTGCCCCGATCCCAAGGCAGCGATGGAGTGGGAGGACTATCTCGACGGTATCCGCAAGGCCGGCTCCTCGACTGGTGCTGTGGTCGAGGTGGTGGCCTCGGGCGTGCCGGCAGGGCTTGGCGCGCCGCTCTACGACAAGCTGGACAGCGACATCGCCCGCGCGCTGATGACCATCAACGCCGTCAAAGGCGTCGAGATCGGCGACGGTTTCGCCGCGGCCGAACTCTCCGGCGAGAATAATGGCGACGAGATCCGCATGCAGGACGGCCGCCCGCATTTCCTCAGCAACCATGCCGGCGGCATTCTGGGCGGCATCTCGACCGGCCAGGACATCGTCGCCCGCATGGCGGTCAAGCCGACAAGCTCTATCCTCAAGCCGATGCGCACCGTCGACACGTCGGGCCGCGAGACCGAAATCCAGACCAAGGGCCGACACGACCCCTGCGTCGGCATTCGCGCGGTGCCGGTGGCCGAGGCCATGGTGGCCTGCGTGCTGGCCGATCATCTGCTGCGCCATCGAGCGATGGGGCGGGGCTGATGGCGCCGCGCCAGCCGCTGGTCGTCAACTACGCCCGGCCCTTCTATCTCAGCATGCTGGCGCTCGGCCTTGTGGCCCTGGTTCTGGTCGTCATCCTCGCCACGGGCGACGTCGAGCCGGTGCTGTCGCCCGCCGCGGGAGCCGAAGGCCAGCAGGATCCGACCGTGCTGTGGTTCGCCGGCTTCGCCATCGTGTTCTGCATGGGCTACTACCTGTGGCGCGCGCTGCGCCGGCTGCACGATCCCGGCCCGGTCATCGAAGTGCGCCCCGAAGGCATCATGCTGCGCATCGGCCAGCCGCGCCGCTTCCTGTGGGACGAGATCGGCCGCGTGCAGCTCGGCCGTCACCGCATGCGCCAGCGGCTGGAAATCACCGTGACGCCCGACCGCTTCATGGAATTGCGCCTGCCGACCTTGTTCGTCGACGACAATTTCGCGGGCATCCGCGCCAAGCCTTTCACCATCGGCATCACCGGCCAGGGCTTCGACCGCCCGCTGAGCGAAGCCTTCGACGAAATCCGCCGCTACCGACCAAACCTGGTCGCCGCGCGCTAGAAAACGGAGGAAACCCATGCCCCAGCCCAAGCACCTCACCAAGCTCAAGCTGCCCGTGCCGAAAAAGCCCAAGGACGCCGATCTCGCCAAGTATTTCGAGAAATGCCTCGAGAAGCTCGGCATGGTGCCGAACGTGATCCGCGCCGTGGCGCACAACCCGAAGAAGGCGCGCGCCTTCATCTCGACCTACAACGAGCTGATGCTGGGCGATTCGGGCCTTTCCAAGCTCGAGCGCGAGATGATCGCCGTCGTCGTCTCCAGCGCCAA
>JBDZUM010000101.1:0-15496 GCA_040255215.1 Rhodospirillaceae bacterium
CTCGGCGGCGCGCGCACGCGCGAAGGGCACGCGGCGCACGCCGTCGAGCGCCTGGCGATGCGCCTCGATTTCGGCGGCGAAGAATTTGTCGAGGTCGAGCACGGCCGCGCCTATTCGTCGACGATCGCCACCGCCCGCGTCCAGCCGGCGGAAGCGCCGCGGATCTTGGTCGGGAAGCAGGCGATGGTGTAGCCGCTGGCCGGCAGCGCTTCGAGATTGTGCAGCTTCTCCAGATGGCAGTAGCCGATATCGCGGCCGGCCTTGTGGCCTTCCCAGATCAGCCGCGCATCGCGCGTCGCCTCGTATTTCTTGCGCGTATGCGAGAACGGCGCATCCCAGCTCCAGGCGTCGGTGCCCGTCACTTTCACGCCGCGCTCGAGCAGATACATGGTCGCCTCGTAGCCCATGCCGCAGCCGGCATCGACATAGTCCTCCTGCCCGTAGGCCTCGCCGGCCCGCGTGTTGACGACGACGATGTCGAAAGGCTGCAGCTTGTGATCGATGCGCTTGAGTTCGGCCTCGACATCGGCCGCCGTCACCACGTAACCGTCGGGCAGATGGCGGAAGTCGAGCTTCACGCCGGGACGGAAGCACCAGTCGAGCGGCACCTCGTCGATGGCGATGGCGCGCTGGCCGCGATCCATCGTCGAATGGAAATGGTACGGCGCATCGAGATGCGTGCCGTTATGGGTGATCAGCTTGACGAATTCGACCGCCCAGCCTTCGCCGTCCGGTAGATCTTCCTTCTTCAGCCCGGGAAAGAATCCGGCGATCTGGCCCGCGGTCTGCTGGTGGTTCATGTAGGTGATTTCCGGCACGAAGCCGTCGGGGTCGGATTTGACCCCGTTCTCCAGCGGCACCGAGATGTCTATGAACCGGCGGGGCATCGCGCAGCCTCGGGTGGCAGGTGGTAAATCACTGTTTTGCCATTGGTTTTGCCCTTGGCTTTGCTCGCCATTCTGGCCCAACTCGTCGCCTCCGTCGAGCCGCCCGTTCAGCCACCCGCACCCGGCACGCCGCGGCGCGGCCGGATCAGACCCGAAAGACGCCGCATGCCCAGGCGCGCGGCGGTGGCGGGATCGGCCGCCAGCAGCCATTCGCGCCGCAGGCGCTGCAGCAGGGTCGGATCTTGCGGCTCGACCCAGTCGCGCAGCAGGCCGGCGAAAGTCGCGCCGCGGGGAATGGCGGCATCAGCCGGCAACAGGTCGGCCGGCGTGCCCAGCGCCAGCAGCAGGCCGAGCGTCGTCGCCAGCGCCCGCGACAGCCGCGAGCGCGCCGCCGTCGCACGCAGCGCCGCCCAGTCGAAATCCTTCTCGTGGTCCAGCAGGCGAGCGAGGTCGAGCAGCTTGCGCAGCCCGTCCGGGGCGAACTTGTCCTTCGCCAGATTGGAGACGGCAATCAGCGCCATGTGTTCGGCGCACGGCACCGCCACCATGCGCGTACCGGCCATCACCTGGCGTGCCCGCGCGAATACTCTTTCCACGTCGAGCCCGAGATGCAGCGGATAGGAATCGGGTTCGACATGCAGATCGAGATTGCAATTGCCGTCGGCCGAGTGGAACGGCAGGAAACTGGCATCGCTCAGGAAGCCCCAGGCGGGATCGGACCCGCCGCCGAAAGCGAAGCCGCGCGCCGCAAGCGCCTCGATCAGACGCTGCAGATCTTGCCGGCGCACCAGCAGGTCGAGATCGCCGATCAGCCGCGCCGCCGGTTCGGGATAGTAGAGGAAAGCGGCAGCGAAACCCTTGAGCGCGACGCAGTCGATGCCGGCCTCGGCGATCCAGGCCAGCGCCTGCGTCTGCACCGCCTGCTGGAAGCGGCCATAGAGTCGGTTCTCGCGCAGCACCGCCTCGTCCATGCCGCCGGGCGTGAGGCTTTCGACCAGCGCCGGCGTCAGAAAGGCGATCCACGAGTCGCGCCCGGGCCAGGATGCGTCATCGCGGCGGCCTTGCCGGGCGCGGCTTTCGAGCAGCGACTGCCAGAAGTCGACGGCGGATCGGGGAACGGTCATTTCGGCCATGCCGCCGCATGATGACGCCCCGCCGCGCCGCCGGCAACGCGGCACCCAGCGACCGCAATTCCACACGCTTGCATTGAATTTCCCCCTGGGACTACGCCTGCGAAAATCGCGCGGCAGGGTTGCCATATGGTTTTCGCTCTCTATGGTGAACGCAGAAGGACGGGGCGCCTCTCCGTCCATCCACCAGAAGGAGCCGGAAAATGCAGATATCTGCAGGTGCCAAGCACGCTCTCTACGGTGCCATAGGCGGCGCTGCTCTCGTCCTCGTGCTGGGATTCACCGTTGGAGGATGGGTAACCCAGGGCACGGCCGAGGAAATGGCGCAATCGCGCGCGCAAACCGCGGTCGTCGCCGCGGTGACGCCCTACTGCGTACAGAAAGCCAGGGCCGAACCCGACCAGCTCGAGCAGCTGCGCGAGGAAAGCTCGTGGTCGCGCGACAGCTTCGTCGAAAAGGCGGGCTGGGTCGCGGATGTCGACGAGGACTACCGCGCCGCGGTGGCGATCGCCTGCGGCACCGAAGCGGCCGAGGCCAGCGAAGCGGGCTCCAAGCCCGGCTGACCAGCGCTGCGCGGCGTTCGCCTCGAAACCGCGCAATACGCCATCGCATCGTCTTGACGGAATCGCCAGCGATTCCGTCAAACGACGATTTGCTCTAGACTGACGGACCGAGGAAATCGATCCGCAGCAACGCTCGCGCAAATGTCCCGCTTCATTTTCTGGGCGCTGATCGCCCTGCTCGTGCTGGCGCCGCTGCCGCTGGCGAGCAACCGTCCAGCGCCCTGGTCGGCGATCGCCATCGCCACGGGCGTATTGCTGGCGCTATGGGCATTCACCGCATTCCGGCAGCGGGCGCCCGGCGCGCGGGTCGCCGACCGTTTCCTGCTGCCGGTCGGGCTGCTGTTCTGCGCCGGCATCGGCTGGATGGTGCTGGAAACCACCGGGCCGCTGCCCGCCTCGTGGCAGCCGCCGGCGCTCGAACGCGCCGCCGCACTGCTCGAAAGCGCCCCCACTGGCGGCATCGGCCTCGACAGCAGCGGCGCCTGGCATGTCGTCATGCGGCTGCTCGCCTATGGCGGCGTGTTCCTGCTCGCCTGGGAATACGGCCGCAGCCGGCAGCGCGCCCAGACGGTGCTCTACGCCGTCGTGCTGGCCGGCGTCGCCTACGCCGCCTACGGCCTGATCGTCCATCTCGGCGGCTACTACATGGTTCTGTGGTTCCCCAAGACGGCCTATCGCGAGGCGCTGAGCAGCACCTTCATCAACCGCAACAGCTACGCCACCTATGCCGCACTCGGCCTGCTCTGCGCGCTGGCGCTGATGTTCTCCGAGTGGCGGCGGCTGCGCGCGTCCCGCCATGCCGGCGCCGGCCGCCTGGCCGAGCGCGGCGCGCGCAAGACCGATCAGGGCAGCGACCTGCGGCTGGGCGCGCTGGCCATCGCCGTCGCCACCATGGGCGCGGCATTGATCCTGACCGGCTCGCGCGGCGGCTTCTACGGCCTGGCGGCGACGCTGGCGATCGTCGTCGTGCTGCTGGCGCTGGCCAATCTGCTGCGCGGCTGGCGGCTGGCGGGCGTGATCGGACTCGGCGTGGTGGCCGGCGTCGCGCTGCTGCTGGCCACCGGCGGCGAACTCGCCGGGCGCATCGAACGTGGCGCCGCCAATATCGAGAGCTCGCGCGGCGCGCTGTTCGGTCCGTCGGTGGCGGCGATCAAGGAGCGACCGCTGACCGGCTATGGCGCCGGCAGCTTCCAGGGCGTGTTCGAGGCGACCAACGACGGCACGCTGTACCGCCAGGGCTATTTCATCGACAAGGCGCACAACACCTATCTCGAATTGGCGCTGGAAGCGGGCATTCCCGCCATGGTGGCGATGACGGTCGCGGTTCTGGCGCTGGCGCTCGTCTGCGTGCTGGCGCTGCTGCGGCGACGCGCGGTGCGCTTCGCGCTGGCCGGCCTCGCCGCAAGCCTCATGGTGGCGATCCACGCCCTGGTCGATTTCAGCCTGCAGATGCCGGCCGTCGCCGTCACCTATGCCGCCATCCTGGGCGTCGCCGCCGCGCAATCGCTGCGCCGGATTGCGGAGCGGCCGTAGGCCGTTTCCGCGACGCCTTCCCGAACCGGCTTTCCTGCCCTCAGTTGCCGGTAAGCTTCGGCGCTCGCTTCTGCTGGAAGGCGGCGACGGCCTCGCGTCGGTCGTCCAGATAGTTCGACGCAGTCTCCCAGCCGATCGAAGAGTCCATCAGCTGCGCCGCCAGCGCCCGCAACGGGATGTTGGCCGTGGTCTTGGTCCAGCGCACCGCCCATTTGGGATTGGCGAGGATCTTGCCGACGATCTCCGCCACCTTGGCGTCGAGCTCGGCCGCCGGGACCGCGTGATTGATCAGGCCGAGCGCGCAGGCCTCGCGGGCCGACAGAAGATCGCCGGTCATCAGCAGTTCCTTGGCGCGGGCGAAGCCGATCAGCTGCGGCCAGATCAGCGCGCCGCCATCGCCCGCCACCAGGCCGACCTTGACGTGCGGATCGCCGATCTTCGCCGTCTCGTCGGCGACGATGACGTCGCACAGCAGGGCGATGGTCGCGCCCAGCCCGGCCGCCGCGCCGTTCATGCGGCACACGATCGGCTTCTCCATCTGCAGCAGCGACACCACGATCTGCTTGGCGTCCCAGGCGATGGCGCGGAACCGCTCGGGCCGATCGATCTGCTCCTGGAACCAGTCGAAATCGCCACCGGCGCAGAAGGCGCGCCCCTTGGCCGAGAGCACGATCAGGTCGCTCTTCGAATCGCGCTGCAGGCAGTTGAAGATCAGCGCCAGTTCGGTATGCATCGGCTCGTCGACGCCGTTCACCGGATGCTCGGAGGTGATGTAGGCGGTAAGCACCGGGCCCTTGCGCTCGAAAGTGAAGCGCTGCCAGTTTTCCGAAGTGACGTCGTATTCCGTGCTCATGCTGGTCCTCCCGTCAGGCGACGACGGAATAGCGGCCCGTCGCCAATGCGCGCCATCTGCGCTTCGGACCAGCATCAGTTCGGCGGTTCGAGAATTCAACGTTTCTCTCGCCGCGTCGGGCGGCGCAACCGCCATCGTTCGATCTACGGCCGGCGGCGCAGATAGAGAACGTCGAAGCGGCGCAGCGTGTCGCCGTCCTGCGCCAGCGCCTCGCGGATCTGCGTCGGATCGCCGATCCGCAGCGCGATGTCGACCAGCCGGTCGATCGAGCGCGATGCCGTCAGCCTGATCTGTTCGTCGATCGCCGCCCGGGCCGACGGCTCGAGCCACGGCCAGGCCTGCAGGCCGAGTTCGGCCCGGTGCGGCGCCAGCCAGACGTCGTGCGGCGAGGCGCGCAGCGATTCCATCAGATAGCCGGTCATCATGCCGGGATCGCCGCTGCGCGCCAGCGTGGCTTCGGCCAGCAGCAGCCAGCCCCGCGCCCGCGCCGGCGACATCGCCAGCCCCTCGCGCGCGGCGGCGATGGTCTCGTCGATCAACGCCTGCGGATCGCCGCCGGCCTGGAACTCGCGCGCCGCCAGCGCCAGCGATACGCGCGCCAGGTCGATCGAGGTCTCGCCGTTCTTCTCCCACAACAGCGACAGACGCAGGGCCTCGCGCGCGCCCAGCAATTCGCCCGGCGTCAGGGTGCGATCGGCGCGATCGAGCTTCTCCAGCGTGGCCCCCGCCGGCATGGCGTAGAGCGCCGCCATCAGCCGGGGAAAGCCGAGCGTGGCGAGAACGACGCCGATGGCGAGACCAAGGACGGGCAGGAAGACGCTGCGCTGGGATGCCGCGGAACGCCGCGCCGCGCCGCGCCGCGATTCCTGCCGGACGGCGTCGGCGCTCACTCGACGTAGTACCGCTTGTAGCCGCGATAGTAGTAGACGCCGGAGTCGGTGTAGTCGTAGCGCGCGTGCTTGCGCAGATTGACCTGGCTCAGCACCAGCCCGCCGACGCGGGCGCCGGCGTCGTACACCGCCTTCAGCCCGTTGATGGCGATGTCGCGCCGCGTCCGCTCCCAGCGCACCACGAAGATCGTCTTGTCGACGGTGCGCACCAGCAGCAGCGCGTCGGACACCGCCAGGATCGGCGGCGTATCGAGCATGACCATCTGGAAGGCCGCCGAAAGCTGCTGCAGCAGCTGCTTCATGCGGTTCGAGCTCAACAGGTCGGTCGGCGACGGTGGCAGGCGGCCGGCGCAGATGTAATGCAGGCCGGAGCGGTCGTCGATATGGATCAGGTCCTCGAGGGCGGCGTTGCCGGTCAGATAGTCGCTGAGGCCGAGCTGGTTCTTGGCGCCGAGATTGGCGTGCAGCGCCGGCTGGCGCATGTCGCAGTCGACGATGATGGTGCGCTGGCCCGACGCCGCGGCGGCCGAGGCCAGCGCCAGCGCGGTCGTGGTCTTGCCTTCGCCCGGCACCGAAGACGTCACCAGAACGGTGCGCGGCGGATGGTCGACGCTCGACAGCAGCAGGCCGGTGCGGATGGTGCGGATCGCCTCGGCAAAGGCGGAGTTCGGCTTGTCGAGCACCGTGTCCCACGGCCGCTTGTTGCGTCCCAGCTTGTTGGTCTGGAACGGCACCATGCCGAGCGTCGGCGCGCCGGCCATCTGCTCGAGCTGGTGCACGGAGCGGAAGCCGGCATCGAGCAGCTCGATCAGCACGGCCAGCGCGATGCCGACCGCCAGCGATACGACGAAAGCCATGAAGACGATGGTGTCGCGGCGCGGCGCGATCGGCGCGCCGGGCACGAAGGCCGGCTGCAGCACGCGCGCCTCCGCCTTCTGGGCGGTGACGTCGTCGGTGATGCTGACTTCGTTGAAGCGCGCCAGCATGCTCTCGTAGACTTGGCGCGAGGTCTGGGCGTCGAGCTGCAGCTGGCGCAGCTCGACCTCGCTGGTCGCCTGCTTGTTCTGCTCGCCCTCGAGCCGCTTGATCTCGGCCAGCAGGCTCTGCTCGCGTTGCTTGGCCAGTTCCAGCTCGTTGCCGAGATTGGCGCTGACCTTGCGGATTTCGGCCGCGACCTTGCCCTGCACCTCGCGCAGCTCGTTGCGCATGGCGATGAGCTGGGGATGGCTGTCGCGCAACTGCGAGCGCGCCTCGGCGATGCGCCGCTCGATCTCGTTCTGCTGGATGCGCAGCTGGGCGATGAAGGGATTGGTCATCACCGCGCCGACCGATTCGACGCTGCCCTGGCCCTTCAGCGTGTCGCGCACCTGCTGGTTGCTGCCCTCCAGGTTGCGGATGGTGGCGCGCACGTCGACCAACTGCGAGCGGTAGGAGGTCAGTTGCTGCACCACCGGCGAGGCCTCGCCGATCTGCACCAGGCCGGTCTCGGTGCGGAACTCGGTCAGCTTGCGCTCCGCCTCGATCATGCGCGCGCGCAATTCCTCGACCTTCTCGCTGAGGAAACGCAGCGCCGATTGCGTGCTCTGGCCGCGGTCGGAAACCTGGCTGCGGATATAGACTTCGGCGGCGACGTTGGCCGCGGCGGCGGCCAGCTTGGGATCGGGCGAGGTGTAGGAGATCTCGATGACGCGCGCGCCCGACACGGCGGGAATGGCGTTGAGCCCGCCGAGATAGGCGCTGACGATCCCCTCCATCAGCATCGCCCGCTCTTCCGGCGTCTGCGGCGCGATCTTGACCGGCTCCTTGTCCTCGCCCGGCGCGACGCCGGTGATCAGCGCGGTGATCGGCGCCAGCACGCGCTGCAACGTCGAGGGCTGCGGCTTGGCGAGCGCGGGGTTGTAGAGCGGATGGTTGATCAGATCGAGCCGGCGAACCGCCTGGGCGGCGAGCTCGCGCGATTTGATGACCGCAGCCTGCGTTTCCATCAGCGTGAATTCGGGCTGCAGGCCGGGATTGACCGGCGTGATCTTGGTGACGGTCTCGCGGTTGGGATCGATCAGGACGGTGGTGGACGAGGCGTAGATCGGCGTCAGGCCGCTGGCCCAGAACGCCGCCAGCGCGGTGCCGATGACGGCGACGACGCCGATGAGGATGTAGTGGCGCCGCAGGACGCCCATGACCTGGCGCAGACGCAGCAGGCCTTCGTTCTCGCCGGTGCCCGCACCCTGTTCGGGCACGCCCTCCGGCAATTGCGGGTTGAAACGGGCGATATTGCTCATGACGTCCCTATGTCCCCCGGCCCGCTGCGCGATTTGCACAGGCTGCGCTAAATCCTAGTGCAAAGCACAAATCCCCGCCACCACGGGCTTTTACCGCATCGAGCGGATGCGTCAGAAGAAGCGGCGCGGGATCTCGATCGTATCGCCCGGCTGCACCTGCGCCTCGGGCTCGAGTTCGATCTCCCGACCATTGCGGAACACAGTGGCCGAGGAGGTGCTGGCGCGCTTGTCGTAGCCGCCGGCCTGCGCCACGGCCTGCCGAATCGTCATGCCAGCGGCATAGGGATACCGTCCGGGAGACTTGACCTGGCCCAGCATGGTTATGGGCCGATAGGCCACCATCAGCACCGACACGCGCGGCTCGACCAGGAAATCCTTGTTCAGCCGGGTGCGGATCTCTTCCTGCACCTCGGCGATGGTGCGACCGGAGGCGGCGACGTCGCCGATCAGGCCGACCACGATCTTGCCGCTGGCGTCGATCTCGATTTCGTTGGTCAGATCGGGCTGGCCGAACACCACGACCTTGATCTTGTCGCCGATGCCCAGGCGATAGTCGATCCCGCCCTGCGCCGCAGCCTGACCCGCGCCCCAGAAGACCGAAATAAAAGCAAACAGGACAAGCGCGTACAGTCGCATCGACGCGTTTCTGCTCCGACCGGTTGATTGTGGAGCCTAAAGCTGGCCACCAATGGTCAGCATAACCCGGTTATCCCGGTAATCCAACGAATTGGCGGTCGAATCCCGCCGCTCATGGGCATAGCGCAGCCCGGTATAGAGATATTCGTTGAGGAACCACTTGGCGCCGACGTCGAACAGGTAGAAACGATCGGTGCGCTTGGATTCATTGTAGTTGAAGTGGTGGACGCCGACGCCGGCATCGAGCAGGAAATTGTCGGCGGCGAGCCAGCCGGCCCGCAGCGTTCCGCCGGTCTGCACCGCGCCCTTGGAAGAACCGCCGGTCGCCACCGCATCGGATTCGCTGATATTGCGGCTGAGTTCGCCTTCGATACTGACGGTCTCGGTCGGGTTCCAGTACAGCCTCGCCAGCGCCGACAGGCCGCTTTGCGAGCCCAGCCGCTTGTCGCGGTAGTTGCGATGCATGTAGCCGACGCCGGCCTCGACATAGACCAGTTCGGAGGCGTCGTAGCCCAGGCCGACGCGCACGTCGTAGCCCTGCGAATCGCGGTTGAAGCCGAAATCGTCGACCGGGTCGTCATAACGCACCCAGATGTACGACGGGTCGACGAACACGCTGGTGTTGGCGCCGATCTTGTAGGCGAAACGGAAATCGGCGAGGTACTCCTGCCGATCCTGGTCGTCGTTGTTCTGCGAGCCGGCATCGAGGAAATCGAAGCGGCGATAGACCGGCGAGAAACGCGCGGCGATCGGATCGCCGGTGTAGGTCAGATTGGCACTGGCGACGTAGCTCCAGACGATCGACGGCTCGCTGGCGGTGCTGTCGACGTCGAGCCCGCGCTCCTGCAGGTTGCGGTCGACCGAGCCGCCGACGTCGAAGCGCCAGTCTTCGGCAAGATCGTAGGTCATGCGCGCGGCGGTGCCGAACGCCTCGTAGTCTTCCTCGCTGTACTGGATGTGGCGGCCGATCTCGCCATAGGCCGAAACGGTGAAGTTGACCGGAAACCACTCGTCGGTCTGGATCGAAACGCCCGGACGCACAGTGAAAAGAACGTCGTCCTTCTTGTCCCGCTTGGTGCGGTAGAGATTGTCGTCGTACTCGGCGCCGACCTCGAGGGTCGGGGTCATGATGAAGCTGCCCATCAGGACGCCATTGGCCTTGTAGGCGTTATCGCGCACGCGCAACACCGATTCGTCGCGCGCCACCTGCGCCATGGCCGGCGCGCCGATCGCCAGCGCCAGCAGCGAGACGCCGACCGCCAGCGCCGCCTTCCTGACGGCGAATGCCGAATTTGACTGCCTACGCGCCATCACGTCTCACCCCTGATCCGCCGCCTCAGTTGGGGCTGCCGGACGGGCCGCCGCCGCCGCCCGGGTCGCCCTTGCCGGGCGCACCGAGATAGGGCGAACCCCGCGGAATGTCGCGTCCGATGCGCCGTTCGTAGTCGAAGCACTGATCGATAATCGCCGGTCCATTGCGCGCGCCGCCGACGAGTTGCAGGCTCGAACGCTGGTCGGCCGGCTCGATCAGCACCGCCGACAGCGCGGCAGCCGGCGAGAAGCCAAGACGCAGCGAGCCGGCGACGACGTCGACCTCAAGTTCGATCGCGCCGCCCTGATCGGCCATCAGATCCCCGGTGCTCAGCAGACGGATGCCGCCCGGACCGGAGCCGGCGCTGGCCAGCCCGGGCGAAACGGCCTTGTTCGTCAGATAGCCCTGCACCAGCCAGCGCGGCGGCGGCAGGTCGGCGGCCAGAATGCGCACGCCATTGGCGTCGATCATGCGGCTGAACGGCGCCTGCGACGCCTGCTCGCCGAGCTTGTCGGTGATCAGCACGACGCGATAGCGGCCATTGCCGATCGGGGTGAAGAACTGGGTGACGCCGAGCAGCGCATCGCCCACGACCGGCTGCGTGGCGTTGCGCACCACACCGCGCGCGGCGGCCACTCTCTGATCGCCGATGGTAACCGGCGTGAAGCCGCGCGCCACCGCACCGCCGGCCGGCTGCAGGTCGAACGCCATGGTCGTGCGCGGCGGCAGGTAGTCGCGATCGAAATCGGTGTTGATGATCAGCGCCGAACAGGCATGCCGGCGAGTCTCCTCGCGCACCCGATCGATCAGGCCCTGGCCGGCGCCGCGGCGCTGCATTTCGTAGAGAAGCGACTGGCCGCGGCCGATCACCGCTTCGCGGTCGGGCAGCGGACGGCCGAGATAGTCGCTGACCACGCGGCGCGACTGCTCGTCATCCTTCAGCGACTGATCGACGACGGTCGACGGAACCGCTTCGGTCGGCGTCGGCGTCAGCGCGCCGAAGCGCGCGGTCGTGCCCTGCGCGGCGGCCGGCATAGACAGCGACAGCGCGATTGCGGCCGCGAAAGAGATCGCGCCAGCGATGCGAATGCAATCGAACCTGATCATGCGTGCCCCAAGCTTCCCGCCGTCCCCCGGCCGGATATGACATGGTTTCTTCATGCCACATCCTAAGCGTTCGTTCTAAATACTCGAAAAAACTGAGACTTTCCAGATAGAATTTCACGTCGGAACGGTCTCGGGCGGAAACTTCCTCTGTTTAGTGGCCGAATGGCCGCACATGCCCCAAATCCTGCGCACACGACCGCAAAATTCCCAGATCGTATAAGCGCGGACAGAGGTTTCTCAACTGCCGGGAAAGGGCCGCCGCGACGGCCTGCCACGCGGCCAAAACTAGTTGCAGACCCAACGCAGTCTTGTGCCAAACAATGCCGCGTACTGCAAAGCAACGTCAAGCAATTGTTGTCACGGATTATACGAGAAACTCCTATCGCAATTGTCGGAGCGGAGCCGTGGAATTCATCCGGCGGCTAAAATTTTAATGGGCGAAAGCACGATTTTTTCAAGCGATTGCAGGCGCGTGCAAGATTATCCTGTCGTTTTCGAACGAAATCGCTAAATTCACCGGAAGATGACCCCGCCAGATCGTCCTATCTCAGCAGCCCCCTCGGGCGCCGCGAACGGGGGCATCTCCGCCGCATCGCGGACGACCACGGTCGAGCCAGAACCGGCGACGCAGACCGAGCAGCCACGGCAAAACCGGCCGGACGTCCTGCTGCGCTGCCTTCTATATCTGGCCCAACAGCTGGGCCGGCCGGTCAGCGAAGCCGATATTCGCGCCCTGTGTCCGATCGATGCCGGCGGCATGTCGGAGCTCAATTTCCTGCATGCCGGACAGCGGCTTGGCTACAAGGTCGGCCGCGCCGAGATCGACATCAAGAGCCTCGACTCGGCGCCGACGCCGTTCGTGCTGCTGTGCAGCGGCGACGTACCGCCGGTCGTGGTCGCCGCCAGCGCGCGCGGCAATTACACCCTGGTCGACGTGGTGAACGGCAAGACGCGCACGGTCTCGCCCGACGAACTGCTTGAGCTGGGCTATCGCGTCATCCTCATCAAGGCGCCGAGCGGGGCGGAAAGCGGCGGTCAGGCGCGGCCGATCGGCCGCTCGGCCGGCACCGGCTGGCGCGCGCTGTTCAACGAGCGCGTGCGGCGCGTGCTGGGCGAACTGGTGGCGGCCTCGTTCATCATCAACATCCTGGCGCTGGCGACGCCGCTGTTCATGATGACGGTGTTCAACAAGATCATCGGCCAGGGCGCCATCGACACGCTCAACGTGCTGCTGATCGGCATGGTCGTCGTCTACATGTTCGACTTCCTGCTGCGCGCCGTGCGCGGCTACATCGCCAGCCATACCGGCGCAAGGCTCGACGCGCTGATCTCGGGCGAAGTGGTGCACCATCTGGTGCATCTGCCGTTCCAGCACTTCGAACGCACGCCGACCGGCCTGATCGCCGAACGCCTGCGCCAGCTCGACGTGCTGCGCGGCTTCTTCACCGGCCAGATGCCGGTGCTGATCATCGACCTGGTGTTCGTCGCCCTGTTCGTCGGCGCCATCTTCCTGATCAACGGGGTCATGGGCTGGATCACCGTCGGCGCCATTCCCTTCTTCGTCCTGCTGTCCTGGATGGCGCATCGCGGCCAGCGCGACCTGATCAACCAGAACTTCATGGCACTGGCGGCCAAGGGCTCGGCGCTGTCGGAAACCGTCAACAACGCCGTCACCGTCAAGTCGCTCGGCCTCGAATCCGAGATCGAGAAACGCTGGCAGGGCCGCGTCGCGGCCGCCGCCTGGACCGGCTTCCGCGCCAACAACCTCGCCAACATCGTCGGCACGCTTTCGGGCGTGCTGCAGGTGCTGGTGACGCTGCTGATCATCTATGTCGGCGCGGTGTCGATCGTGAACAACACGATGAGCATCGGCGCGCTGATCGCCGCCAACATCCTGGCCGGCAGGGCGCTGGCGCCGATGCGGCAGGTGGTGGCGGCGCTGCATTCGCTGCAGGGCGTGCAGCAGGCCTTCAAGCGCCTCGACGAAATCATGGAAGTGCCGACCGAGACGGCGCCGGGCGAGCTGGCGCCGCTGCCGACGCTGAAAGGCGAGATTGGTTTCGAGCACGTCTTCTTCCGCTTCGACGAGGATCTGCCGCCGGTCCTGCGCGACATCGATTTCCGCATCGAACCGGGCAGCGTGGTCGGCATCATCGGGCCGTCGGGCTCGGGCAAGACCACCATCTCCAACCTGCTGCAGGGCCTGTACCAGCCCAGCAGCGGGCGGGTGCTGATCGACCAGACCGATATCGGCCACATCTCGCCGGCCCAGCTGCGCAGCCAATTCGGCGTCGTGCCGCAGGACGTGCAGCTCTTCGCCGGCACGGTGCGCGAGAACATCGCCATGGGCATCGCCGACAAGGATCCCGCCCGCGTCGTCGCGGTCGCCCGCTTCGTCGGCGCCCACAGCTTCATCCAGCGCCTGCCGCAAGGCTACAACACCGTCGTCGGCGAGCGTGGCGTCGGACTGTCGGCCGGCCAGCGCCAGCTGATCTGCATCGCGCGCGCGCTGATCCGCAACCCGCGTATCATCATTCTCGACGAAGCGACGTCGGCGCTCGATCCCTCGACCGAGGAGCAGCTGCTGCGCTCGCTCAAGCGCAACGCGCGCGGCCGCACCATCGTGATGATCACCCATCGCGTCGCGCCGCTGGCCATCGCCGACAAGGTGGCGCTGGTGATCGACGGCCGCATCGAACGGCTGGGCCCGCCGCAGGACGTGATCGCCCATGCCCGCAGCCGCATGGCCGAGGCCATCCGAGAGGCGCCGACCGCGCCGCAGCAGGGCGGCTTCAGCCTGGCGCAGAACATGTGAAGGCTCCGACCCAATGAGCGACGCCGCCCGCCGCAGCACCGCCATCGCGCCCGCCGGCCGCAACCTGCCGGCCGAGCGCTCCTCGCGCGTCATCGAGGCCATCGCCAATGGCGGCGGCGTGGCGCAGGCCAAGTTCGTCGACTTCCTGCCCGACGTCGAGGCGATCTCCCAGCGCCGCCATTCGCCGGCCGCCACCTGGCTGGTCGTGGTCTGCGTGGCGCTCGTTCTCGCCCTCATCGCCTGGATGGCGTTCAGCTCCGTCGAGCAGGTGGCGACGGCGCCGGGCATCGTGCGGCCGGCCGGCAAGGTCAAGATCGTCAACCATCCCGAAGGCGGCCGCGTCGCCGAGATCCTCGTCAAGGACGGCGACCGGGTGAAGGCCGGCCAGGAATTGCTGCGCCTCGATCCCGAGCTGATCCGCCAGGAGATCTCCAAGCTGGAAGGCAACTGGCACAACATCGGCACCGAGGCGGTGAGGCTGCAGGCGGAGCTCGAGGGCCGCGAGCCGGTGTTCGACTCGACCTTCGACGCCCGCAAGGATCTGGTCGAGAACCAGCGCCAGCTCTACCGCGCCCGGCAGCAGGAGCTGGCCACAAGGCGCAGCCAGGCCGACGCCGTGATCGCCCAGCAGGAAGCCAAGATCGAGACGCTGAAAGGCAAGATTTCATACACCAGCCGCTCGCTGGCGGTGCTGCGCGACCAGGAGCGCAAGATGCGCAGCCTGAAGGACCAAGGGTATTTTCCCGAGATCCAGTACCAAAATATCGTGCGCCGCATGATCGAAGAGGAAGGCGCGCTGGCCGGCGCCAAGACCGACATGGTGCAGACCGAGAAGGAGCTGGCCGAGGCGCGCGAGAAGCGGACGGTGATCGACCAGGAATGGCGCACCCAGTCGCTCAAGCGGCTGGGCGACGTGCTGGCCGAGCGCGACCGCATCGAGGGCGCGCTGCAGCAGCAGAACTCCCTGTTGCGCAATCTCGCGCTGCGCGCGCCGGTCGACGGCATCGTCCAGAGCCTGCGCATCAACACCGTCGGCCAGTCGCTGGGGCCCGGCGACACGGTGGCGAATATCGTGCCGATCGACGACAACGTGCTGGTCGAGGCCCGCATCGGCAACGACGACATCGGCTACGTTTCGGTCGACCAGGCGGCGTCGGTGAAGGTCCAGACCTACGACTGGATCCGCTTCGGCACGCTCAAGGGCAAGGTGGTCAACATCTCGGCCGACGCGCTGCTCGACGAAAAGACCAACACGCCCTATTTCTCGATTCTGGTCGCCACCGACCGCAACTATCTCGGCGCCAATCCGGGCGAGAAGCCGGTGCTGCCGGGCATGACCGCCACGGTCGACCTGCATCTGGGCGAACGCTCGATCCTGGAATATTTCCTGCAGCGCCTCGAAGGCACCATCGAGTCGGCGTTCCGCGAACGCTGAGTCACGCCGCGGCGAACACCAGCCGTCGCGCCAGCATGTCGTCGAGCGCCACCGCC
>JBDZUM010000102.1:0-15411 GCA_040255215.1 Rhodospirillaceae bacterium
ACCTTGACATGGTAGGGGTCACAGGTTCAATCCCTGTCGCGCCCACCATTGCCCCCGGCGGCAACCCGCAACTTCCCATCGAAATCGACACGAATTTGGGCCCGCCCGTCTCAGGCGAGACGCCGCGGCGCGATCCGGCGCAGCAAATCGGCGATGCGCTCGGGCTCGAAGGCGATGGGCGTGCGCCAGTTGGGATATTCGCGGTGCGTGCCGGGAACGTTGACCTGCGTTTCCCGCCCCAGCAGATCCTCCAGACCGAACGCCAGCAGGCGCGCTTTGGTACGGCACAGGAAATCGACGACGTCGGCATAGGCAAGCGCGTCCGTGCGCCGGCCGCCGCTCGCCGCCAGCGCGCCGGCCAGGCTCGCCAGGGTTTCGGCGCGGCGGGCGGCGTCGGGACCGACCGGCAGATCGAGCGAACGCAGCAGCTCGATGTCCAACCCGTCGCGCCAGGCGGCGAAGGTCGGCAGGTCGTGGGTCGAGAAGGTGGCCAGCGCTTCCTCGGGATAGGCATCGGGCGGCAGGAAACCGTCGGCGTCGCGTTCGAACAGCAGCACGCGATAGGTCCAGATGCCGAATTCCTGCAGCACCTGGCGCAGGCCGTCGGGCACCGTGCCAAGATCCTCGCCGATCACCAGGCAGCGCTGCGCGTGGCTTTCCTGTGCGATCACGGCCAGCAGCTCGCGCAGGGGAAAGCGCAGATAGGTGCCCTGGGTCGGCTTGAGGCCGGGCGGAATGACGTAGAGCCGGTTCAGGCCCAGCACGTGATCGAGACGGATGGCGCCGGCATGGCGCATGGCGGCGGCCAGCATGCGGCGGAACGGCCGCCAATCTGCGTCGCGCAGGGCTGCGGGGTGGAAACCGGTCAGGCCCCAGTTCTGGCCGATGCGGTTGAGCGCGTCCGGCGGCGCGCCGATGGCGGCGCCCTGCAGGAAGGCGTCGGGCTCGTTCCAGGCGTCGAAGCCGTCGGGATGCACGCCGACGGCGACGTCGAGATAGAGGCCGACATCCATCCCGCGCCGGCGCGCCAGCTCGCTGCAGCGCGCCAGCTGGCGATGGGCATGGAACTGCACGAATTCGTGGAAGCCGATTTCGTCCGCTTCCTCTTTTGCAAGGATCTCGATGTCTTCCGCCTGCGGCCGCGCCCAGGGCCGCCGCCAGTGCCGCCACGATCCGCCCTCGCGTCGGCGCAGCAGGCAGAAGGCGGCGTAGCGGCGCAGATCCTCGCCCATGTCGCGGCGGAAGGCGGCGAAGGCCCGGCACTCGTCGTTCGTCGCCGCGTCCTGGAAGCGCCGCCAGGCGAGGCGCAGGGCGCGCTCCTTGATCGCGGCGATGCCGGCATAGTCGATCAGCGATCCGATCGCGGTCGGCGTCGGGCGCATCTGTTGTAGCTCCTGCTCGCCAAGATGAGGCAGATCGCCGATGTCGATATAGAGCCAGTTGAGGAACACGCGGCTGCTGGGCGAATAGGGGCTGGCCTCGTCCGGATCGACCTCCGACAGCGCGTGCAGCGGGTTGAGGCCGACGCCGCCGCCGCCCGCATCGGCCACGAGATCGAGCAAACTGCGCAGATCGGTGAAATCGCCGTGGCCGAGATTGCGCGCGCTGCCGAGGCTGTAGAGCTGCACCGCCAGCACCCAGCTGCGACGTCCCTCGCGCGCGAAAGGCGGTTGCCAGGCGCGGATGGAGGCGGTCTCCTCGCGTGGTTCTTGCGGCGGCGCCGAATCGCCCTCGCGACGGAGCAATTCCAGAAGAGCGCGCAACGTCGTTTCGTCGGCCCGTCGCGCGACGCCCTCGCCGTCGACGAAATCCGGTTCGATTCCCGCCGCGCGGGCCTGATTCAACAATTGAGGATCAGTGTCCATTGATTCAGCCCCCGTGGGCACGCAACCCGTCCCGCCCGCCGAGGTTCCCGCGCCGCCGCCGGGGCAGGAACCGTCGCCGCCCGGTCTCGTTGGCCAATGAGGAGACTTCAGATCGCAGGGCCTGACGGTGGATACCAATCCTCGCATGCAGAAAATTGCGCTGCGCCCGCGCATCTACGTGGAAAACGTCTATCCCGCGCTGGATGCAGGGCGACATGCGGTCAAGCGCATCGTCGACGAAAACATCGACGTGTGGGCGGACATTTTCCGCGACGGGCACGAGGTGCTGGCCGCGCGGCTGCGCTGGCGCGAGGCCGATCGCGGGCAATGGAATACCGCACCGATGACGCTGCACGGCAACGATCGCTGGACCGCATCCTTCCAGCCAAAGCAGCCGGGGCGGTACGTGTTCGTCATCGAGGCATGGACCGATCGCTACGCCAGCTGGGCGCGAGACTTGAAGGCGCGTCAGACGGCGGATCAGGACGTCGCCCAGGATCTCGAGGAAGGTCGCCTGCTGTTGCGCGAGGCCGGGATCGAAGCCAGATCAGCCGACGAATTGCTGTCGGACGGGATCGCGACGCGTGCTCGCCAAGAGCTGCCGCGGCAGGACCTTTTCGCTACGGCCGAATATCCCGTGACGGTGGATCGCGAACGGGCGCGCTTCGGCGCGTGGTACGAGATGGTGCCGCGCAGCCAGGGCACGGTCCCGGGCAAGAGCGCGACATTCGACGACGCCATCGCCCGCTTGCCGGAAATCGCCGCTCTGGGCTTCGACGTCGTCTACATGCCGCCGATCCATCCGATCGGCCGCATCAACCGCAAGGGACGCAACAATTCGCTGCAGGCGCAGCCGGGCGATCCGGGCTCGTTCTACGCCATCGGTTCGGCCGAGGGCGGGCACGAGGCGGTGCATCCCGAACTGGGCGGGCTGGATGCGTTCCGCCGCTTCGTCGGCGCCTGCCGGCAGCACGGCATGGAGGTGGCGCTGGATTTCGCCATCCAGTGCGCGCCGGACCATCCGTGGCTGAAACAGCATCCGCAATGGTTCCGCTACCGGCCGGACGGTTCGATCCGCTATGCCGAGAACCCGCCGAAGAAATACGAGGATATCGTCAACGTCGATTTCTACGGCGAGGACCACGAGGCGCTGTGGACGGCGCTGCGCGACATCGTGCTGTTCTGGGTGCGCGAAGGCGTCAAGGTGTTCCGCGTCGACAACCCGCACACCAAGCCGTTTCCGTTCTGGGAGTGGATGATCGCCGAGGTCAAGCGCGCCGATCCCGACGTGCTGTTCCTGTCGGAAGCGTTCACCCGCCCGAAAGTGATGCTGGCGCTGGCCAAGCTGGGCTTCACCCAGTCCTACACCTACTTCACCTGGCGCACGAACCGGCACGAGTTGCAGGAATATCTGTCGGAGTTGACGTCCTATCCGGCCCGCGAGTTCTTCAATCCCAATTTCTTCGTCACCACGCCCGACATCCTGCCGGTGCAGTTGCAGAAGGGCGAGACCTGGCTGTTCAAGGCGCGGGCGGCGCTGGCGGCGATGCTGTCGTCGACCTACGGCATCTATAACGGCTTCGAGCTGATCGAGCACGAGCCGCTGCCCGGCAAGGAGGAATATCTCAACTCGGAGAAATACGAGTTCAAGGTGCGCGACTGGAACAAGCCTGGCAACATCAAGGACTACCTGGCGCGGCTGAACCGGCTGCGCCGCGAGCATCCCGCCCTGCGCCAGACATCCGGCCTGCGCTTCCTGCAGGTCGACCACGAGGACACGCTGGGCTGCCTGAAGTTTTCCGCCGACGGCGAGGAGACGCTGGCGCTGGCCATCGCGGTGGCCAATGGCGATGCGCGCGAGTTCTGGCTGCATTTCGGCGACAACGAGATCGGCCCGCCGGACCGGCGCCGTCGCATCGTCGCCGTCGAGGATCTGGCGAGCGGCGAACGCCATGCCGTGCAATGGGGCGGCGTGCGCCTGCGCCTCGATCCGCAGGCCGATCCGCTGATAGCGCTGCGGTGCGTGTGATGGATGCGCTGACCGATGCCGGCGCCGCCGGCGCCATTCTCAGACCGAACGTGGCCGCGATCGGCGACGTAGCGGACTGGTACAAGGACGCCATCATCTACCAGCTGCACATCAAGGCTTTCGCCGACAGCAACAACGACGGCATCGGCGACTTCGCGGGGCTGACCAGCCGGCTCGACTATCTGCAGGATCTGGGCGTCACCACGCTGTGGCTGCTGCCGTTCTACAAGAGCCCGCTGCGCGACGACGGCTACGACATCGCCGACTACAAGTCGATCAATCCGGCCTACGGCACCATGGCCGATTTCCGCCGCTTCATGGCGGCGGCCAAGAAGCGCAATCTGCGCGTCATCACCGAGCTGGTGATCAACCATACCTCGGACCAGCACCCCTGGTTCCAGCGCGCGCGCAAGGCCAAGCCGGGCTCGCCGTGGCGGGACTGGTACGTGTGGAGCGACAGCGACCAGAACTACCAGGGCACGCGCATCATCTTCACCGATACGGAGAAATCGAACTGGAGCTGGGATCCCGAAGCCAAGGCCTATTACTGGCATCGCTTCTTCTCGCATCAGCCCGACCTCAATTTCGACAATCCACGCGTCTTCGACGCCATCGTCGACATCATGAAGTTCTGGTCCGACCAGGGCGTCGACGGCTTCCGGCTCGACGCCATTCCCTACCTAGTCGAGCGCGAGGGCACCAACAACGAGAACCTGCCCGAAACCCATGCCGTGCTGAAGCGGTTGCGCCAGGAGCTCGACGCCTATGCGCCGGGCAAGCTGTTCCTGGCCGAGGCCAACCAGTGGCCGGAAGACGTTTCCGCCTATTTCGGCGACGGCGACGAATGCCACATGTGCTACCACTTCCCGCTGATGCCGCGGATCTACATGGCGATCGCCCAGGAGGATCGCTATCCGGTCACCGACATCATGCGCCAGACGCCCGACATTCCCGACAACTGCCAGTGGGCGCTGTTCCTGCGCAACCACGACGAGCTGACGCTCGAGATGGTGACGGATTCGGAGCGCGACTATCTGTGGTCGACCTACGCCATGGATCCGCGCGCGCGCATCAATGTCGGCATCCGCCGCCGCCTGACGCCGCTGATGGAAGGCGACCGGCGCAAGGTCGAGCTGATGAACTCGCTGCTGATGTCGTTTCCCGGCACGCCGATCGTCTATTACGGCGACGAGATCGGCATGGGCGACAACATCTATCTCGGCGATCGCGACGGCGTGCGGACGCCGATGCAGTGGACGCCCGACCGCAATGGCGGCTTCTCGCAGTGCAATCCAGCGCAGCTCTATCTGCCGGCGATCATGGACCCGCTCTATGGCTATCAGGCGGTCAACGTCGAGGCGCAGTCGCGTTCGGTGGCCTCGTTCCTGAACTGGACCAAGCGGCTGATCGGCGTGCGCCGGTCGAGCGCCTGCTTCGGGCGCGGCACATTGACTTTCCTGCGGCCGGAGAATCGCTCCGTGCTGGCCTATCTGCGCCAGGACGGGGAAGAGACCATCCTGTGCGTCGCCAATCTCTCGCATGCCGCGCAATCGGCCGAGATCGACCTGTCGGCCTTCGCCGGCCGCGTTCCGCTGGAGATGCTGGGCCGCACCTGGTTCGCGCCGATCGGCCAGGAGCCGTTCCGGGTGACGCTGACGCCTTACGGCTTCTTCTGGTTCCAGCTCTGCACCGAGCAGCCGCTGTCCTACAAGCCCCTGCCGCTGCGGCCGGACTACCCGACCCTGGTGTGGCCGGCCCGCTTCGATTCGCTGGCCAACGCCACCACCCGCCGCACGCTGGAAGGCGAGGCGTTGCCCGGCTTCCTCAAGGCGCAGCGCTGGTTCGCCGACAAATCGGCGCGCTCGTTCAATGCCACGCTCAAGAAAGTTCTGGTGCTGCGCGATGAGGATCCGGCCATCGCCATGCTGGTGGTCGACACGAAATCGACGCAGCAGACTGGACGCTACCTGCTGCCGGTGGCGACATCGTGGGGGCGGCCCGAAGGCGCCGCACTGGCCGACGTCGTCGCCGCGATCCGGCGCGGCCCGCGCGAAGGCGCCTTGCAGCAAGCCGTCAGCCATGCCGATTTCGTGCGCCTGATGATGGAGCGGCTGCACGGATCGCAGGTCGACGACGATGGCGACACTCGTGTGGCCTGCACCGCGTCGGAGGCCTTCGCGGCCGAGGCGCTGGCGCCGATCGAATCGGTTCGTGGCGTCGGCGTCGAGCAGACCAATTCCTCGATCATCGTCGACGACCGGTTCGTGCTGAAGATCTACCGGCAGCTCGCTTCAGGCCTCAATCCCGAGATCGAGATCGGCGCCCATCTGGCGCGCCAGCGTTACGCCAACACACCCGAGTTTCTCGGTTCCGCCGAACTGGAGATCGACGGCAAGCAGCATGCGCTCGCCGTGCTGCACCGCTTCGTGCGCAATCAGGGCGACGGTTGGGCATACACCACGGGATATCTCGACCGCTTCTTCGAAGAGCAGCGGCTGGTGCAGTCCGATACGCCGGACGAGAAGGACGTGCATGCCGTCTATCAGGCGCGGATGCGGGAGATCGGCACGCGCCTGGCGCAGCTGCACGCGGCGCTGGCGACGGCGGATGGCGATCCGGCCTTCGAGCCGAAACCGATGGCGAAAGCCGATCTGGCGGCCGAGAACAAGGCGCTGCAGGAAAAGATGGAGCGGACGCTGGACGATCTCGAACGCCTGCGCATCAACGTGCCGGACAAGGCGCGGCGGCTGCTCGAGGCGTTCGTGGAACGCCGCAAGGCGGCGCTCGCCCGACTGCGGCGCGCGCTGCCGCGCCAGCCGCTGCCTTGCTACACCCGCCTGCACGGCGACTTCCATCTCGGCCAGATCATGATCGTGCGCGACGACGTGTTCATTCTCGATTTCGAGGGCGAACCGCGGCGCAGTCTGGAGGAGCGGCGGCAGCCGGGCGTGGCGCTGCGCGACGTCGCCGGCCTGCTGCGTTCGCTCGACTATGCCGGCCTCGCCGCCATCGAACGCCTGTCGCTGACCCTGCCCGACGCCGTGGCGCCCAGCATCGTCGCCGGCGACGATTGGCGGCGCGCCGCCAGCACGGCCTTCGTCGAGGCCTATTACGCCGGCGTCGAGGGCCTGCCGATCGCGCCGCAGCGCCAGACGCTGGATTCGTGGCTGTGGGCGTTGCAGATCGACAAGGCGCTCTACGAGGTCGGTTACGAGCTGGCCAACCGGCCGAACTGGCTGCATATCCCGCTGCTGGGGTTGTGGCATCTGATCTTCGAAGACGAGGCGATCCCCGCATGAGCCCGTTGTCGCCCCAGGCCCAGGCGGTCCTCGAAGGCCGCGCCAGCGATCCCTTCAGCTATCTCGGCCCGCACCGGGAAGATGGCCGGCCGGTGGTGCGCGCCTTCCTGCCGGACGCCCGCAAGGTCGCGGTACTTTGCGGCGGCCGGGCGGTCGAACTCGATCGCGTCCACGAACAGGGGCTGTTCGCCGGCCAGGTCGCTGCGGATCAGGCTGCGTACCGGCTGCGCGCCGAGTACGAGGGCGGCGAGGCGGAGTTCGAGGATCCGTACCGGTTTGCGCCCTTGCTCAGCGACTACGACCTGCATCTGCTGGGCGAGGGCCGGCATCTGGAGCTCTATCGCAAGCTGGGCGCGCATCCTGCGAGGATCGACGGCGTCGATGGCGTCTCTTTCATCGTCTACGTGCCCAACGCGCGACGCGTTTCGGTGGTCGGCGATTTCAATTTCTGGGACGGGCGGCGGCATCAGATGCGCGTGCGCGGCCAGGGCTACTGGGAGATCTTCGTGCCGGGCGCGGCGGCGGGCGATCGCTACAAGTACGAGATCCTCGGCCATGACGGGACAGTGCAGCCGCTGAAATCCGATCCGGTCGGCTTCGCCGCCGAGAAGCGGCCCGACACGGCGTCGATCGTGTTCGATCTCGCCTCGCTGCCGTCGATCGCGCCGGCGCCGGACGGCATCAACGACCGCGACCGCCCGATCTCGATTTACGAGGTGCATCTGGGATCGTGGCGCCGGCGTGGCGAGGAGAACAATCGCTGGCTGACCTATCGCGAACTGGCCGAAGAGCTGCCGGCCTACGTGCGCGATCTGGGCTTCACCCATGTCGAGTTCCTGCCCGTGATGGAGCATCCGTTCGACGGTTCGTGGGGCTACCAGCCGACGGGGCTGTTCGCGCCGACCTCGCGCTTCGGCCCGCCGCAGGATTTCATGCATCTGGTCGATGCCTGCCATCGCGCCGGGCTCGGCGTGCTGCTCGACTGGGTGCCGGGGCATTTTCCCGACGATCCGCACGGCATGGCGCGGCTCAGCGGCCATGCCGTCTACGAGCACGAGGATCCGCGCCAGGGACGGCATCTCGACTGGGGCACGCTGATCTACAATTACGGGCGCACCGAGGTCGCCAATTTCCTGACGGCGAACGCGCTGTTCTGGCTCGACGTCTACGGCACCGACGGGCTGCGGGTCGATGCGGTGGCCTCGATGCTCTATCTCGACTATTCGCGGCCCGAGGGCGGCTGGGTGCCGAACCGCCATGGCGGACGGGAGAATCTCGAAGCCATCGAACTGCTGCAGCGCACGAACAGCGAAGTGTTCGGCCGCTTTCCGCAAGCGACGACGATCGCCGAGGAATCGACGGCGTGGCCCGGCGTGTCGCGGCCGGTCGACCATGGCGGGCTGGGCTTCGGCTACAAATGGAACATGGGCTGGATGCACGACACGCTGGAATACATGAAGCGCGATCCGATCCATCGCCGCTATCACCACGACCAGATCCGCTTCGGCCTGCACTACGCCTTCTCGGAGAATTTCGTGTTGCCGCTGTCGCATGACGAGGTGGTGCACGGCAAGGCCTCGATTCTCGGCCGCATGCCGGGCGACGACTGGCAGCGCTTCGCCAATCTGCGCGCCTACTACGCGCTGATGTTCGGCCATCCCGGCAAGAAGCTGCTGTTCATGGGCAACGAGCTGGCGCAGCCGGCCGAATGGAACCACGACGCCGATCTCGACTGGTTCGGGCTGGACGATCCGTTGCGCCAGGGCGTGCAGCGGTTGATCCGCGACCTCAACCGGCTCTATCGCGACCTGCCCGCACTGCATCGCAAGGATTGCGAGGCCGAAGGCTTCCAGTGGCTGGTGGCCGACGATGCCGAGCGCAGCGTCTTCGTCTGGCTGCGTCGGGGCGCAGCCGACGAACTGTGCGTCGTGGCGCTGAACATGACGCCGCAGGTCTGGCGCCATTATCGCATCGAGGTGCCGTCCGGCGGGCAGTGGCGCGAAATGCTGAACTCGGACTCGCAATTCTACGGCGGCAGCAATGTCGGCAATGCCGGCGCCCTCGAGGCGCGGCAGGAGGGCGAGCGGTGGATTCTGGAGCTCGATCTGCCGCCGCTGGCGGGCCTGTTCCTGGCGCCGTCGCGATGAGCCAGCGGGTCGAGCCGGGATCGCCCGACAGGCTCGGCGCGACATGGGACGGCCGCGGCGTCAATTTCGCGCTGTTCTCGGCCAATGCCGAGAAGGTCGAGCTGTGCCTGTTCGACGCCCGCACCCATCGCGAGCGCGAACGCATCGCGCTGCCCGAACGCACCGACGACGTGTTCCACGGCCGCTTTCCCGACATCTCGCCCGGCCAGGTCTATGGCTATCGCGTCTACGGCCCGTACCAGCCGGCGCAGGGGCATCGCTTCAATCATCACAAACTGCTGCTCGATCCCTACGCCAAGGCGACGGCCGGTTCGCTGATCTGGACCGACGCGCATTTCGGTTATCGCGTCGGCTCGGCGCGCGCCGACCTGACCTTCGACCGGCGCGACAATGCGCGCGCCGCCCTCAAGAGCGTGGTGGTCGACGACGCCTTCACCTGGGGCGACGACCGGCCGCCGCGCGTCGCCTGGGCCGACACGTTCATCTACGAAGCCCATGTCAAGGGGCTGACGATGCGGCGCGAGGACGTGCCGCCGGAATGGCGCGGGCAGTTCCGCGCGCTGGCGGCGCCGTCGGTGGTGGCGCATCTCAAGCGGCTGGGCGTCACGGCGGTCGAATTGCTGCCGGTCCATGCTTTCGTCGACGACCGCTACCTGGTGCAGAAGACCTTGAGCAATTACTGGGGCTACAACTCGATCGGCTTTTTCGCGCCCGACCGACGCTATGGCGGGGCGGATGCGCTGTCGTCGTTCAAGTCGACCGTGGCGCGCCTGCACGATGCCGGCATCGAGGTCATCCTCGACGTCGTCTATAACCACACCGCCGAGGGCAATCAGCTCGGGCCGACGCTGTCGTTCCGCGGCATCGACAACGCCTCGTATTACTGGCTGCGGCCGGACGATCCCCGCTATTACGAGGATTTCACCGGCTGCGGCAATTCGCTGAATCTCACCCATCCGCACGTGCTGCAGATGGTGATGGATTCGCTGCGCTACTGGGTCGAGCAATGCCATGTCGACGGCTTCCGCTTCGATCTCGCAACCACTCTGGGGCGCGGCGGCGACGGGTTCGATCGCCAGGCGAGCTTCTTCGCCGCCATCCGCCAGGACCCGACCCTGTCGCACGTCAAGCTGATCGCCGAGCCGTGGGATCTGGGGCTGGGCGGCTACCAGCTGGGGAATTTTCCCGAAGGCTGGTCGGAGTGGAACGATTCCTTCCGCCAGACCCTGCGCCGCTTCTGGCGCGGCGACGAGGGGCTGATCGGCACGCTGGCGGGCAAGATGTCGGGCTCGGCCGAAATCTTCGCCCAGCACGGCCGCGGCCCGCGCGCCAGCATCAACCATGTCACGGTGCATGACGGGTTCACGCTGGCCGATCTGGTGAGCTACGAGGGCAAGCACAACGAGGCCAACGGCGAGGACAATCGCGACGGGTCGGATCACGACGACAGCTGGAATTGCGGCGTCGAGGGGCCGACCGACGATCCGGAGATCGTCGAGCGGCGACGGGCGCTGCGCCGCTGCCTGCTGTCCTGCCTGATGCTGGCGCAGGGCGTGCCGCTGCTGCTGGCCGGCGACGAGGTCGGCAACGGGCAGGAGGGCAACAACAACGCCTATTGCCAGGACAACGTCATCGGCTGGATCGACTGGGACGGGCTGGGCGGCGAGGAGGATTTCTCGGCCCTGATCGGCGCCCTGGCCCGGCTGCGGCAGAAATATCCGCAGCTCGCGGCGCAGCGCTGGCTGGAGAAGGCGCCGCCGGGCGAGCCGCACGCGATCCAGTGGTGGCGGCCGGACGGTGCGGAAATGAAGGAAGGCGACTGGCATTTCGAGGCGGCGCGGTTTCTCGCCTGGACGGTGGCGCCGCTCGAGATCGGCCGGCCGCCGCTGCTGCTGGCGCTCAATGCGGGCGAGCAGCCGATCGAGATGGTGCTGCCGCGCTGGCACGATCAGCATCCGTCCTGGCATCTCGAGCTGGCGACCTTCGAATCGGCGGCGTCGCAGGGCCGGGCCTATGGCAGCGACGCGACGTTCGTCCTGCCGCCGCTGGCCGTCGTCGCCTTCTGCGGCGCGCCATGACCGGGCATTTCGGCCCGCGGCGGCTGGCCGATGGCCGCACGCGCTTCAGCCTGTGGGCGCCGGCCGCCAAACGGGTCGAGCTGCTGCTGGAGGAACAGCGTTTGGCGATGCGGGCCGAAGCCGATGGCTGGTTCGTCGTCGACGCCGCGGCGACCGGCGGCGCGCGCTATGGCTTCGTCGTCGATGGCGGCAAGCCGCTGCCCGACCCGGCCTCGCATTTCCAGCCCGACGACGTGCATGGCCTGTCCGAGCTGGTCGACCATGAGTATCGCTGGCGCACGACGCAATGGCGCGGGCGGCCGTGGCATGAGGCGGCGATCTGCGAGCTGCATGTCGGGACGTTCAGCGAGACCGGCACCTATGCCGGTGTGGTCGACCATCTCGACGCGCTGGTCGATGCCGGTTTCACCGCCATCGAGCTGATGCCGGTGGCCGATTTCTCCGGCGGCCGCAACTGGGGCTATGACGGGGTGCTGCTGTTCGCGCCGGACAGCGCCTATGGACGGCCCGAGGATCTCAAGGCGCTGATCGACGCCGCCCACGAGCGCGGGCTGATGGTGCTGCTCGACGTCGTCTACAATCACTTCGGGCCGGACGGCAATTATCTTGCGACGTACGCGCCGCAATTCTTCACCGACGAATTCTCGACGCCCTGGGGCGCCAGCATCGACTATCGGCGCGAACCGGTGCGCCGGTTCGCGGTGGACAACGCGCTGCACTGGCTTGCGACCTATCGCTTCGACGGGCTGCGGCTCGATGCGGTGCATGCCATCAAGGCGCGGGGCCAGCCTTCGATTCTGGAGGATATCGCGGCAGCCGCAGCGTCGCTGGCGCAGCGCGAGGACCGCGCCATCCATCTCGTGCTGGAGAACGACGACAATGCGGCGTCGCTGCTGCAGCCCATCGGCCCCTATCGGGCGCAGTGGAACGACGACTACCATCACGCCTGGCACGTGCTGCTGACCGGCGAGACGGACGGCTATTACGGCGACTATCTCGATCCGCTGTCGAGACTGCGCCGCGCGCTGAGCCGGGGATTCGTCTATCAGGGCGAGGCGTCGGACCATCGCGGCGGCGCGCCGCGCGGCGAACCGAGCGGCGATCTGCTGCCGCTGGCTTTCGTGAACTTCCTGCAGAACCACGACCAGATCGGCAATCGCGCCTATGGCGAACGGCTCGAGGCGCTGGCGCCGGCGGCGGCGATCGAGGCGGCCCTCGCCGTCACGCTGCTGGCGCCGCCGGTGCCGCTGATGTTCATGGGCGAGGAATGGGGCAGCGACCGCGCCTTCCCCTTTTTCTGCGATTTCCACGGCGAGCTGGCGCAGGCGGTCGAGCAAGGACGGCGACGCGAGTTCGCCGCCCAGTACCGGCGCTCGCGGGCGCATCCGCCGCCCAGCGCGCTGGCGCGCGAGACGTTCGAGAACGCCCGGCTCGATTGGGCGTCACGCGCTTCCAACAAGGGCCGTGCCCGGCTCGATCTGGTGCGCGCCCTGTTGCGCGCCCGACAGGAGCATGTGACGCCGCTGCTGGAAGGGAGCGTTCCTCTTGTCGCCCAGGCCATCGACCTGCCATCGCCGCTCCTGGGCGTGGACTGGCAGTTCGGCACCGGGGCGCGATTGTCGCTGCGTGCCAATCTCGCCGACGCGCCGGTCAAGGCGCCACAGGCGATCGAGGCCGGCCTGACGCTGTGGGGAGGGGCGCAGGAGGACCGTTTTCCGCCCTGGCATGTGCAATGGCGCCTCGACCGCAGGTAGCGGGCATCCCCGCGGCGACTTATCGGTTGCAGCTGCGGCCCGAGTTCGGTTTCGCCGCGGCGGCCGGCATCGTGCCCTATCTGCGGCGGCTGGGGATCAGCCATCTCTATCTGTCGCCGATCACCGCCGCCCGGTCGGGCAGCACGCATGGCTACGACGTAATCGACTACAATGTCGTCAGCCCGGCACTTGGCGGCGAGGATGCGTTCGTGGCGCTGAGCGAGACGGCGCGCGCCAACGGGCTGGGCATCATCGTCGACTTCGTGCCGAACCACATGGCGGCCTCGCCGGAGAATCCCTGGTGGGCCGATGTGTTGCGACGGGGCATGGCATCGCCATTCGCCGGATATTTCGACATCGACTGGCGGCAGTTCGACGGGTTCCGCCATAAGGCGGTGACCCTGCCGCTGCTCGACAAGCCCTATGACGAGGCTTTATCGGAAATCCGGCTCGGCGATGGCGAGATCGTCTGTTCCGGCGTCAGCCTGCCGATGGCGGCGGACACCGCTCGCGGCGATCCGGCCGACATGCTGGCGCAGCAGCACTACCGGCTGATTCCGTGGCGGGACGCTGCGAGACAGATCAACTATCGGCGGTTCTTCGACATCAGCGATCTCGTCGGGACGAATGCCGAAGCGGCATTCGACGACATGCATCGACTTCTGGCGCGACTGGTACGCGAGAAACGGATCGACGGCGTGCGACTTGACCACGTCGACGGGCTGCGCGATCCGGCACGGTATTGCGAGCGGCTTCGTCGATTGCTGAAGGACAACGGGCTGGCCGAACCCTATCTCGTGGTCGAGAAGATTCTCGAAGCCGATGAGGAATTGCCGGCGCTGCCCGGCATTCACGGCACCACCGGATACGAGGCGCTCAATCTTCTGACCCGTCTGTTCGTCGACGAGACCGGGCTCGATCGGCTGGCGGAGCTTTGGCGGGAGATCGGACCAGCCGTGCTGGCCGAGGAAATGCGGGTCGACGCCAAACGGCAGATCCTGCGCGAGCTTTTTCCCGGCGGGCTGGCCGATCTCGTCGGGCGCCTGCAGAAGCTTGACGGCGCCTTCGAGCGTGCGGCGCTGGAAGCGGCATTGGTCGATTATCTGGTGCGGCTGCCGGTCTATCGCACCTATGTTGACGACCAAGGCGCGTCTGATGCCGATCGGAAAGTGATCGAGGGCGCGACCGATAGCGACGGCGCATCGGCCTTCTTGCGCGCGGCGGCCAGCCGCCCGGGCGAATTCACGGCGCGGCTGCAGCAATTCTCCGGTCCGGTGATGGCGAAAGCGATAGAGGATACGCTGTTCTACCGGGATTTCCGGCTGCTGGCGCTGAACGAGGTCGGGGGCGGACCGGAACTGTGGCCGCTGACGGCGCAAGACTTCCACGCCGCGGTCCTGCGCCGGCAGGGACGGCAGCCGCAGGGCATGATCGCCACGGCCACGCACGACACCAAGCGCGGCGAGGATGCGCGCCTGCGCCTCGCTTCTCTCACTTTCATGGCCGAGGACTGGCGCGCGGCAGTGACGGCGTTTCCGGACGATCCCGTCGTCAGTCCGGAACACCGATACATGCTCTGGCAGTCGATGCTGGGAGCGTGGCCGCTGGACGGCGTTGACGAGCGATTCGCCGAGCGGATCAAATCGTTCGCGATCAAGGCGCTGCGCGAAGGCAAGCAGCGATCGCGATGGACCGCGCCGGACAGCGCCTACGAAAAATCGGTCGAGGACTACGTCGATCGGCTGCTCACCGGAAGCGACAGCGAAGATTTCCGTCGCGGCTTCGTTCCGCTTGCGGAACGTGCGGCGCGGCTGGGCGCGGCATTGAGCCTGGCGCAACTGGTTCTCAAGGCGACGCTGCCGGGCGTTCCCGATTTCTATCAGGGCTGCGAGTTCTGGGATCTCTCTCTGGTCGATCCCGACAATCGGCGGGAAGTGGATTTCGACAAGCGCAGTGCGGCACTTTCCGGGGCGAGCGATTGGCGGGTTCTGGCGCGGCAATGGCGCGAGGGCGGCATCAAGATCAAGGTCACGAACGAGGTGCTGCGGCTGCGGCAGGATCATCTGCCTGTATTCCAGTGGGGGCGCTATCGGCCTTTGACATCGGCGACGATGGACAACGATCGGACGATCGCCTTCGCGCGCGAGCACGATGGCACCGGCATTCTCGTGGCCGCATGTTGCAATCCGGCATCCTTCGTCAGCGGCGACTGGTTCGACTTTTCGGACTGGCAGTCGAA